>CAYXRA010000009.1:10684-50831 GCA_964467525.1 uncultured Calditrichaceae bacterium
TTTGCTGACCGCCATTTTTATTATAGTTATTCTGGGGATGTTCTATCTGGTTTTTTTATCGCCGCTGTTTCAGAAATTCAGTATTCCGCGGGAAGAAAAGGCGCTTAATATAATAACCGAGCCGGTTGACGCCCGGACTGAACTGAACGGTGCGCTGATCGGAAATACACCGATTTTGGATTTTCCCGTCAAATCCGATTCCGTTCATCTGATACTCAGCAAAGCAGGATTTTCATCCGTGGATACGAGTGTTGTTTTAAACGGCAATGCGCTGCAGGATTTCTATTTTCGTCTCCGGCCGCAGGTAACGGCGACCGAACCGGCGGAGCCAACGCCGTCACTGGTGACGGAACAGACGCCGCCGCCCGTAGAACAGGAAACGGCTACGGACGTGCGTGTTCTGCGCATCACCTCATCACCGGCCGGCGCCGCGCTTCAGATCAATAATCAGCGGGTGGGCGTTACGCCGTATCAGTATAGCGGCGTTAAGGATCAGAACTATAACGTCGTTTTACGTTTGGGCGGCTATGAAACTTATTCACGCAATGTCAGACCGGAAAATGAGACTGAGACGCGGGTGCACGCCCGCTTAAAAAAACTGACCGGGGCGCTGATTGTCTCGAGCGATCCGCCCGGCGCGCAGATTCTTATCGACGGCAGGACAATCGGGAACATGCAGACGCCGGCCAATATGTCCGGGATTGTCCCCGGCGATCACCGGCTGACCATCAAAAAAGAAGGTTATGAAGATTTCAGCACAACGGTCAATATCAGCCGGAAGCAGCCGTTTACAGTCAATGCCCGCCTGGAAGCGCAGACCGGGTCGCTGCATGTGCTGATCAAACCCTGGGGTACGCTTTACATCGATGATGATCTGATCTCTGAAAATACGGACTTAAAGCAAAAACTAAATTTAAACGTTGGTACGCATCGTATCCGCGTTGAGCATCCGACATTCGGCTCAATCGGAAAAGCCGTTAAAATCAATAAAAACCAAACCAATGACCTGATCATTGATTTTAACAAACAAATTCCGTTAAGGGTAACGGCCTTTGACTCGGAAGGACGGCCGGTCTGGGGTGAAATCATCATCGACGGTCAAAAAACAGGAGAAATGACGCCCAAGGAAATCAGACTGCGGGTGGGAACATATCGTATTGCGGTGCAGAAGGAAGGTTATACGCTGATGGGCGGCGAGCGGGAATTGAACCTGCTTGATATTCCCGACGAGCCGCAAAAATTTATCATGAAACGCAATATGTAACCGGTTCCCGTTCGCCACGGGAATGGGTTATTATTCTCACTCAGATCCCGGGGCATGTAATATTTCAGCAACGGCCTGACAAAAAAATATGCAGTTGCATGGATTTAATCTTTGAGAAAAAATTTTTTTACCCTATATTTTCAGAGGTATAAAATGTAATTGGAATTACAAAAATACATTTTATACGACAGGAATCATTTTTAATTTACGGAAAGTTAACAGCAGGATCCGTAAATTGCTCATCCGATCGAATAAGCAAATCAGGGAGTGTTTAAATTTGCAATATGCAGCAATAATTAAAAAAATAATCATTTATATTTTGATAGCAGGCCAGATTCTGACACCGGTACCGGAATTGAGCGGTCGACTTTACGCCCGGAACAATACCCAGGCTGATTGTCAGAAAAAAATAGACGCTGCCCAACAATTATATTATGAAGGCAACTTCGATGAAGCGCTCGGGGTGCTTAATCCCTGCCTTAAAGATACGACACTTGCCGATAGTTTAAAATTTGATGCCTATAAAGTGTTAGCACAAATCATGCTTGCAAAAGATAAACAGGAACCGGCGAAGCAGGTCATCGGGAAAATATTAGAAATGCAACCGGATTACGCCCCAACCATCGAACAGGAACCGCCGCAGTTCGTTGCCCTGGTTATTGAAGTGAAACAACAGCTACAGACGCAGGAAAAGCTACGGAAAGAACCAGCGCAAAAAGAAAAAAATAATTTATGGTGGTGGGTCGGCGCCGGCGGGGCGGTAGTTATCGGTGCTGTGGTTTATATGGTCACTAAAGGTGACAGCGAGGCGGAGCCGCTGCCCAATCCGCCCGACTGGCCGGAATAATGCGTGCCCGTTTTCAGAATTAATTAAACTAACGGATACTTTATGCCAAATAATGCATTTTTACATAAACATAACTTATTGTTATTTTTCTGTTTTTTAATTGGATTGTGTGTCGTGCCGCTGCATGCGCAAACCACAATAGATTATATGACAATCGACGGTGAAGTCTGGACAGAAGAAAACAGCCCATATCATATAATGAATGACGTCGATGTTGTCGATCTCACCATCGAGCCTGGTACCGAAGTTTTATTCTTCGGCGCCTATCTGTTCAGCGTGTCGGGCATTTTAAAGGCCGAAGGCGCCGAAGGGGACTCCATCTACTTTAAGCCGGATGAAAGTAATACAGACGGTTGGCAGGGCATCGCTTTTAACGGCGCTGCAACCGGAACACGGTTGGAATACTGCGTTTTAACCGGATCCGCGGCCAACGCTGTCAATGTCGATAACAGTAATCCGGCATTCATTAAAAGCCGGATTGCAGATAATGGCGCCGATGGTATTTCAATCAGTTCCGGGCAGGTTGAACTGACCCGCTGCGTGATTACCGGCAATGGTCAGCACGGCCTCGTTGTGGAAGCAGCGGGCAGCGCAATCCTGAAAAATTGTACGATCACCGCTAACGAACAGAATGGTGTCAATAATACCGACGGCTCCATTGAGCTATGGAACAGCATCGTAGCCCATAATACAAAGCAGGGATTGTTTATCACCGGCAGCGGCGCCGATATGAAAATGGTCAATTCTGTTGTTGCCTATAACGCCGGATCCGGTGTATTTATGACCGACGCCGCACTCGATATCATGAACTCGATCCTGTATTATAACAGCAGCGCGCAGATCGGTCATTCCGGCGGGACGGTCAATGTATCTTACAGCGATATTAATCAGAGCGGCTTTTCCGGCTCCGGAAATATCTCTGAAGACCCACAATTCATCGATAACGCGTCATTCAAACTTGACCCAACTTCACCCTGTGTGGATACCGGAAATCCGGATGCGCAGTATAATGATCGTTGTTTTCCGCCCTCCCTGGGAACAGCGCGCAATGATATGGGGGCGTACGGCGGCGAAAAAGCTTGTCTGTGGTATGAGCCGCTTTTCGTTACACCGCTGGAAATTGATTACGGCAATGTTACCCGCGACAGCAGTAAAAGCGCTTTTATCACGGTGAAAAATTACAGCGATACCATACTCAGTATCAACAGTATTGCCATAAACGGACAGAACGCCGCTTATTTTTCAACCGCTGCCCAGCCCTTTCAGCTCGATCCCTATGATAGTCTGAAATTTGAGGTTGTTTTCACGCCGGAAGAGACCGGGCTGGCCCGGGCCTACGTTGTTATTATCAGCGATACCGGCGATGAACAGGTCGATCTGCAAGGCAATGGCGTGATTGCGGATATCTTTGTTTCTCCGAACAGTCTGGATTTTGGCGAAGTTCTGCTGGGCGATTCACTGCAATTAAAATTATCCGTATTCAATGTGGGGGGCGATACGCTGCGGATTTATTCGGCGCAAAGCAGTCAGTCCGTTTTCTATCCCGATAAACAATCATTTGATGTGATTCCGTTTGGGTCAGATTCACTGCTGGTGACCTTTAAACCCGATTCAGCCGTTGATTTCAGCGAACAATTACAGATAATGAGCAACGATCCCGATGACAGCCCCTTAGACATCCCCCTGCAGGGAACGGGCATTGCGCCGAAAATTGCTTTCGATCCGACGGCGCTGGAATTCGGCGGCGTAAAAATTCCCAATGATTCAATCGCAGTACTAAAAATCTCAAACAAAGGCAGTGCGGAACTGGTCGTTGACAGTACCAAAATTATTGGCGCGGACCTGAATAGTTTTTCGGTTCTCAGCGGCAGCGCGCCGTTTTCACTGCCGGCCAACGGATCCCGCAGTCTGCAAATTCGCTTTAAACCGGATTCGATTGGTCAGTACAGCGCCCAATTGCGCGTAATCAGCAACGACACGCAGAACAGCACGGCACATATTGCCATGAACGGAACCGGCAAAGCGCCGTTTATGATTGCCGATAAGTCTGAGATACTGTTCGGTAATGTTTATTTGCCCAATGATTCAACGGCACTGCTTTCGATTGCCAACACTGGTAACGATACATTGCGGATCGACAGCCTGAACATCAGTGGCCCGGATTCCGACCAGTTTAGTTTTACGGCTGCCGTACTGCCGCTGACCGTGCCTGTCAACGATTCAGAAATTATTGAAATCCATTTCAGACCAACCGATCCTTTTGCAAAATCTGCAGCCCTTCATATTTCCGGTAATGATCCTTTTAATCCGCAGACTGAGATCACATTACAGGGCACGGCAATCGGACCGCGGATCAGCGCCGGACGCGATTCGATCCGTTTTGGCGAATTATTTGTATATTCCGATTCTACGATCATCCTGCCCCTTTTCAATCTCGGCAATGTTGATCTTAATATAACCGACCTGCAACTGGAAGGCGACCCGTCTTATACGATCGTCAATCAAGTGAAACAATTCGTTATCACACCGGGCGACGAACGTCAAACCGTAGAAATAAAATTTGCTCCAATGTCGGAAGGAGACAAAACAGCAATATTAAAGATTTTGAGCAGCGATCCGCTGTATCCCATCATTGAAATTCCGCTTATTGGAAAGGCCGTTAAGCCGCAAATTGCAGTCGGACCGGAGTCGTACGATTTCAATCAGGTTTTACTGAGACGGGATGCCGTCGCAAATTTTGCTCTGGTAAATCTCGGCAGTGCGGATCTGAAAATTCATCAAACCGGCTTAATGGGAACGGATGCTTCGGAATTTTCAATCGAAAAAATCAGCGCGCCTTTGATTATTCCGGTCGGCGCCGATCCCGAGTCGCTGCTGGTGCGATTTACGCCATTAACTTTGGGAAGTAAAAATGCTTTTATTAGGATTATCAGCAACGATCCCTTAAATGATACGCTGGATGTGGCCTTGTCCGGGAAAGGCGTTGCACCGCTGATAACGAGCGACACGCTGCAACTGCATTTCGGCGCCATCGATGTATTTGCGGATTCGCAGAGAACCCTTGAAATCGGTAACCTGGGAAATGTTTTGTTGAAAGTGGACAGCGCCGGTATTGCAGGGCAGGATTTGGCGGATTTTTATATCGATCCTACGCAGTTCCCGGTTGAAATTTCTCCGGGAGCTCAAAAGGTTAAAATAAATGTTAACTTCATTCCCCGCTCTGCCAACGAGAAAACCGCGCAACTGCATCTTTATTCCAATGATCCTCTGCAGGATACATTAAAGATAACCCTGCTGGGAACCGGTATCGCCCCGGAAATTGCCGCTGATTCGCTTGTATTCAGTTTTGGCGATGTCTGGCTTAACCGCGATTCACTGGCTACGATAAATATTTATAATTCCGGAAATCAAACCCTGAAAGTTGACAGCCTGAAGATTCTCGGCCGGGACAGCGCACTTTTTACGCTGGACCAAAGGGAGCCTTTTGATATTCCGGCAGCGGGCGCGCCGGCGACACTGCAAATACGATTTGCTCCTGAGTATGAAGCCTCGAATGAAGCTTTGCTTACACTCCGGAGTAACGATCCGGTTAATCCGCTCTATACAATTCAGCTTGAAGGCCGGGGCGTAAAACCGACCATAGCCGTTACTCCGGAAGAAATTGATTTTGGTACGGTCGTGCTTAGCGAACAGGATATGCAAAATTTAGCTGTATCCAATACCGGCAGCGCGCCGCTGACTTTGGAGGGCCTACAGTTCGAAGGCAATCATGCCAGTGAATTCAGCGTACCGGATGACCGCTTCCCAATGATCATTGCACCGGACAGCGCTATATATGATATTGCGGTTTTCTTCGCGCCGACCACGCTCGGGGAAAAACAGGCAGAACTGTTGATTTTGAATAATGACTTTGAACAGGATACGGTAAATATCCGGATTCGCGCCCGCGGCGGTTTGCCCGTTTTATCGCTAAACAAGGAACAGCTCGATTTTGGACGTATCATTTTCGGCAGCGATTCAACGGACGTACTTGAGCTAACAAACGAGGGCAGTGCGGCGCTGCGGGTGGACAGCGTATGGATTGGCGGAAGAGACAGCGCAAATTTTACACTATCTTCGGTCACGGTGCCGTTCTTTATTGAACCCGGTACAGGAAGCCGGATTTTACAAATGACTTTCGATCCTTTAACCATCGGCAGCAAAGAAGCGATACTAAAGATAAACAGTAACGACCCTAATCAATCTCTGAATCAGGTACCGCTATCCGGGTGGAGTTATGTAGTCGACCGGCCATACATTGCCACCAATCATGGTGACTCACTGAATTTCGGTTCGATATTCGTTCGTGAAAATCTGATTAGAAAAGTTTTTGTATATAATCACGGCGATCAGTCGCTAACTGTGACCCAGCTGAAAATCAGCGGTCCCGATGAAGATAACTTCGCTATCGGTGAAAATACGGTGCCATTTACGATGCCACCCGCCGATAATCCCCGTGAATTTGAGGTCATCATGACGCCCGGTTCCGCAGGTGAGAAAAGAGCGGTGCTGGAAATTTACAGTAATGATACGCAAAATAATCCCTGCCTGGTCAATCTGAGCGGAACCGGTATCATCGATCAGACGCCGGCAGCATTCACGATTGATACGGCAAACATTACTTTTGCCATGAACAGCAGCACCAAAATCGAGGCCGCCATATCCGATGATGAAACAACCATACATTCCGTAATGCTGCACATCCGCGAAGGAGGCAGCCACGCCTTTTCCCAATTGGATTTTAGTAAAAAGGAAGATAATATCTGGGAAACGGAAGTGCCGTCGGATTTTATCGGTGTCCGCGGCATTGAGTACTACATTGAAGCCGTGCACGGCGGCACAGCAAGCACGTATCCTGCCGAAGGCGCTGAAAATCCCAAAAGCGGGATTGTTCAGATAGCACAGGTTAGCCTGCCTGCCGCCACAAAAGCCGACAGTTATCAGATGATATCCTTTCCGGTCGATATGCTCGGGCAGAATCTGGCGGACCTGCTCAACGATGATCTCGGCAGTTATGATAACAGCCGCTACCGTATCTTCGACTGGGATAATCAGAACGAACGTTTTCAGGAACTTTCGGATATGAACCGTACAATTAAGCCGGGCAAAGCACTGTGGCTGATAACGAAATCAGCAAAGCATCTGGATTTGGATAACGTTCGCTCCGTCACTACAGGCAAGGATTATACAATTAATCTGCGGGCCGGCTGGAATATGATTGCCGTACCCTTTGCCTTTCCGGTTGCATGGAAAGATGTTCGTAAAAATGCGATAAGCGGTGATAAACTGTATTTTTACAACGGCGGCGGCTGGCAAGAAGCTACGGTGATGCAGCCGTTTGCGGGTTATGCTGTTTATGCGTTAAGCGATACGGTACTTTCAGTTCCGGCAGAAGCTGCTGAAAACAACTCGACCGTACCCGTAACCAGGGTATTGGGCAAGGATGAGTGGCAGATCAGGATTACCGCCGGGAAGAAGAATAAATACGACAGATACAATTTTGCCGGCGCGTTAAAGACTGCCAAAGCTGATTGGGATAAATTCGATTGTATAAAGCCGCCGGCCGTTGGTGAATATGTATCGGTTTCATTTGACAAAGATAACTGGCCGGATTATGGCGGTAAATATGCAGAGGACTTTCGTCCGTTGACAGCAGACGGATATGAATTCGATCTGAATCTGCAAAGCAATTTCGACGGCAAGACAACGATTGAAATCGAACCGGAAAATTTACCCGCCGGTTTTGATTGGGTTGTTATTGCCCCGAAAAGCGGCATAAAATATCCCAAAGGAAATATTGAAACCCGGGCCAATGAGAAATCATTCCGGTTATTGGTGGGCAGCAACACATTTTTAAAGGATAAGCTTGAAAACTTCAAAAACATGCCAACCCGTTTTGAAGTCAGCCGAAATTATCCCAACCCCTTTAATCCGTCAACCACGGTAAAATACCAAATACCCGAAGATGGTTTTGTATCAATACAAATTTATGATATATTAGGCAGGTCGGTCAAAATATTGAAGCAAATGCATTTTGCGGATGCCGGCTACTATCAGGTAAACTGGAATGGCCGAAACAACTCCAACCGGCCGGTCGCATCAGGAATTTACATTTTAACGGTTAAGCTGAATGAAAAAATGAAATCGGTAAAAATGATTCTGCAAAAGTAGATTAATTGGTAACGGATTTTAAATACCGGTAACCGCGGGGCTTATGCAACTGTCCGGGTATGAATGACGCGGCTGGAAAAGTATTTAAGTATTTTTTTTAAAATCGTGTGATAGGAAATGCATGTCCGGCAATGATTCAGGGCAGGCATATTGATTAGAAAACGGATTTTTTTAGTAATAAAAATCATGGTCATGAGAATTGCGCCGAAAGGATGAATTTGGTTCAATTCGAAAACTGAAAACAGAAAGATATGACGGTATGAATCATTCAGGGATGAATCCGCTAAGTCTGCTCTTTAGAAAACAGGATGAAAGCGATTTCAGCGCCAGTAAGCTGCAAACAAATGCGAAAAATTTCCAGTGGTCGTTTTTCTTTTTAGCGTTGGGTTATGCGCTGTTTTTTGTGTTTAGCGCAGATTTTACAAATGTGATATCATTCAATCCGGATAAGGTTTTATTCTTTGCCACAGGATCCATTCTGATCATTTTGTTGTTGATGTCTTTTCTTAAATCATTGCGATTGATATTGCCGGTATTCGAAAGCACTGCCATTGTTGTGATTGGCGTCAGCCTGGTTGGAATGCTGATTCTGAATGGAAATAAAAACTATCTGGTTTATACGCTGGCTCTGGCTGTTCTAACATCCTACAACTACATTTTTTCCGGACGGACATTTCTGCACACGCTGCTCATTGGATGGCTGCTTTTCATCGCGCTCATTGTTGTTGTTATTTTTAAGAATTTAACAATTACGGCAGCGCAAACATTGATGCCAATCGTGATTCTGATAATCAATCTAATCGGTGTTTACATAAACTATTCACTTGAAAAACTGCGTCGTCTTAATTACATGCAGCATCGGGCACTGCGCGAAACTAAGGAAAGAATAGTTGTTACCCGTGATATCCTGTCTAAAAAGGAGAGCAGTCTTAATCAACTTGCGCACATTAATGAAGAGCTGATTTCTAAAATTGAAAAAAACCGTCAAAATGAAAAATCGCTGAAAATCAAATTGGAAATCGAGAAGCTGATCACCAATCTTTCTATTCAATTCATCCGGTTGTCGCCGGATAAAATAGATAAAGTGATCATTTTCGGTTTGAGGTCAATCACCGAATACAGTCAGGTAGACCGCAGCTACATCTATCTTTTCTGCAAAAATAAGACGGAACTGGTGAAAACACATCAGTGGTGTGCCAAAGACGTTAAATCAAAAATTGACAAGCACGAAGCAGTGGATAAAGAAGATTTCGAGTGGTTTCGCAACACGCTTGAGCGACAGGATATCATCCGGGTTTCGAAGCTTGAGGAGCTGCCCCATGAAGCAACGACGCAAAAAGCGATATTCAAAGTTGAAGCAGCCAAATCGATGCTCATTGTGCCTCTGGTTGATGACGAACAGGTGCGGGGCTTAATTGGCATGGATACCGTTCACAACGAGCGGGAATGGAATGAAGAAGATACGGCTTTGCTCATGGTTGCCGGCAGTTTATTTATTAATGCCCTCGCCCGCAAGCGTGAGATAGAAAATAAACGTGAATCGGAGCAAAAGTTAAGGCGATTATTCGAACGTTCCGAGGATGTGGTTTTTATAACGACTCCCGAAGGCCGCTTTGTCGATGTCAATCCGGCCGGCGCCCGCCTGTTCGGTTATGATTCGGTTGAGGAAATGAAAGCAGTGGATATTGAACGGGATATTTATGTTAATCCCGAGGATCGCCATACGTTTAAAAAGAAACTGGAAATGGAGGGACATCTTAAGGATTATGAACTGATTCTCAAGAGTAAAGACGGAAAAACAGTTATCGTGCTCGAGACGACCACCGCTGTCCGTAATAAGGATGGTGACATCGTTGCCTATGAGGGTATCATGCGTGATGTTACTGAAAAGCGCCTTCTTGAAAATCAATTGATTCAATCGCAGAAAATGGAATCCATCGGTCTGCTTGCCGGAGGTATTGCCCACGATTTTAATAATATTCTCACGGCAATTAACGGCTATGCCGATATGATTCTGCGCAAGATGAATACCGATCATCCCTTCTATGCGGATATTCAGAATATCATCAAAGGCGGTAAGCGTGCTGAGAATTTAACCCGTCAGCTTCTGGCCTTCAGCCGTAAGCAAATTATTGAACCGAAAATCGTTGATATCAATCAGATTATTTCAGATTTATATAAAATGCTGAAACGGCTGATCAGCGAGGATATCCAACTGGAACTGCACACCGACAAAGATATCGGTCGCATACAGGCCGATCCCGGTCAGATCGAGCAGGTAATGGTTAACCTGATTATTAACGCCCGTGATGCCATCCGTCAGAAGAAGGATAAAACAACACCAAAGAAAATCATAGTGGAAACCAGCAATACCACACTCAATGCCGAATTTGTTAAAAAAAATCCGGGCAGCAGAGAAGGGCATTATGCCAGAATTACAGTGAGGGACTCCGGCATCGGTATGGACGAAACGACCCTGCGCAAAATATTTGAGCCCTTTTTCACGACTAAGGAAGAAGGTCAGGGCACCGGTTTGGGGCTGTCCACAGTCTACGGTATCGTAAAACAAAACGAAGGTTATGTGCTTGCCGAAAGCAAACCGGGCGTCGGCACTGCGGTTACCATATACTGGCCGGTTACCCGTTCCGAAGATGAGTCGGAAACCCGCGGCGAAAGCAGTGAAATTTTAAATGATATTAAAGAAACGATATTGGTGGTGGAAGATGATAATGATGTGCGTGATCTGGCCCGCTCTTTTCTGACCTCATTGGGATATAAAGTATATGAGGCGGCAAACGGAAAGAGTGCGCTCGACTTAATCAAAAAAGAGCAAATCATCGATAAAATTGATCTTTTGCTCACCGATATGGTCATGCCGCATATGGATGGAGAAGAGCTTGCCGAAAACATAAATAAAATGCGCGGGGATATAAAAATTATATTAACCTCGGGTTATACCGACAGTAAGCTTATGAAGAGCGGGTTGCTGGAAAGGGGTTATTATTTTCTGCCGAAACCATACACCATACAGCAAATGGCCAAAAAAATACGCAAGGTGTTAAACAGCGATTTATAATAAATTGTTGAAATCGGTAACAGACAGTTATTATTACAGTTGCCGAAAGGACATTTCTTGGATATAATTCGCGCATATGCGTTGAATTAAAATGTACCTCAACAAACAGTGCCTTGATACCGGTAAACAAACCATCAAAAAAAAGAAATGTCTGCGACTTATTTTTTCAGCAATCCCTGCACGTCGGGGAAAATGCCAGGCTGATCAATTAATCCTTTCATGAAAAGTAATCTTTTAAATACAGCAGCATGGGCCTGTCTGATCGAAGGTCGGGATATTTGTTGAAGCGCGTGGATTGAAATGAGATTATTTCGGATGACAATTGCTGATAAAGAACCTTCGTAAAGTATATGATAATTGTGTAAATTCTCATTACACTAAACATGATCCCATGTTGTTAAACTATCGTGCATCTTGAATTTTCAGTTGAAAGTACAATCAACGTACAAAATCTTCGTGCGGATGTAGGTAATCAATTTAAATCCCAGTCCCATCATTATAAAAATGACAGGCATTTCATAGGTGGATAGTATCGTGTAATACTGACCGAAAAAGGACATGGTGGTGATGGTAAGCAGCATCAGATTGAGAAAGATCAGATCGAAGCGGTATCTGACGTAACTGGAGAAGTAAACCGTATAATAAATGACGCCGGTAACCGCCGAGTAGGCCAGGGTCAGCGGCCAGCCGCCGATCAGATAAAAAGAACCGTAAGCGGTACCGACATTGGAATAAACCAGCGGCGCGACTTTTTCGAATCCCAGGCTGACCATTGGTACGAATGAGTAGCGGATCGGGTTACCGGTCACCACGTTTTGCAGATTTTCCGGTATCACCCAAAGCGTCCAGTCCGGCCGGACGTAGGCGTGATTCAACCAGTGATCGAGCAGCATCGATCCGCTGGCCAGATAATTGGCCGTCTGCCGGGCGATATAGAGATAAACCATCTCATTATCCAGGCCGAAATTACCCCAGGCAATTTTAAGTAATACCCAGAACAGATTGAAAATAACCAGCAGCGTCAGCGCAGCCAGGGCCAGATTGCGCATCTGTCTTCCCGGACCGGATTCGGCATTGTAATAAATAAAGGTCATCAGAATGAGGTAGAGAATCAGATATTTGATCTGAATGAGCACAATAACTGCAGCCAGAGCCGATAGGGTGAGGAATGATAAAATTTTGTGATTTGACTTTCTGATCGTAAAAATAAGATAAATGAAACAAACCCGTCCCACATGATTAACATGCCCGGCAAATCCGGATGTCATCTGATCCTCATATTCCGGATCGCCGAAGTAACTCCAGCCGCCGTGACTCTGAAAAAGACCCAGCACCTTATGGGCCACAACGAATACAGCGATCCAGCCCAGCACAATCACAATCAGATCGTAGCGGTAAAATTCATCCGCTGCCGGCCGGTAGGTATTGTTGGCGGTGATGCGTTTGACATCGAAAAATCCGGAAATGAAATAACCGGCAAACCACAGGATGATCAGTTGAGTCAGGATAAAAAACTGGGCGCGCATGGTAACCGGAGGAAATTTCAGCTCGATCAGAAAAAAGTTGGAAAGCAGCACAATCACAATAAAGGGAATCGAAGTTACGGAAAACGGCGTAATTACCTTGTTGATGCGTACTTTTTCCAGATAAAGCAGCATGATAGCAATGGATGCAAATCCGATCGATGCCAGTTGATGCTCAAACATTGACTTGATTTATTATTTGATTAATGTCCTGCCGGGTTACGCGGTTTAGTCTTGACGAAGCACGGTAAATAGCAAAATACAATTTTATCGAATATCCCGGCGTCAGTTTATGTTTTACGACCATCAGCGCATAAAAATAGAGCATGGTGAAAAATCGCCAGATCTGCCAGCGATAGCCGCGCAGGTAGAGTTTCATGTGCACAAGCCGGTTCAGCGCGGCATTGATGATTCTGGTGCCGTCCTTTTTGATCAGCTCTTTGGTTGATGAAACAGCCACTTTGTGATACACCACGGCCTTTGCCGCAACCGCCGCTTTGCGCTGATTTCTGCGCAGGCGCATGCTGAACTCGAAATCTTCCTCGCCGTGAAAAAAACGATCGCTCAGCGCGCCGATGCTGCGTACGGTTGCCGCTGGCAGAAACAGAGCCGCGCCAACCACGAAATCGGTCTGCTTCAATGGTTCCCCGCCAGGAGCACGGAATTTTCTGGTCTGTAGCCAGGGCAGTATTTTGCCGCCCACATGCCAGATGGTTTCCGGTAAATCGTAATAGTAAATCGCCGCCTGAAGAGCGCTATATTCAGGATGCTTATCGCTGATTTCCACCAGAACGCGCAGGGTATCTTTTTTAATGACAGTATCATTGTTAAGTAAAAACAAATAGTCCGCATCCAGCTCGGACATCGCGAATTGCATGCCGATATTATTGGCAATGGCAAAGCCGCTGTTTTCATTATTTTTGATTAAATATACTGCCGGGGATTTGGCTTCTGCCGGTTTCTTAAACTGACCGATTGCAGCAACTTCGACTTCGTGAAAAGGTACAGGGCGCGGACTGAGCGGCAAAACCAGATCCTGAAATTTAGCGGCAATTTCGACCTGTTCACTGGAGGCCCAATCCCTGATTTTTGCAACAGAGTCGTCACCTGAGCGATTATCGACGACGATGATGTCAAATCGGTGGTAATCCTGCTTCAGAATAGACTCCAGACACTCCAGCGTATCCTGCCAGCCGTTCCAGTTCACTAAGATAATCGCCGCCTGTTTATCCATGAGCAGCCCTTCCGGATGCAGTTCTGTTATGCCGGTTGATATGCCAGATGAAGAGCATTATCAGAAATCCCTCCGAGAAAGCAAAAGAAATCATTGCGCCTGTAGCCTTGAACTGATAAGACAACAGGAAACACACGATTATATTTACAAAACCAGTCAGAATAACCGAATTCGAAAACTGTTTTTTCATGCCAAAGTTTGTCATGTAAATTATACCCAATACGTAATTAAGTACGCCGAACAGAATCACCGCGCTGCCGATCTGCAGGATTTGCGTCCCCAACAGAGATTGCTCATCGATGATGATGTAAATAATCCAGTGTGCGAATCCGATAATCAGCAGCATTGCCGTCCCGCCCAGTAATCCCATGATTAAGGCCAGATATTTAATCGCCTTTTTTGCCCGTTCCTGTGATTCCACTTTTATCCGTGAAATATAGGGATAAAGCGTCTGTGTGATCGGTTCGAATGTACGCTGGGCGATTTTTACCACTTTATCCGCCGCCGAAAAAATACCGACCATCTCCTTGCTTGTAAAGAGGGCAAGAATCAATATATTCATATTACGGTAAAGATTGGTGGCAAAATAGGACAGAAATATCGGCCAGCCTTCGGTCAGATATTTTTTTACCATTGAAATCTTGGGAATAAACAGCCTGACCCGGAAGTGCCGGATAATTACGAATATTCCCAGCAAACCGCCGATCATCAGCGACAAACTGTTTAGCAGCGGCACCAGAACATATTGTGATTTTTCCCGTAGCAAGGTAAATATCAGCACCAGGTATACCAGTCGGCCGGCCAGATTGACAATATTCAAAAACTTAACCTGTTCCATGCCCACAAAAAACCAGGAAGCAATCATCATATTAGCCGGTACAAAAATATATGCGGCGAAAAACACCTGCCATTCACTGCGCAATTCGCCAATGAAAAGGGCCAGCATGGTCAATAAGATAAATCCCAGCATTGTGAGCAGAAACTGGATAAAAAAAATATTGCTCACCACTTCCGATTTCTTCCGGGCATCTTTCTGCACGCGGGCAATGTACTGCACACCCAGTATCGACCAGCCGTAATCGGCGCCGATTTTAAAATACATGGCGATGGTCTGGGCCAGACTGACCAGTCCGAAATATTCCAGCCCAATGACCCGGATAATATAGGGCATGGTGATCAGAGGCACCACATACTGTGAGACCTTAAACAGCACAAAATTAAAGAAGTTGGATAATAAACTTTTGCGGTCCCGGTGTGTCGTTATTTTTTTAATAAAATTCATTCATCGATCCGGCTTATAACCCTGGTTCTGAATCTGCGGTAAATAACAATGCCGGCATTGATCGAAAACTGAATAAAAGTGAAAAAGAAAAACAGACTCAAAAGAACCAAAAGACGTTTGGGGCGGCTCTTTCTATATGGCGGCCGGGCTTCGTCGAGTACTTTAACTGGTGATAGATTGAGCATATTTTCCAAAACAAAAATTTCTTCCTGTTTTTTCAATTCCGCATAAATCGTAGTTCGGACGGTAATGGCCCGGCGTAACCGCATTTCGCGTACGATATTCTGCGGCGCTTCGAAATCACGTGTTTTTTCTAAAAATTCCTTCAGCGCATTCTCTGCCATTTTCATGCTGTCGCCAACAACACTGATGCGGTTTTTCAGATAATCATATTGCTCGTGATATTCTTTATTGATTTGAGTGCGTACGATTTCATCCAGGTATTCCACCAGTTTATTAGCAGCCAGAGCAGCGAGTACTGGGTTTTTAAGCGTAACGCTAAGATAAAGAATGTTATTATCGTTATCGATCTCCGTAAAAAGAACCTCTTCTTCCATAGCCTTAAAGGCTTTTTCGTAAATTTCCCGCTCGCTTTCCCCTTCGATTTCAAGAAAATCCAGCAGGATCCCGGACATAGTCTGTCCCTGATATTCAAATTCGAAACCGGTATCCAGTAATCTTGATTGCAGTTTCCGGGAATGAATAATACCTGCATACATTTCCTGACTCTGCACGCCGCTGCCCATCGATCCCAATCCGGCCAGATTGGCCAGGGCGCCCAGTCCGCCGCCCATCGGTGCGGATAAACCGGCCGCGGAAGGCAGCAGGGAAAGGGAAGCGCTATATTTCTTCTCCATGATGAAGAAGACATAAACAATTAACAGAATGCCCAGCAGAAATGAAATCGCTATATTGACGATGCGTTTCTTCCAGACAAACACGAAGATGGGATTAATATCAGAGCTACTCAAAATCACCTCTAAATTTAATTCTCAGGTAAAAAATTTTTATCAAACCGGTTTTGCCGTTTTTGATACACTGACAAATCATCAAATTTAGCTTTTCTGAAAATTAAAAACAACCCCAAAAAATCACACCTGCCGTATTGGACATTGTCAAAATACTCTATTTTAAAATTGATTCTTATTTTGTATTTTCAGGTATGCTTGTAAATAAAAAATATTTTAATGATAGATTAAAGTTTGCTGATATCATGCCGGAATTTATAAAAGTCCAATCGGGTTGATGAAATATTAAGCATATGTTTTTTGATAGTGAATTGATGCAAAGTTAAATGTTCTGAAAAATGAGGTAAAATCGCGAAATGAAAAAGAAAAAAAACATACTGGTTACCGGCGGCGCAGGCTATATAGGCAGCCATATCGTACAGGATTTATGCAATCAGGGTCAGCGTGTTTTTGTATTCGATAATTTTTCTCTGGGGCACCGCAGTAATATTCATCCCCAGGCGCTGATTATCGAGGGCGATGTGCGCAGGCAAAAGGAAATCGATCAGGCCCTGTCTCATCAAAAAATAGATATGGTATTCCATTTCGCCGCCTGGAAAGCGGCCGGTGAATCAATGACCAATCCCATGAAATATGCGGATAATAACATTTGCGGCACGCTTACCCTGCTCAACGCCATGATCAAACATGATGTGCAAAATATTGTGTTTTCATCTTCCGCGGCTGTTTACGGCGATCCGCAGTACCTGCCGGTGGATGAAAAACATCCCACCAATCCGGCCAATTACTACGGTTACACCAAACTGGCCATCGAGGAAAACCTCAGATGGTACAGCGAACTAAAGGGACTCAATTATGCGGCCCTGCGTTATTTTAATGCCACCGGATATGATATAAACGGCGTCATCCGCGGAAAAGAAAAAAATCCCGCCAACCTCAGTCCGGTCATCATGGAAACGGCGGTGGGCATCCGTGAAAAAATGATGGTATTCGGCGATGACTACGATACCCATGACGGAACCTGCATTCGTGATTATATTCATGTCAGCGATCTGGCCAGCGCCCACCTGCTGGCGATGAATTACATTACCGAAAAACAGGAAAATCTGCTGGTGAATCTGGGTACCGGCAGCGGCCATACTGTTTTGGAAATGATCAAAGCGGCCGGGGAGGCCACGGGACTCAGTGTGAATTACGAGATCACCGGCAGACGGGCCGGCGATCCCCGCTCCCTTGTCGCCAGTTGCGACCTTGCCGGTGAAAAGCTCGGCTGGCAGGCGCGGCACTCCGATATGCTGACGATATTCAAAACAATGCATAAAGTTTACAGCGGTCAATAAATTTTTGCTGATTAATGCCGGCGGCCTTAATCAGAAACATAAACGGCTTAACTAAAAAAAATTAGAATTCGACGGTTAAACCTTGTAAATTGTTGTTTTAACTGTTCTCAGCGAAATGAAATTACCCCTAAGGTGTTGCCTGAGTAATAAAAAAAATCAATGGTTTTGAGTCATGAAAATAACGGCACGGGCCTGTTCAAATATTGCTCTCATTAAATACTGGGGAAAGCGGGATGCGCGACTCAATTTAGCGGCAGTAGGTTCCATTTCCCTGACCCTCAACGATTTACACACCACAACCACGGTTGATTTCAACGGAAAGTATGATCATGACAGACTGTTTTTAAACGGCCGTCGCAGCGGGCCGGCGGAAACAACACGTGTGGCTGCTTTTCTGGACCGCATTCGTCGTCTGGCGGGTATCAAAAAATATGCGTTGGTTGAAAGCGAAAATAATTTTCCCACGGCTGCCGGTCTGGCCTCATCGGCCTCGGCTTTTGCCGCACTATCGCTGGCTGCTTCAAGGGCGGCCGGCCTGGAATTATCCGAGGCGGAATTATCCGTATTAGCGCGGCTCGGTTCCGGTTCGGCGGCACGCTCCATTTTCGGCGGATTCGTGGAAATGAGGCTGGGGATTAAGGACGATGGCTCGGACAGTTTCGCTTTTCAATTATATCCGAAAGATTACTGGGACCTGCGTTTACTGATTGCCGTAACCTCAACCGGGAAAAAGAAAATTGCCTCAACCGACGGCATGACGCTTTCCAAAGAAACATCTCCTTACTACAACCAATGGATCGCATCGTCGCAGAGCGATTTGGCTGAGATGCGTGATGCCTTAAAATCGCGCGATTTTCAAAAGCTTGGTGAGCTCAGTGAATCGAGCTGCCTGAAAATGCATGCGCTGGCCTTTTCGGCCAATCCCGGTCTCATTTACTGGAATGGCGCCACCGTCGAAGGGATTCATCAAATCCGCGCACTCCGTCAACAGGGCACCGAAGTCTATTTTACTATTGACGCCGGTCCGCAGTTAAAGGCGATCTGTTTGCCCGACAACGTGGCGGAAGTGCGCGCTGCTCTGGAACAGGTTCCCGGCGTAAAAAATGTCATCTCAACTGCGCTCGGCGACGATGCCGGAATTCTGGAGGAAACAAATGATTAAAGCAAAAGCGCCCGGCAAAATGATACTATTGGGCGAATATGCAGTACTTGAAGGCGCGCCGGCTCTGGTTTCTGCCGTTGATCGTCATGCTGAAGTGGAAGCAACCGAGAATCAACGCAGCGAATTTTCGGTCAGCGCCCCCTCACTGAACGTGGATGCCATCGAATTTGTGGTCACAACGAAGGGACACGTCCGTTTCGATCCCCGGATTGACACCGTAATCCTGCAACGACTCGAATTTTTCAGGCTGATCCTTGAACATGTTTGGAATAATTTCGAAAACAGAAGCCTGCCTTATTTAAAATTCAAATTAAATACGGACGCATTCTATTCCGCGGAAATCAACAGAAAAATGGGATTCGGTTCCAGCGCGGCACTGACTGTCGCTTTAATTCGCGTTCTGCTGGAAAAGCATGATCCGGATGTTTCACAAAAAAAGGTTCTGGAAATGGCGCTGCATGCCCATCACAACGCCCAGGGTAAAGTGGGCAGCGGTATCGACATCGCGGCCAGCACTTATGGCGGCGTGCTTGTTTACCGGATAGTTAGCGGCGATCCCGCGCTTCAATATGAAGTCAATAATCTGGATTTATGGGAGGGGCTTTATATATTGCCTATCTGGACCGGACAGTCGGCATCGACCAAAAAAATGGTTGGCGGTATTAACGAATTCAAAGCAGCTCAGCCGATTATTTATGAAAATGTGATTCAGCATTTGACCAGACTTTCAAAAGACGGATGCACAGCCTTTGAAAAGAAGGATGCGGATAAATTTTTTGAAATTGTCGGCGCTTATCACGACGGCATGGATAAACTGGGACAAAAAAGCGGCGTCCCGGTGATCTCGCCCGAACATCGCCGGCTGAATGAAATTGTAAAGCAGGCCGGTGGCGTTTATAAACCCTCGGGCGCCGGCGGCGGCGATATCGGTATCGCCTTCAGCAAAGATGCCGATCAGATGAATCATGTTAAACAAAAGGTTGAACGGGATGGCTATAAAGCGCTCAATGTGAAAATCGCCGACCGGGGTGTTCAGATTGTTTAAAATGGAGAATTGATCATGCGCAATTCACGTATCGCTAAATTTTATAAATATTCAATGCACGAGCGGTTACGGCTGCTGCGAGAAAATAATTTTTTAAATGACGCGTACTACACGAAAATCCGTAACGGCAGCGCCTGCCTGCGCCCCGAAGATTCCGACAAAATGATTGAAAACGTGATCAGCGTTTTCGGCCTGCCAATGGGACTGGGGCTGAATTTTGTCGTTAACGGAAAAGACTATATCGTTCCGATGGTGGTTGAAGAACCTTCCATCATTGCTGCCGTAAGTTCGGCCGCGAAAATCGTCCGTGAAACCGGCGGTTTCACCAGTAAAAGTGATGAAATGATTCTCATCGGCCAGATTCAGATCGTTGGTGTGAAATATCCATCCAAAGCCAAACACGCCCTCCTGCAGGAAAAAGATGAGATTATAAATCTGGCTAACAGTTTGCATCCGAACATGGTGGCCCGTGGCGGCGGCGTACGCGACCTGGAAGTGCGGATCATCCCTTCGCCGTCCGGTCAGAATGATATGGTGATCGTTCACCTGCTGGTCGATACAAGAGACGCCATGGGCGCTAATCTGGTTAACAGTATGTGCGAAGGTGTGGCGTCGCTCATCGAAAAGATTACCCAGGGCAGTGTATTTTTGCGCATCTTATCGAATCTCGCCGACCGTTCCCTTGTGCGCAGCAGTTGCCGCGTGCCCTGCAGTCAGTTAGAGGGAAAGGGGTACGCCGGTGAAGAAGTTCGCGACGGAATCATTCTGGCATACGAGTTTGCCGCCGCCGATCCTTACCGTGCAGCCACGCATAATAAAGGAATCATGAATGGAATTGATCCCGTGGTTATTGCTACGGGCAACGACTGGCGGGCCATTGAAGCGGCGGCTCATGCCTATGCCGCCCGCGGAAAAGCGTACACATCCTTAACCCGCTGGGAAAAAAATGAAAAGGGCGATCTGATCGGATCAATTGAAATACCGATTCGCGTCGGAACGGTGGGCGGTCCGCTGGAAAGCAATCCCGCCGTGCCCATTGCCCATCATATCCTTGGCGTGAAATCCTCGCGGGAGCTTGCCGAGCTCCTGGGCGCCGTTGGATTAGCGCAAAATTTTTCAGCCCTGCGGGCACTGGCTACAGAGGGCATTCAGCGTGGTCACATGAGTCTGCATGCCCGCAGTGTTGTTATCGCCGCCGGCGCGACGCCGGAGATTTTCGAGACTGTGGTCGAAAAACTGATCGATTCTTCCGAAATTAAAATATGGAAAGCCAGGAAAATTATCGAGCAGCTTAAAGAAAGCGAAGAACCGGTCCAGGCCGAAATGTATCTGAAGCCGACAAAAGAGAAGCTGCCCACCGGCAGCGGGAAAATCATATTGTTCGGCGAACATACGGTCGTTTACGGCTCCCATGCCATTGCAGCGCCGATTCCGCTGGCTATGCAGGCTAAGGTCAGCGATGCCGAAAAAGAAGGCGTACATCTGATTATCCCGCGCTGGGGAGTGGAAGAACGCCTGCATATCGGACACGATCATAAGTACTCCATTTTCCGGTCACTGGAAATGATCCTGGATCGTTTGGAATTAAATGATCGGAATATGAAAATCGAAGTTTTTCCGCACGTACCGAGGGCAATGGGACTGGGCGGATCAGCTTCACTGGCCGTTGCAATTATCCGCGCCCTTTCGGAAAATTTTTCACTCAATCTCAGTGACGATGAAGTTTGCAATCTGGCCTATGCGTCGGAGAAAATCGTACATGGCACCCCATCCGGCATCGATAATACCATGGCGACTTACGGCAAATTTCTGCTTTACAGAAAAGGCGAACCGCCGTTGATGAAACAGATCGAGGTTGATAAACCACTGCGTTTTGTTATCGGTCTAACCTGGACCGAGAGCCTGACGGCAAAAATGGTCACAAAAGTCAGGGAAGCCTGGCAGCGCAACAAACGCCTTTACAATCACATATTCCGTGAAACGGATAT
Organism: uncultured Calditrichaceae bacterium; assembly: GCA_964467525.1. GTDB lineage: Bacteria > Calditrichota > Calditrichia > Calditrichales > Calditrichaceae > CAYXRA01. Next base: position 32,624 of record CAYXRA010000009.1, read on the forward strand.
TCTGGTGCGCCAGGGGCTCACGGCCATTAAAAATCAAGACCTGGAACAAATTGGCGAGCTGATGAATATTAATCAGGGGTTATTGAATGCCCTTCAAGTCTCAGGCCGGGAAATTGAAGAATTGGTTGATATTGCCCGGCGCAACGGCGCCTTCGGCGCCAAGCTTACCGGTGGCGGCGGCGGAGGCGCTGTGATTGCCCTGTGCCCCGAAAATGCCGAAAAAGTGGCCATGGCTATTAAGAGTGCCGGTTATCAGGCCTTTATCACCGATGTGAAATAAGGCCGTTTATGTTACGGCAATTATTCACAGAACGTTCGCACCGCTTTTCAATTCAGACATTCAGGTATGCCATTGCCGGCGGAACGGCTTTTGCCGTCGATTTTTCCGCATTATTTATTTTAACGGAATACGCAGGTATTAATTATCTGATTTCCGCGGCCATTGCTTTTATTATGGGATTAATTGTGAATTATATCATGAGTATTACCTGGGTTTTCACAAAACGTATCTTTGCAAGCAAAAGAAATGAGTTTATGATATTTACCCTCATCGGTCTTGTCGGTTTAGTGCTTAATGAACTGTTCATGTGGTATTTTACCGAGGAAATGTATTTCCATTATCTGGTATCCAAACTCATTGCGGTCGTTCTGGTTTTCTGGTGGAATTTTTTAGGAAAGAAATTTATCCTGTTCAGATAGAATGATGAATGATAAGAAAACAGCACTGATTATCGGCGCCGGTCCGGCGGGATTAACCGCGGCCTACGAGCTTATTGAGCAAACGGATATCAAACCGGTTATTGTAGAAATGTCCGCGGATATAGGCGGTATTTCCAAAACGGTGAATTATAAGGGTAACCGTATCGATATCGGAGGACACCGATTTTTCTCTAAATCCGACAGGGTGATGGCCTGGTGGTTGAATCTGCTCCCCCTGCAAAAAGTGAAGGATAGCGACCGAACCCGCATTGATATCAGCTATCAGCAAAAAACACGGTCGCTGGATTCGCCCGGCCATGGCCCGGATCCGGATAAAACAGACCGGGTGATGTTAATCCGTTCCAGGCTTTCGCGCATATTTTATCTCAGGAAATTTTTCAACTATCCCATTGCCCTGAATGCCAACACGATATCCAACCTCGGATTAGCGCGTATGGTTAAAATCGGATTCAGTTACCTCAAAGCACGCCTGTTTCCCATCAAAGAAGAAAAATCTCTGGAAGATTTTTTCATCAACCGCTTCGGGAAAGTGCTTTATCAGACATTTTTTAAGGACTACACGGAAAAGGTCTGGGGCTTATCATGCAGAGAGATTGCCCCCGATTGGGGCGCCCAGCGTATCAAAGGACTGTCCGTATCCAGGGCAATTTTTCATGCCATCCGCAATATTGCCGGACGGGATAATTCCCTGGGACAGAAATCAACCGAAACCAGCCTGATCGAGCAATTTCTGTATCCCAAATTCGGACCGGGTCAGATGTGGGAAACCGTGGCGGATCTGGTTCGGGAAAAGGGCGCATCCATCTACCTGAAATCAAAAGTTGTCGGAGTTTATTCAAAAGATAACCGGATCGTTTCTCTTAAAATAAAGGATGAAAACAGCGGTGATACCAGCGATATTAAAGCCGACTATTTTTTTTCGTCGATGCCCGTACGCGATCTGATCAGGGGATTCGGGGAAAAGGCGCCCGAAGATGTAAGGTCCGTTGCCCGGGGATTGCAGTACCGTGATTTTATCACTGTCGGTTTGCTGCTAAACAAACTGCGTGTTCGGCAGGATGGATCGTCGGACGGTAATAACGCGCTGATCCGGGATAACTGGATTTACATTCAGGAATCGGATGTCAAAGTGGGACGGCTGCAGATTTTCAATAACTGGAGTCCCTGGATGGTGAAGGATCGCAGTAAGGTATGGATCGGATTGGAATATTTCTGCAACGAAACGGACGCACTCTGGAAAATGAGCGACCGGGAACTGCGCGATCTGGCCGTTAGTGAACTGACCAAAATCGATATCATCGACCCCGAAGATGTTGCGGATGCCACGGTAATCCGCATGCCCAAGACATATCCGGCTTATTTCGGTTCTTACGGTCGCTTTTCCGTAATCCGTCAATTTACGGATCGATTTGAAAATTTATTTCTGATCGGGCGCAACGGGATGCATCGCTATAACAATCAGGATCATTCCATGCTGACCGCGATGACGGCCGTGGAAAATATCCGCAAAGGCATAAAAACGAAAGATAATATATGGTCGGTCAATACGGAAGAAGCCTATCATGAGGAAGAACAATAAGTTTAGGACCCTGCTACTGATTCTGATATTTCTGACCATCGCCGCATTTAAATTTTCTTACACGGATGCCGACCCTGACCTCAGCTTAACCTGGAGTGCATCTTCCTTCTTAACCGACGAATTGTATCACGGCGGCAATGCCCTCAATCTCTGGCTCGGCGGAAAAGCGGAATTAAATGACTTCAATTACATTTTGATTTTGCCATTGATGCCGTTGATGGAATATCTCAGCTTTTTAATCTTTGATCCGTCGCTGTTTTCGTTACGGCTTTCGGCCAATGTACTGTCGCTGATCCTGATGCTCGCGCTGATTGGTTATGTCTATGTATCTCAAAAAAAAATATACGATGCCGGATGTTCCAAAAACAGCGTTGCACTATTGGCTCTGTTTTTAATCGGATCGAATTATTACTTTTTTATCTATGGCAAGATGGCCCTGCTGGATATTCCGATGGCCGCCTTCGGTTTTCTGTCATTATTCATGTTCCTGCATGCCGGACAAACAACAAAGGGCAGGCAATACCGGTTTTACATTTTCGCCGGTATAATGCTCGCCGCGGCGCTGCTAATCAAGACCTCGGCAGTCAATTTTATACTGGCCTTGCTTATTTATCTTTTAATGACGCGTTTTTTGAAATCCGATGCAAAAATCAATCGCTACGGTTTTCTGGCTACCCTAGTCGTCGCGGTATTATTATACGCCATCGTTCTTTTAACCGTGCGGCAGTTTTTTCAGGGGGCAACCGAACAACATGCCCATACGCTGATTTTCGAAAAAATCGTATTTAATCCGGTAGAGATAATCAGATTGTTTGCCGGTTCGCTGGCCAATCCTTTTGTGCGCTATAACTGGCCGTTATTCGTACTGATGCTGTTCAACCTGGTCATTTTAATTAAACGGGGAAGTGCTGAAAAAACGTTTAATCCTTACGATTTAATGGGCGTCGCACTGTTGGTGTCCACATTCCTGTTTCACGGTATGTTTAACTATCATCCGCCGCGCTATTATCTGGTCTTATCGATCCCGCTCGCATATTTTACGGCAACACTGCCGGTTAATCTGGCCGCGATCAAAGATACTACAGAGCGCTCGATTTTCGCTAACTTATCCGCTAAGAAAATTGTTGTATTCGCGATCATACTGATTATGGCCGCCAATGCCCGTAATCTGTACGATCTGACCAACTATCTGCGGAATCCGGATTACACCTTACGCGATGCGGGCAGGGCAGTGGCCCGGGATATGCATCAATATGAACAAACGGACAATACGGATCACGTGATCCTGTTTGATGATTCGGTGCACACTTCAATTCCCTTCATCGCCGGCGTGCAATTTAATTATGGCTCAAATTATCAGGATTACCGGGATGCGCACAGCATTTACATTATCAATCCTGCCGAACAAATAAAAAGGGAATACCGGTTACAAAAAATCAATGATTACCTGATTTACGGGCGATATATGATCAATCTGTACAAGCTGCAAAATACCGGGGTGCATCGTGAAGATTATTAGGCGAATCAATCTGAAATCACCGTTGCATCAGTTCCTGATCGGTGTGATGATCAATCTGCTTTATCTGGTTATTATTTTCAGCTCGGATACGGCTTATCGTAATGTTCAGCTTCCGGAGGGGGCATACCAGAATAATCTCTGGCATACCAGTGATGTGATGACTTATGTGGATCCTGCACGCAATTTTTTAGAGACCGGCGTTGTCGGTGAAGGCCGGGAACCGGACTACTGTCGTACTGTTGGTTATCCGCTCTACCTGGCGCTGATGATGACGGTTTTCGGCAAACAGTGGCTTATGTGGACATTTATCCTGCAGGCCTTTCTGTTTGCCTTCATCTACCCGGTAATGACTAAAATAATCCGGATCATTTTCGGTGAAAATGAAAGGCTCAGCGCGGCGGCTTTTTTGTTCTTTATTTTCAGCGGCGTCTATTTTACGCGCCTGCCCATGCTCTACAATGATTTATTATTCGCTGTCATTTTTACAATCGGTTTGTATTTCGGTCTGCGGGCGATGGCCGGTTTGAGCTGGCGTTTTCTTATCCTGCAAATTGTTTTTATCGGCGCTGCCGCTCAGATTCGTCCCAATCTGGTTTTTTATTTCCTGATAAATATTTTCGTACTGTGGTCCGCGGGTAAGCTTCACGGCAGGATTACAATGGGCAAGGCTAAGCAGATGATACTGGTGTCGACGATTCTGCTGCTCATCGCCGGCAATGCGCCGTCACTGCGTAATTATCTTAACTATGGTATCTTCAAACCGACCAATATTTTTGAAAACAATCTGCTGCATTTTCTGGGCGAGCAGGTGCTGCGCGGTAACAATCAAAGCGACCGTTACCGCGAAATGACTGAGAAACTGGATCATGAAGATAATTTTATCGAACGCATGAAAATGGAAAGACGTTTTGCCTTTGAAATTTACAGAGAATATCCCCTATCCACGCTGAAGCATATCCTGGTACCCAACGCCATGGCCACGCTTATCAGCAATCATGTCATTAAAATTTTCAATTTCCAGGGATATCACTGGCGATCCAAAGGGCTTAAGGAAAGGGAACCGCTCAAAGGATCGGACTGGCTGTTTGCGCTTAATTTATTTTACGGACTTATCTATGTGACGGTTTACATTTTATTTCTGCTTGCGCTCATCAGAATGGTGCGCAAAAGACAATATTTATATGCCGGAACGGTACTTTTATTTGTTTTATATTTCCTTTTACCTACATTTCCTGCGGGTGTCGGCAGATTAAGGTTGCCTGTGGAAGGAATTTTTGTGATATTTGGGCTTAATGAACTGTGCTTACGCTGGCAAATTTTTAAATCAGAATAGAAAAGAATAAAACGGGGAATTAATGACAAAAAATGATAAAGTCGTTTCATTTGACAACGAAATGCTGATTCTTGTTGATGAGAACGATCGCGAGATCGGCTTTGAAAATAAAGAAACCTGCCACAACGGCAACGGCATTCTGCATCGGGCATTCTCGATATTTGTATTTAATGAGAAAAACGAACTGCTGATGCAGCAGCGCAGCGAGCAGAAACGCCTGTGGCCCTTATACTGGTCCAACACCTGCTGCAGTCATCCCCGGAAAGGCGAATCTCTGGAATATTCCACGCACCGCCGTTTAATGGAGGAACTGGGCATGGATACCAATCTGGAATATTTGTTTAAATTTCAGTATCAGGCGCGGTTTGAAGACAAAGGATCGGAAAACGAGCTCTGTTCGGTTTATATCGGTAAATCCAATAAAAAACCGAAGATTAATGAAAATGAAATCGTCGACTGGAAATATATTTCATTCAATGCATTAAACAAGCAATTACGGGAAAATCCGGCACAGTTTACCCCGTGGTTCAGAATGGAATGGCAGCGGATCACTGATTCGTTTATGGATAAAATCCTGTACAGTCCCTGAAATTTGCGCCGCGATTATGCGTTACGCGCGTGGGATACCCTTTTCGATGACCCTGCTGATGCGTGCCGTGCTTGCAGAAAATTTAGCAGGGGGCAGCGTTGATTAAACATTTTGCTGCGTTTGGTTTATTGGTGGGAATTGTCACTGTCGTTTCGTAATTATTGCTGGAATGATAATTGGAAATGTATTAATTTACAGGACCGCCTAACTAACGGGTAACCGCTATACGGGTGGGGCATCGGGATAAAACCGTTTCGGCAGAATCAGGAAGGTCCCGGACAAAGAATTTAAGTTGAAAGATTATAAGGTTTACATAAATGCACACGGAATTGAATTGCATACCCTGCATGATGCGTCAGACCATTGATACGCTGAAACTGGCTGTTGAAGATGAAGAAATACGCAGGAAAACAGTTAACGCGGTTTTAAATTATCTGCAAAATATTGATTATACAAAGACGCCGCCGGATATCGGCAAACGTGTTTATGAAATCATCCACGAAATGACCGGCAATCCGGATCCTTACCATGAAGTGAAACAAAAATATAATGCGACCGCCCTGGCCCTGTACGATGATTTACGACGGATTGTATATCAAAATTATGATCCGGTTTTAACGGCGGCAAAACTTGCCGTGGCCGGAAATGTTATTGACTTTGGCGTTAGTAATCGCGAAATTCACCTCAAGCATATAATGGAAAGCATCGACAGTCTGTCCTTTGAAATTAACCATTTCGATCGGTTTATTGACGACCTGAAAAGGGCTAAACGGGTTATCTACCTGGCCGACAACGCCGGTGAAATTGTGTTCGACAGGTTGTTTATCGAAATGCTACAGCGTTACTACCCGGAAATCGGGTTACAATTCACGGTCGTTGTACGCGGTAAACCGATTATCAATGACGCGACCATGGAAGACGCCAAAATGATCGGACTGCAGCGCATCGCCAAAGTGATCGATAACGGTGATAATGCCCCGGCAACCATTTTGAAGTATATTTCCGATGAAACAAAAAAGGAATATGAATCGGCGGATCTCATCATCTCCAAAGGTATGGGTAATTACGAAACGCTTGATGAAGAGAACAGGCTCATCTACTATCTGTTAAAGGTCAAATGCGCACTCACTGCGAAACGTATCGGCGCCTCTGAAGGCAGTCTTGTTTTTAAACGAAATGTGGACTACTTGGAATAACGACTGCTCTAAATGAGTCAGATCAGGTTTATTTTTATATTCAGTTACATATAAAGGAAATAAAAACAGTCCTTAAATTGTTACGTACCAACGCATTGAAACGTTAATAAGTAACCCGTTTTTAAATTTACATCAGTACCACTAAAACAATTGGGCGTATCATGAAAGAAAAGTACATTTCCCGAGTGGACAGTGAAAAAAGCAAAATGTACGGCTATTTGCTGCGTCTTTACAAAGACCGGGGTGTTTTGTATCAGGAATGGTTCTCAGACAAAGTTTACGGCGGCAAGGATAAATCACTGAGAGCCGCATTAGAAACCCGTGACCGGAAAATCAAAGAACTGAATTATAATCCGCGGGATGGGTTAAACAATCGTCCCTGGAGGCCGATTCAGTTCAATAAAAAACCGAAAAGCAATACGGGACATCTGGGTATTTATGAGAGCCATGAATTCAAAACGTTAAAGAACGGCAAACAAAAGAAGTGTACCTACATTGCTGTCTCTTATGTAGAGAAAAAAGGCAGATCCCGTATTAAAAAATTCTACATCGGTAAGAAGAGAAACAGGGATGAAGCGCTGGAAGAAGCGATTCAGTTCAGAACGGCCAGGGAATTCAGCGTACGCGCCGCCGCGGTTGAGTACAATCGTGATTTGCAAAAAAGAATGATAGCTGCAGAGAACAAGGCGCGAAATAGCAGACCGGTTGTGACAAAAAAGAAATAAGCGTATTTAAATCTGTATTGCCCGCTGAACATCTGATCAGCACAAACGGTTAATTTTCATCCCAAACCGATTCAAACCGGAAAAAAAGTCAATTGCCGAGATTGAACTAAATTCTTGCGTAAGGTTATTTTTTAAAATATCAAACGATCGGCCTGGGTTAAACCCAATTATCCAATCCGGAAAAAACAGGCTGTGATTTGTTTGATGTTTCCTGGTGCGCACAGTAAATACCTTTGCGTTATTTTGTATATTGATATTCCGGATACAAATATTCCGTTCTCATTTTCCCTAATTGTATTAAAGTTGCCTGAAAACATACCTTGTGTTAAATTATAAATTTTACAAAATCGCAGATATAATTAATCTCTGTGATAAAAAATAACCGTTTTATGGGAAATCAAACCAAAAACGGATAAAGAATATATGCCGGATAAAATCAGCAACCAAAAAGTACTAAGCACTTTTTCCGGCAAATAATATCAGTGGAGCATAACAAAGAATACATGAAACATAAACTGACCATTGACGACAAAAAAAGATATATATCACTGAGACGGGCGTTTAAAAAACCCGTTATTGGCGTTACCGGCAACCTCGGTAAGACCTCGACTATTGAAATGCTTAAACTATTACTGGAGTCCAGGGGGCGCGTACTAAAAAATCACCATGGCCACGGTAACTGGAAGAACAACATCCATACCCTGGAAAAAATGAATGATGAATACGATTACGCTATATTCGAATTTGATTATCAGCGCGGTAATAATTTCGCCGAAATTCTGCGGCTGATCCGTCCGACGATTGGTATATTAACCAATATCGGCGATGCCCATCTGAATTACCTCGGCGGCATTCTGCGCGTTGCGCTCGAGAAATCGGCAGTTGTAAAATATCTTTCGCAGGACGGCGTCGCAATTTTAAACAAAGATGACGAGATGAGCGGTGCGCTCACCGAATACATCTCCACGAAAAATATTATCCGTTTCGGTATGAGTCAGAATGCCGATTATTTTGCCAGTGATATTAAGCTTTACGGTCCCGAGGGCATCAAGTTTAAGCTGAATAATCAATATGATGTGCAATTGCCCCTGTACAGCGTTCAGGACGTCTACAATTTTTTGGCCGCTACCGCCGCCGCCCGGTATCTCAATTTTTCCATCGAAGAAATCATCGGGATTTTTCAAACGAAGTTTGAACTGTCGGCGGGAAAAGGAAAATTGCACAAAATCGGGGATTATTATTTACTGGATGAAAGTTATATAGGTTCACCGCGTTCCATCAGCAAGGCTGCCAGATCATTAATCGGATTTAAAAATTATTCCGGCAAGCTATTTTTTATCGTCGGTGATATGATGGATGCCGGCGTTAATGTTGAGGATCAGCATCTGAATATGGGATATTTTTTGTCGGCGCTGCCGATCGATTACATCATTACGGTTGGTGAATATGCCCGCTTTATCGCCAAAGGCGCATCGCTTATTCAGCGCGGGAAAAGCCAGATCTTTTCTGTAAATACCATCGATGAGATTTTGGATATAATTGAAAAGGAATTAAAAGACAAGGCAGTCATTTCTGTTAAAGGCGTCGGTTCGGTTGCCGCACTGCGGATACGCAAACTTTTACAAAACAGGACGGAAACTTAAATAATGCGGACGCGTTCGTTAATCAGAAAAGTCAAATTTTTAAGGAAGTGAAGATGAAAAAGAACCTTTATTTAGTGACATCATTTTTAATCGTCATCTTCTTATTCGGTTTCGGGACGGCATTCGGCCAGGATAATTTAAAAGAAAATATCTTTTCAACTTACAAGGAAATGATTGAAGACCTGCGCCGGCAAAATGCCGAAATTCTGTCGCCTGAATATTTCAGAGAGGCCGTAAAATATTTTAAAGAGGCCAGCAAACAATACGACGAAAAAGAAGTCAGTCTGGTCAAAATCAGAGAGAATCTGAATAAAAGCAAGGAATACGCTGATAAAGCGGAAGAAACGGTAAAACTGGCCGGTGTAACCCTCGCCCAAACCCTGGAAGGTCGGGAAGCAGCGCTTAATGCCAATGCACCGCTGTACGCGACGGAATTATGGAGGGATGCGGAAGATGAATTGCGTAAGGCGGCCCTCAATCTCGAGGACAACGATATCAAGGATGCCAGGGCCTACGGTAGTAAAGCGCTGGAATATTACAGTTCCGCTGAGTTAAGGGCCATAAAAAACAGCATCCTGGGAGCGGCCAGGGAAATTATCACCGCAGCCCGTGAAGCCGATGCCGGGGAATACTGTTATCACACATTCAGCGGCGCTCAAAATTTATTGCTGGAAGCTGAAAGCCTGCTGGCAGAAGATCGGTCCGCCACCGAAGCGGCCAGAGAAAAAGCGCGGCAAGCCGTTTACCGGGGCAAACATGCCAAATATCTGGCCACAGAGATCAGGGAACTGGCAAAGGACCGCAGCAACTGGGAATTTCTATTCTTAAAATTCGAAGGCATCCTGGCGGATATCGGCGATAAATTCAATTATAATGCCAGGTTCGATCAGGGGTTCGATCCGGCCGTTGCGGCCATCAATGCCCATATCGAAAATCTAAAAGAAGAGAAGAAAAGACTGATTAATGAAAATCAGACGCTCGAAGAAGAATTGATTATGCTAAGGGAAAGTCAGGAAACCATATCCGCCGAGCTTCAGAAAAAACAGCTAAAGGAAAAGAAAATCGAAAGTGTGAAATCGCTGTTTAACGAAAATGAAGCGCTGGTGGTTTATTCCGGTGAAAATCTGATTATTCATCTGTACGGTCTTAATTTTCAGGCCGGACAGGCAATCATCCAGCCGGAGTACTTTTCGCTGCTAACCAGGGTTGAACGGGCGCTCAGAGAATTTCCCGAACAATATTTCGTAATCGAAGGTCACACGGACGCCACCGGCAATGCCCTGAACAACAAACTATTGTCCGAGGAAAGGGCCAGGGCGGTAAAACAATACCTGATTGCCAATATGGAAATTGAACCTTCACAGGTCGAGCATTACGGCCTCGGCGACCAGAAACCGATCGAATCCAACCGTACCGCCGAGGGGCGCAGAAAGAATCGCCGCATCGATGTAATCATTTCGCTTGATTTATAAGTTTGCGGAATTTTATATATTTTCCAGCAAATTTTGATTCCCAAAAGTAGGAATTAGTAAAATCTGACTTTTAAATATGGGAAGCACAGCGGTTGCCGATTCTGCCGGCGGCGGCTGAAAAGTATAATAAGTAGGAAAATTTAGCGGCGGCCTGCCCGGTCTATTTCTTCATAATATGATAAAAAACAAATGATTATGACTGTTTCAATTTAGCCTGGAATTTATTGGAAATATCCCGAATTGATTTCGGTAAAGCTGGCACTTGTTTTGCAAACTGCCTTCCGGTATGATCAGCGGGAAAAGTAGTTTGAAAAAAAATGTTTTAGTTATCGATCCCGATCGGGATTTCTGCCGGAATATGCAGCTTTATCTGGAGGATAATTACAATGTGTTAATCCGTCAGACACTGGATTATCTGGATTATGCCATTTTATTGAACAAAGTCGATTTGTTAATTGTTGAAGCGGACTTTGCCGACGAAAATCTGGTAGTACTTCTTGAAAAACTCAAGCGCGACCATCCATTGATTAAAATACTGATCATGTATATTTATTTTCCCACAGATAAAATGATTGAAAAAGCCATCGCCTCCGATGCCGACGATCTTATTGCCAAACCCTTTGATGTGGCCCAACTGAAGTCGAAGGTCGACCGCTTGCTTTTAGGGATCAACCAAAATGATGGCCTTAAAATGTAACTCTGCATTGAATTGATTGATTGCATGCCGTATATTCATTTTTATCATGCATAATTAATTATATAGTTTATGGAGAGCACACTTGAGAGGTTTTGGCTATCAGGAAAAGGTGCATATCGGGTCGCGCGAATTTCATATCCATACCGGCTGTGATACAGATCGTCAACGGGCACTATCCGAAATTTTCGAACAGGGTAAATTTATTTACGCCGCCAATGAACCGTATCCCCTGCGTAAAGACAAAAGTGCCCGGGTGGATGAGGCTTTTTTACGCGAAGTCATCGCCAGATTTCATAATGAGATAAAAGAAGAAGTCAGGGTTATTTTTTACATCCATGATAAAATCAGGCCCTTTAAAAAATACCGCGCTCATTACCGCCTGGGCAAGGTGTTTTATGATAAAAATTTTTATGAAGAAGCCATCGAAAATTTTAAACTGGCAAAGGATCTGAATCCGGACTTCATCAAGGCATATAAACGACTGGGACTGAGTTATCTGACAATGCAGCGTTATGATGAAGCGCTAAAGGTTTTTAAGCAGGCCCTGGAAATCCAGCCCGAGTACCCCGATATTTTGGATTGCCTTGGTGTAACCTATACGCAGACCGGCGATTACAGGCTGGCAAAAAACTACCTGCAAAAAGCGATTGAAATCAAAACCAATTACATCGAATCCAATTTTAATCTGGGCATTGTTTTATTTTTATCAACATTAGACGACAGCGCGGACGAGGAACGTGTGATTCTGCCGGCGCGGCTGATGCGTTCACTCAAGGATATAAAAAAGCAGAAGTACTACAGGGATGCGCAATGGCAAACTTTATTCGACTCCGTTATCCGGACCACAGAGGAAGGTAATAAAAACGTAGTGATGAAGGCGCTTTCCGATTTGCAGTTAAAAATTATCAGTCGCAGCGGCACCAGTCCGACCGTGGATTACTTCTTTTTAAAATTTATGTACGGCGGCAAGGAAATGAGCAAGGAAGATCTGGAATACTACGAACAACGGATCAGGGACGAAGCCGGCGCCACCGATGGTTATGCCGATTACTGGAATGAGCTGGGCATGATTCATCTGATCCGCTGCCGCGATTATTTTTTATCATCCCTTAATGAATTTGAAAAATCTATCTCGATAAATCCCGATTACAAAGTAGCCAATGAGAACCGAGACCTGCTCATTCACGGTAAAAAGGGTTTTCTGATCCTTTTAAGGGCTATTTTGGATTAGCGAATCCGATCCATGGCTGCGGTTGGAGGGATTGGATACGTTCGTGCCCTTACCATTTTACGAAAATTGCGGACAGTCTAAATGATCACGGGAGAAGATAAACTAAATATTGTAACAAGAGTAATTCCGAAGCCCCGAATGAAATTTGGGGTAAAAGCGACATTGATCACGATGCCGGCGCTGATGGGATGGTTAAATTATGCTGCGGCAAATTAATCTCTCATCAATGCAAAATATATATAATTTGCACCCGCTTAAACATCAAACGGAGCAACGCCTCAATGTTGCAAAGTTAGAATTAAATTTGTAAGCTTATATCAATTAATAAATCATAAAATTTGACATTTCACTAACCAGCCAATGATTTAATATGTCCAAAGAATCGTGGGATTAAAATGAGTAATTTTTTCATTAGTTTTTGTACAACCCCGGATACCGGAACCTCGGAACGTCTGGCCGGACTTCTGGTAGAATCCGGACTGGCTGCCTGCGTAAATATTATTCCGGGGATGACTTCGGTTTACGAATGGCAGGGAAAGATTGAAAAGGAACAGGAATGTCTGCTGATTATAAAATCCACTGAAGAAAAATACAAACAGATCGAAGATATGATTATCGAAAATCATCCCTATGATTTACCGGAGGTCATCTCAGTAAAAATCGAAAAGGGATACGATCAATATTTAAAATGGATTGAACAAACTGTAAAGGAATGATTATGCGGCCCGATCTTGAATCAATTCTTAATGATAATCGCTCCGGTTCATTGACGATTACCAAAAAATCGTTTGATTTATTTCGGCAAATTGTCGAAGAGGCGCGGAAAAATTCCGACGACCTGGAAGCAGTTTATAAAGATGTGCAGAATGCCTCAAAAACACTGGTCAAGCGACAACCCAATATGGTCATGCTGCGAAAAACGGGCAGCAATTTTTTAAACTATTTTAAAAGAATTTTAAAATCGGATAAGGAACGGGATGAAATCCTGGAGACCATTGCCCAGAAAGTAGATCAGCTGGAAGAAGAAGTTGACCAGAATATTAACAAGATTGCCCATACCGGTTCACGGATCATTGCCAATGGTAATAAAATCATGACGCTGAGCAACAGCACCATAGTTAAAAGCATTTTCGATACGGCGAATGCGCAAAAACGGCGTTTTGAGGTGTTCAATCTTAAAAGCCATCCGCCTGATGAAGGCATTACGATGAGCGAATATCTGTTGAAGCAAAAAATAAAAGTCACCCTCCTGGCCGACGCGGAAATGGGTATTTTTATGCCGGATATGAATCTGGTATTGCTCGGCGCAGAGCGGCTGTTCGAAAACGGCTTTGTCAGTAAATCGGGCGCTTTGCCCCTATGCCTGACCGCGAAACATTTCAATATCCCGGTTTATCTGGCTGTTGAGACTACAAAAATTTTACTGGAGAGCGAACGGGCCGTAAAACAGATAGCCTATCCGGGAAAAGAAATCTATCAAAAGAAAAATAAAAAGCTCACTGTCGAAAATATTTATTTTGAAAAAGTTCCTCTGAATCTGATCCACAAAGTTATCAGCGAGGAGGGCGTTTTCGAGACGTTCGAATTTATAAACTGGTATTTGAAGGAGTAATGTAATAATGGCTTTAGGTACGTTTATCACTGAGTTTGGTCCGCAAAATCAAATTAAGTTGCCGTCCGAGGTCGTAAACCGCCTGAATCTTGTCGAAGGCGATAAGGTTGAGATTTTGGTTAAAAAAATTAAATCGCGTAAACTGGATATAAAAATATCTAAAAATCCGTTGGGTAAGTTGCTTGATTTTGAAGAAGGGCGGAAATGAAAATAATGACCTGTTTCATAGATAGCTCGGCGCTGTTGGCCGTGGTGGATCAATCGCATAAAGACCATGAATCGGCCCGCAGCCATTTTGAGCAGTTTCTTGAAAAGAATGCAAAAATTATATGTAACAATACGATTCTTGATGAAACCGTTCAGATTCTAAAAAGCAGAATGGGGAATCAGGCCGCAATTAGATTTATGTCAATAATCGATGAAAGTATTCTCACGGTTAATTTGCGCATGGACTGGATTTCGAGACGGGTGCGGCGCAGTGCTCTCAATAATTTCATCAAATCGAATAACGATGAATTGCATTTAAGACATTTTTACATTCAGGAAACGTTGAAACGAAAAAGAGTGGACATCATCTTTTCCTTCGATAAAAGTTTAAAAACGTTCGGATTACCGCTCTTGCCAAATCAATAGTAAAATTATGTCGCAATTATTTTTCAGTAAATTTGACCTGCAATCCAATCAGGTGATATTCTTTCACGGCAGTGAGGAAAAGATCGCCCTGATACATCATCTGGCCGACGAGACGGCCCAGGCCGGCCGCCAGGCGCTGGTTATTGCGACACAACCGGCCCGCTATCCCATCGAAGGCAAGGTGCTGGTCAGTGACGATACCGCGCTGTTAATGAACCTGATCGATGATGAACCGCCGTCTGTAACCTGGCTGGCAGGTAAAGTTGAAAATAATCTGTTAATGCCGCTAAAGACCGAAGACATCAACAAACTGTTAAATACCTTAAGTAACCGGGTGAATGTTTTTATCGATTACAGTGGATCACCGGTCGCTGAACTTAATAAATTCAGCGCCTATCCGAAGGCGCTTTTCATCTGTTTAATTAACTTCAATAAAATCCGCACGGAAATCACACATATATCAGACCGGGATTTAAAGGACAGACGAAAATCATCAGAAAAATTTATCAGTGAACGTATCCTGAGCCTGCTTGAAGACGTGGCGCCGCAATTCCGGTCAATTGCTTCCGAAAAGAAAATCTGTTTTATCGATCAGATTAAGAATCTGCGCGATGAAAATATGATTATCCCGGTCGCGCGAAATTTGAAATTATCACTGGAAAGTCGTATGCTTATCGGAAACGTGATCAATTATCAGATAAAGGAAATTTAGGCCCGTGACCGTGGTTTTGATTGTGGGAAGCAGCGATTTGGGCAGCGCCTGTGCTTTGCGACTGTTTCGATCCGGTTTTCAAATCATCATTTTAGATAAAACGCCCGTATTCGATATTCATATCAAACGTACCTTCAGCAGCGCCTTTTTTCACGGATTCAAAACGATTGCCGGCCTGACCGCCCGCACGCACGGCGACGCGGTTGAAAAGGAAATGCTTTCGCCGGTAAGCACGGTCGGTGATTTTATCAAATATCAACTGGCAAACCGCGAAATCCCCTTTATTTCCCATGAAGACGCCGGTCAGCTCCGTAATTTAAATATTAATTATGCGGTTGCTGCCAATCATACTTTACTCAAAGATATAAAACAGCAACTGCCTGATCATTGCAGGTATATCGGCTTTGTATCGAATGCTGCAAGTGAATTGCATTATCATATTTATCCCGACCCGCCGTACGCCGGTCGTGTTATCTATCCCTTTGAAAATATGCCGGAAAATAAAAAGCCGTCCGCGCCTGCGCGTGATGATTTTCGTATATCCGTGCAGGCGGAAAATGAAGGCCTGTTCATTTCATTAAAAGATATCAACGAGACAGTTGAAAAAAATGAGGCGATTGTCCGGGTCGGATTAAGCGACGTTAAAACCCCCGCCGCCGGTAAAATTACCGGTATGCTGAACAGCGGCATCCTGATTGAAAAAAATACCGTAATTGCTGAAATAGATACTTCCGCGGAAAGTCCGGACGGAATGATTATTCCGGAACGTCATTTTGCACTGGCCGGCGGTGCGCTGGAAGCCATTTTATACGATCAAGGTTTAAACGAAGGGTAGATTTTATGGAAGCGCAAATTCTGCAAATAATGGAAGCGATACGTGATTTTGTGTGGGGCATTCCGCTGCTTATCCTGCTTGTGGGAACCGGCATCTTTTTAACAATCCGCCTGAAATTATTACAAGTGACCAAACTCGGTTACTCTTTGTATCTGGGTTTGATAAAACGTAAAGAGATCGACGCCGAACAGGGCGACATCAGTCATTTTCAGGCGCTGATGACGGCGTTGTCCGCTACGGTGGGAACGGGCAATATTGCCGGCGTGGCAACGGCGCTCTTTGCCGGCGGTCCGGGCGCCCTGTTCTGGATGTGGATCACCGGCCTCTTCGGCATGGCCACAAAATACAGCGAGGCCGTGCTGGCCGTGAAATATCGCGAGGTCGACGAAAATGGCATGATGAGCGGCGGTCCGATGTACTACCTGCATCGCGGACTCGGCCAGCGCTGGCTGGGCGTGCTCTTCGCCATTTTTGCCGCCGTGGCCGCTTTCGGCATCGGCAACATGGTGCAGTCCAATTCGGTGGCCGATGCGCTGAATGAAACTTTCGGCGTGCCCTATATCTGGACCGGTGTTGCGTTAATGGTGCTCACGGTTGTGGTGATTATCGGCGGTATTAAAAGCATCGGCCGGGTTACCGGCGTGCTGGTTCCGATCATGATTGCTTTTTACTTCCTGAGCGCCCTGCTTATTCTAATTCTGCATTACGATACGATACCCCGGATTTTTTATCTGGTGATGTCTTCGGCATTTGATTTTAACGCGGCGGCCGGCGGATTTTTAGGTTCGGCCATGATGCTGGCCATGCGCGAGGGGGTGGCCCGCGGCGTGTTTTCCAATGAATCCGGTCTGGGCAGCTCGCCCATTGCCGCGGCGGCCGCAAAAACCAAACACCCCGTGCATCAGGCCCTGGTATCGATGACCCAGACTTTTATTGACACCATCGTGGTCTGTACTTTAACGGGATTTGCCATTCTGGTATCGGGATTGCTGACGGCGGAAAATACCCTGAACGGGGCCAAGCTGACGTCATCGGCTTTTTCCGCAACCATGCCCGGCGATTTCGGCGGTTATGTGGTGGCCATCGGGCTGGTGCTATTTGCCTATTCCACGATTCTGGGCTGGAGTTATTACGGTGAAAAATCCATCGAATTTATCGCGGAAATCGGCCGGAAAACCAAAGTCTTCGTCATGTATCTTTTGATCGTGGTTATGTTTGTGCCGCTGCTGATCGTCCTGCAACTGGACAGTCATGCTTATTTACTGGCCGCTTTTCTGATTCTGGCATACATCTGGATTTTCATAAAGATCCGCGATTCGATCGGCGCGCCGAATCTGAACACGATTATCACACTTTACCGGGGCACCTTTGCGGTTTATGTTTTGATCGGAACCACGGTGAAGCTGAATCTGGTCTGGACGATGGCCGATTTGTTTAACGGATTGATGGCCGTTCCCAATCTGATCGGACTATTGGGATTGTCCGGAATTGTGGTGAAAGTGAGCGCGGATTATTTCAAAAATCATCATAAGAAAATCATGAACGAGGTTGACAGATAAGGATATAAGCCTTATATTACACGACTTAATAATTATGGGGAGCCAGTAGCTCAGTTGGTAGAGCAGCGGCCTTTTAAGCCGTTGGTCGAGCGTTCGAGTCGCTCCTGGCTCACCAAGCTTTAGCCCGCAAATACAACGTTTGCGGGCTTTTTT
>CAYXRA010000010.1:0-46167 GCA_964467525.1 uncultured Calditrichaceae bacterium
CACTCCCCGCCAAGACATGACGCAGGGGTGGGGATTTTAAACAGATGAAAAAAATCCAGATTTTGTACCGGGATCAGATTTTAGAGTGGGATGACCGGAGGGGGATTCAAACCGGTAAACTGGACAGGCATCCGGCGGTGTTCAGCAGCTATCAATCCCCAACATATAAACTGCATTCCTCAGCGAATATTCGGACATTGAATGAAATTAAGCAACTTTTGGATGAGACTTGTAAAGCCAAAAATACCGATGATTTACTTAATACCGTATTCGGATTACTCACAGCATGATCAGGGTATAAAATTTCAGCCGATATCAGATTGGAATTTTAAACTTTACGATACCGGTTTTTGCCGCACCTTTATTTTGACATCATTTCCAATGTTTACTAAATTTATCAGTTGTTAAAAAAGAACAACAGGAACATATAACGGGGCTATTCGTTTTAATTTCAAGTTGTTACATATTGTTACATAAATTTGTTGATTGATGAAAAGATTTATCATTATTGCTTCTGTTATCCTTAGCACAATAGGTATATTAATAACCGCCTCTCCGTTCTTATTACGGATTTCCGGTTTAGATGAGCCGTTAAAACGGCAGATTATACCGAAGCTGATCGATAACGAAAAAGGACACTTAAACATAGAAGATTTTTCCGTGGGGCTGGGAAAGCTGAAACTGCGTGATGTTTCACTTTCATCCAATGACAAACAATTCAATCTGCTTATTCAGTCAATCGATTTTAATTTTAATTTTTTTGACCTGTTTCTGAACATAAAAAAACCGCAAATTGCAGTTAATTCGATTTACCTCGTCGAACCGCGCCTGATACTGAAGCAGGTTACGGATGATTCCCTGCTTATTGATTCGGATCCTGCCATAGATGAATTACATTTCAGGGATATTTTTGAAAAGTTGTCTGAAATCAGGGCTGTCGATCACATAAAAATAAAAAACGGACGGATAATCTGGAAAAATAAATCGGGCGCCTACATTGCCCTTGTCAATCAACTGAACGGTGATTTCGATTCAAGAGACTTTGACAGGATTAAGTTACAGGCGCAGGGGCGGATTTTTTCATCCTCTAAAAACGATTTTTCTGTTTCTTCACTGATAAATTTAAATGATAATCATTTAAATGCCCAAATAGAAATCAATGATTATTTCATTAATAACACGGCATTACCATATTTTACAAAAGAATTCAGATTAAGAGACGGTTTTTTATCGGGTAAGGTCAAAATTGAAAATACAGGTTTTAATCTGGACAGCCTGCGCATCAATGGTCAGCTTACCGTAAGTGATTTTGCATTTACTACGGATATGCACCATTTTTCAAATGTCGGTTTCGGGTTAATAATTTCTGACAGCCGTATGAAAATGACCGATGGCCAGGGTAAGTATCTGGATACGCCTTTCACTATCCGCGCCGAAGTCAAAAATCTATTAAAACCCGCACTGAACGGAGATATCGTAATCAATAATTTACCGTTGGCTTATTTTGAAGATCGGCTTGAAACGGATATTTTTAACGGATCAGAAATTAATGCCCGGATAGCATACCAATTTGATCCGTCAACCAGCAAAATCAGTGCGGATATTTCATCAAAAATATTAACGCTTAAAGATTTTGAAAGCCTGAACAATTTTCAGGCAAAACTGATCTGGATGAAAAATGAAATTCGGATTAAGCGGTTGTCCGGTATTTTGTCTACTTTTAAAATTTCCGGTAACGGCAGATATCAAATTGAAAAGAAGAACCTGAGTTTCAGTTTATTTGCCGATAAAAAGCTACTGGAACACCAGGTCTTCGATCAATTAACGAACCGCTCGCAACGCATTGAATGTCATGCCAGGCTAAATACAGAAAACCTCCGGTTACTGGGAAGATGGCAGTATACTTTATATGAACCGGACACGTTACTCTATATGCAGGGCGAACTGCGCGGAAACAGAGAAAATCTTACCGTGGTTATGCAAAAGAGCAATGCGGCTGATCTGAAATTATATGTCAACCTGATTGATTATATAAAAAATCCAACAATTCATAAAGCACATTTGGATAATTTTCCCTTTCATTATTTTGTATCGGAACCGCTCTTGAAAAGACCACTGGAAAAGTACAGCGCTCAGGCAAGTCTCCGGGGATCTTTTAATAAGTTAAGCGGGACTATCAAGCTTGTTGACCGGGCAAATGAGGAAAGATTTTTTAATGTTAACACGACAATTAATAATTTATTGAAAAAAAATAAACAGATAAATGGAAATATTCGATTAAAGCATTTGACCGGATTTTACGAATTTGACCTGAGTAATGATTTTTTTGGCGGATCGTTCCAGTCCGCCCAGGGTATTGATGGCGACCTCTATTTCGATCTTAAAAAGGAAGAACAATTATCAGGAATTGTAAATTTTCACGATTTTAATATCTTACCTTTCTTTAAGGACAGCGCATCCACTGATGATTTCCGGATGCAGGGCCGCATTAATGGTGCCATTGAAATTGGCGGACGGTATGATGACCCCAATATTAAGGCTGATTTATATGGCGATAAATTTGTATTCAATGATATTGGTTATTACCGCGCCGAACTAAAAATGCAGGCCGACAGGTTTAAAGCACGGGTCGATACCCTTGTTTTCAGTCTGAATAATATCCCGATTCTCGGTGGAAATGTTGATTTGTCGCTGCTCAATAAACGGATTAATGCAAAATTGCAGGGCCATAATGTCGATGCGGAAAAACTGCTCACGACCTTTGTCAGCGATCGTTTTTTACTCAGCGGCAGAGCGGACTACGTAATCAAAGTAAACGGCAAGTTAGATGAACCGCAAATTGAAACGGAAATTGACATCCGCGATGGCGTCCTGGATCGCATCCCGTTTGACAATCTTAGCATTGCAATGCGGGATAATATCAATGAAGCGGCGGATTATTTTTCACCGGATGCACATAAAATTACCATCGATCATCTTTTCTTTGAAAAAACAGGCAGATTCAGTTTAACCGGCGTCGGAAAACTACCGTTAAATTCATCCGATCCTATTGACATATTGATTAACTTCCGCGGCGATGCATTGGGTTTTATCCCGCAATGGGTGTCTTTTTTTAAAGATGCGACCTCCAATACCAGTATCGAAATGCATGTCGTCGGTTCACGTGATCAGATCAGGATAGAAAGTGCCTACGCTCAGATCGAAAGGGGAGAGCTCTGGTTGCGCAATGTTGCGCCCCATATTAAGAATATTAATGGCGTTATTGAAAAAAAGAGTGGCTCCAATCATGTAAATTTTGTTGATCTTAAGGCCAGCGTAAAGGGTGAAACACTGACAATAAATACTGTCCGTGATGTGACTATGCAAAACGGCACTAAAATTGAGCCCTGGTATTTCGATGATCTGGATCTGGATTTTGGCGTCCTTAAACTGGAAACTGCCGGGGGAGGCGTTGAACTCCATCTGCCCGGCTTAATGTATCCCGATGATGCCGGCGAATTATTCCTTACCGGGAAGCAGGAAGGCGAGTCCTTTTATTTCGCCGGTCCGGTTAAACACCCTTTGGCGCGAGGCACCATAACGCTTTACAACACCAGTCTTACATTTCCTTTTATTACCCGGAGCAAACCGGGAGAAAAGGATAATACCGCTGTCGAATTCCTTAAAAATATGAACTGGGATGTGCTGGTGAAATCCGGTGAGGATGTTTTGTATGTCCGAGAAATTCCGGCATACGTTGATAATGTTTATACCGAACTTTTTGTTGATGAAACAAGCTCCGGGCTGGAGTTTGAGGGGATCATCGATAAAGGTTCCTTTAATGCGACAGGAAAGCTGATTTCCAGCCGCGGACGCCTGGAATATCTGGACCAGAATTTTAAGGTTGAGCGTTTTGCTGTTGAATTCAATGAATATGAAGCGCTGCCCGTCATTTCCGGCCGGGCCTGGACAACCATCCGCGATAGTGTGGGGGCGCTGCCTAAAACCATCTATCTTAAACTTTATGCCGTAGATCAGGAAGGCAGCGGCGAAAAACAGCAGGGACGATGGGAAGACTTTAAGTTTAAACTGGAATCTGCAGATCCCCAAATTGGTGAATCCCAGGAACAGGTATTGGCTTATCTGGGTTTTTCCGTTGGTAATATAAAAGCCAAAGCCACAAGCGTCGGCGGGGCGGTTACTGAAAAATGGCTCATTCGTCCACTCCTGCGTCCGCTTGAGCGAACCCTGGAAAAGAATCTCGGGCTCGATTTGGTGCGTATTAATTCTAACATTGCCAAAAATCTTTTTTACAGCAGTCTGGGGAATCAGGAGCAATTCCGCGGATACGGTTCAAACAGATATGTTAATCCATTTTCAACCAATTTACCGTATCTGTATCTGATGCAGAGTTCCGAGCTTACAATAGGCAAATATATTACGCAAAACCTGTATCTTACTTATACCGGTCAGTTGGTTTCGGTATATGATCAGGATCAGACCAGTTTCGATTTTAATCACTCTTTTGGCATCGAATACCGATTTTTACGGAACGTATTGCTCGAACTTGAGTATGATCGGGAATTAATGGGATACTATCATTTTATAAATGAAAGACAATATTTAAACGATCTGAAAATCAGAGTACGACACTCGTTTACATTTTAGGACGGAGGCACTGTGCGCAAATTATTGTTGATCAGCTTTATTCTGTTTTTAACGATTTTTGAAACATCAGGACAATCGCAAAAACTAAAAATTAACACCATTACAATAGAGGGTAATAAAACGGCCGATGCCGGCATGATCCGCCTTAATTCAGGATTGTCCGCAGGACTCGAAATAACCGGTGAAGATTTACAGGATGCCATACGCAATTTATGGTCATTACGAATATTTTCAGATGTTCAGATTTACCTGGTAAACCAAACGATGAACGGACTGGATTTACTGATCAAGGTTGAAGAATATCCGAAATTGAATGAAGTCATCATCGAAGGATATGATGAACTTTCCGAAAAAGAAATAAAAGAAACGATTAATACATACCGCAGTATGGTGATCTCGCCGCAGAAAATGTTTCGCATGAAAAAGAAACTGTTCGAGAAGTATCACGACGAGGGCTATCTGCTGGCTAAAGTAAACATCGATACACTGCCGGCTGCCAGAAATCGCATTAATCTGAAAGTCAGCATAGAAGAGGGAAATGAAGTCCAGGTGGAAAAAATTCGTTTTCATGGAAACGAATTTTTTGAAGAAGATGATCTGCGTGGCGCCATGGAAGAAATCAAGGAAGACCGCTGGTGGCGCAGCGCCGATTTTGATCCGAAAAAATTCAAACAGGATAAAGAAAACATTGTCATGTATATGAAGGAAAATGGTTTCCGGGACGCCGAAGTGATCAGGGATTCCATTTCCTACAGTGAGGATAAATCCGATCTGTTTATTGATATTTGGGTTTATGAGGGCAACAAATATTATTTTGGAGATATTACTTTTGAGGGTAATGTCATTTTTTCCGATGAAATTTTGGCCCATAATCTGGATCTTTCAAAAGGGGATGTGTACGACCAGAAAAAATATGACGAGGGCATCCGCGACCGATTGCAGAAAATGTACTACAATCAGGGTTATTTATTTGCCAGCATTCAGCCAAAGGAGGTGCCGCGCCGCGAAGATACCCTGGACGTCCATTTTAATATTGTCGAAGGCCATGTAGTTCATGTAAAAGAAATAACAATCAGGGGTAATTCTAAAACGCATGAAAAGGTTATCCGGCGGGAATTTAAAATACATCCCGGTGATGTTTTTAACTCCAGCAAACTGGAACGATCCATTCGTGATGTTACCATTTTGAATTATTTTGCCTATGCCAATCCGGATGTGCGGCTGCTGCCGAATGATGACAAAAATGTCAACCTGTTACTCGATGTAGAAGAAAAATCAACCGATATGGCCAATATGTCCGCAGGTTACAGCCAGCGTGACGGCCTGATCGGCAGTGTGGGGCTGACCTTCAATAATTTCTCATTAAGGAATCCCTTTGCCGGCGGTGATGGTCAGCGTCTGGTGTTCGACTGGCAGTTTGGCCGTATTTATCGTTCTATTTCGATCAGTTTTACCGAACCCTGGCTGTTCAATACACCAACGCTTGGTGGCTTTTCAATCTTTGATACCCGTACCGGCGGTGGATTTTATCCCTGGGATCGTAATGACCGCGGTGCGACGCTCAGACTGGGACGCCGATTTTACTGGCCGGATAATTATTTCCGTGGTGACTGGATTTTCCGTGTTGCTCAGACCTCAATTACCAATATCGATGATCCGGAGCTGCTTCAGCGGTACAGGGCTTACGGCGTCAGCGGCAGAACCCAGCAAATCAGTATTAATCAGATAATCTCGCGCGACAGCCGCAATAATCCGGAATTTCCCACGCGCGGTACGGTTCATTCTTTAAGTACGGAGTTATCGGGCGGTCCCTTCGGTGGTGATCAGCACTTTTTCAAATCCATATTTTTAGCCGACTGGTATGTTCCTCTACCGTTCGGACTGGTTTTATACAGTCATAATAAGTACGGCGTGATCGAATCGATTCGTAAAAATTCGATCATTCTGTACGGTGAATATTTTTATATGGGCGGCAGCGGCCTGGGCTTTGCCGAAGGATTACGCGGATATGCTGATGGTAAGGTTGGCCCGCTTTCCAGCAGCGGCAGTCCGCTCGGCGGTAAGGCGATGGCTAAAAACACGCTCGAACTGCGCTTTCCCATCTCTCCCAACCCCACAATATTCGGTTTACTATTTGCCGAAGGCGGAAATGCCTGGGGAGAAATCAGCGAGATGAATCCATTCGACCTGCGCCGGTCGGTAGGTGTTGGTGTCCGTTTGTTCATGCCTATGATTGGTATCATCGGCATTGACTTTGGTTACGGATTCGACGGTGCGCCCGATCAGTTCGGTCAGCCTAAAAAGGGAAAATGGGAAGTTCACTTTCAATTTGGAAGATTTTAGTAATTTATTTATATTAAAAGTTTATTATTTTAAAGTTATCGCGGAAATAAATATTTATCTTTAAAGGAGGTTGAAGTGAAAACTATTAAAACGTTGCTTTTTGTTGTTTTGGTGATTGCGGTTGCAACTCCTGTTTGGGCACAAAAATATGCCTACGTACAGTCTCAGAAAATATTAAATGAATATCAGGAATATAAAGACGTACAGAACAGGTTAGAAGAAATAAGAAGCGGTTACGAAGCCGAATACCAGCAACTAGTAAAAGACTATCAAAATTTAATTGAAGAAATTGATTCGCAGAGCTTATTGCTCAGTCCGGAAAAGAAAGAGGAAAAGGAACGTGCCGCACAGGAAAAGATGCTCACGATTGAAAAATTTAAATACGAAAAACTGGGCCCCGAAGGTGAGTTCTACAGAAAAAGTGTTGAGTTTACAAAACCAATAATCGATAAAATAAATAACTTAATCGCTAATATCGGTGAAGAAGAAGGTTATGACTTTATTTTTGACGCATCATCCGGCGCCCTGGTTCATGCATTACCCAAATATGATATTACGGATAAAATTATAGAAGAACTAAATAAGGGCGCGGCTGGCAGCACCTCAAAAAAATAGGCCCGTTATGACGCTAAAGGAAATCGCTGACGAGTTAAACGGCGAGCTATTTGGGCCGGAAGACCTGGAAATCAGCGCGCCGGCAAAGATTGAACAGGCACAGGAAGGTGAAATTACCTTCCTTTCCAATCCCAGGTATAAACAATATCTTTCCAAAACCGAAGCAAGCGCCATAATTATCGACTCTGAAATTGATGACCTTAAATTGCCGCACATCATTGTCGATGATGCCTATGTCGGTTTTCTTATGCTTCTGCGCCTTTTTAGTCCGCCGGCCCACGACTTTATTCATGAAGTATCGGCCGCGGCATTTATCGATAAAAGTGCCCGGCTGGATCCATCGGTAAAAGTTGCGCCGCTTGCCTATATTGGTCCGGATAGTGAAATCGGAAAAAATACGGTGATCTATCCGGGCGTTGTGATTCTAAAAAATGTCAAAATCGGTGCGGACTGCATCCTGTATCCGAATGTATCGGTCCGGGAAAATTGCATTATTGAAGACCGGGTAATTTTACATAACGGCTGTGTAATAGGAAGCGATGGCTTCGGATTTGCCCCAAAAGCGGATGCCTATGTGAAAATCCCTCAACTGGGCCATGTGCATATTGAGAGCGATGTGGAAATCGGAGCCAATACGACAATTGACCGGGCAACCTTAGGAAAAACCATAATAAAAAAAGGAACCAAACTGGACAACTTAGTGCAGATTGCCCATAATGTTGTTGTCGGTGAAAACTGTGCAATGGCCGCTCAATCCGGTATTGCAGGCAGTACTGAGATTGGAAACAGTGTCACCATTGGCGGACAGGCCGGGCTTGCCGGTCATATTAAAGTTGCCAACCGTGTTATGATTGCCGGTCAAAGCGGTGTAACCAAAAACGTGCCGGAAAAAACAGTGCTGTTCGGTACGCCGGCGCTCCCGATAATGCAGCAAAAACGAATTGATGTGAGTATGCGCCATTTGCCCGAAATGGTGAAAAAAATCCATAATCTGGAGAACGAAATTATTGCGCTTAAGGAACAAATTAAACGGGGTAATGATGGGAACAAATCAGAGGACGATTAAAACAGAAGTTACCTATGAGGGTAAGGGATTACACACCGGTAATAATACAAAAATTACTTTTAAGCCGGCGCCGGAAAATTATGGAAGACGTTTTGTCAGAATTGATCTGGAAAATAAACCTGAAATACCCGCTTTGGTTGACTATGTCATTGAAAATCAGTTAACCGATAGCCTCCGCGGGACAAGTCTTGAAATAGATGGCGTCAAGGTTCACACCGTCGAACACGTTCTGGCAGCGTTGGTTGGACTCGGCGTTGATAATGTGCGTATAGAACTCGATGCCAATGAGCCGCCCATCGGAGACGGCTCGGCCATGCCGTTTGTCAACAAACTGCTGGAAGCGGGTTTTGAAGAGCAGGAAGCTGCCAAAGACTATGTTGTGGTCGATGAAACGATTCAGCTTAGCGACGAACGACGCGGCATCGAAATTGTTGCCCTGCCCACCGATGATTATCGAATAACGATCATGATTGATTACAAAAATCCGGCGCTGGGTAGTCAGCACTCCGGATTGTTCTCCCTGGAAAAAGAATTTATTTCGGAATTTGCGCCGGCGCGCACGTTTTGTTTCCTGCACGAAGTTGAAGCCCTCGCAGAGCAGGGTCTCATAAAAGGCGGCGATCTCGATACGGCTGTGGTTATCGTAGACCGGCAACTTGAAGAAAAAGATATTTCGCGTTTAAAAAAGATGTTTGAAATTGACGATGAGGTGGAACTGGGCAAAAGCGGCATTCTCAATGATAAATCACTGCGGTTTAGAAATGAACCGGCCCGCCATAAATTACTGGATATGCTGGGTGATCTGGCTCTGGTTGGCGTAAATATTAAAGCACAGATTCTTGCCGCCCGTCCCGGACATCTAAGCAATATCGAATTTGCAAAATTACTGCGCAAACTGTACAAAAAACAAAAACTGGCCCGTCAGTATCAGGTCGATACCCAAAAAGGCGTGGTGTTTGACATCAATGCCATCAAGAAAATTTTACCCCACCGATATCCCTTTTTACTCATTGATTCCATTCTTGAGTTTGAGCCCCAAAAACGCGCGGTGGGTATTAAAAATGTTACCATGAATGAAAACTTTTTTCAGGGACATTTTCCTGAAAAGCCGGTTATGCCGGGCGTTTTAATTGTCGAAGCGATGGCTCAGGTAGGTGGAGTCCTTTTATTGAATGAAAAAGAAAATATTGAAAATTACCTGGTTTTTTTCATGGCCATCGATAAAGTGCGTTTCCGTAAACTGGTACAGCCCGGCGATCAGCTGGTTATGGAGCTCACCATGCTTAAAAACCGGCGCACAACTTTCAAAATGGCCGGAAAAGCTTATGTAAAAGGCGAACTGGTATGCGAGGCTGAAATGATGGCTTCTGCTGTTGATAAACGCGAGGTGCTTTAATGAATGAGATTCATCCAACTGCCGTCATAGATAAAAACGCCGAGCTTATCGGGGATGTTGCAGTCGGACCAGGCGCCGTGATAGAAGCGAAGGTCAAAATAGGCAGCGGTACAAAAATCGGCGCCCATGCGGTATTAGCCACCGGAACAACCATTGGTAAAAACTGTCATATATTCCCGGGCGCCGCTATTGGGAGTGTGCCGCAGGACTTAAAGTTTTCCGGTGAAGAAACCTTCGTGGTAATCGGCGATAATACAACCATTCGCGAATATGCAACCGTAAATCGGGCAACCGATCATAGCTATTATACACGCATTGGTGATAATTGCCTGTTAATGGCTTATAGTCACGTAGCGCACGACTGTCAGCTGGGCAACAACGTGATTCTGGCAAACAGTGTTGCCATGGGCGGACACGTTGTTATTGGCAACTATGTTGGAATCGGTGGTCTAACCGCCATTCATCAGTTCGTTCATATCGGTGAGCATGCATTTATCGGCGGCATGCTGCCGATTACAAAAGACGTACCGCCATTTATACTGGCTATGGGTAATCCGCCGAATTTTGGCGGACTGAACGCCGTAGGACTTAAGCGTCGCGGATTTAACGAAGAAACATTAGTACAATTAAAACGCGCCTTTAAAATAGTATACCGTGAGAATCTAACGACTAAAGAGTCCATCGAAAAAATCGAAAATAATTTCGAAAAATCTCCCGCAATAGAGAGCTTGCTTTCATTTCTACAAAAAAGTCACAGTGAACGCGATCGTGGAATAATTCGTGGTTAAATTATCAAAATTGCCGTTAAATAAAATACGCATCATACCATTTGAATCGTTAAACGGGGCGCAAAATATGGCCCTCGATTATTTTTTTGCCATGACAATGAATCCCGATGACCCGCCGGTACTGCGCTTTTTTGGCTGGCAGCCGTTTTGTCTTTCGCTGGGCTATCATCAACCTGATAATCATGTGAACAAAACAGCGCTCAGCGATGACGGGTATCATCTCGTCAGAAGGCCGACGGGCGGCAGCGCCATTCTGCACAGCGAGGAACTGACCTATAGTATTGTTCTGCCTGCCGAACTGATGAACCACCACGAGCTCTATTCCGCATTTCATATCGTTTTAAGTCGCGCCCTGAACAAACTGGGCTATCCTGTGTACCTGCACCGGGAGCCGTTAAAAGATAATTATCTGAAATCGGGCGTCAAATCATTTGCCTGCTTTAACCGTCCGGCATTTGCCGAAATAAAATACGACAATAAAAAAGTCGTTGGCAGCGCCCAGAAGCTGTTCAGTAACAGTATACTGCAGCACGGGTCCATCCTGACTGGCAGGCATCACATGAAGATTTTCAATTATCTGAAACTGGAAAATAGTAAGCGGAAAGCTTTAACCGAAAAATTGAAGGCGACATCTGTTTCACTTTCCGAAATTAATTTATCCAGGATAAGTGAAGGTCATATTACGGAATCATTTGTGGCTGAACTTTTGTCGGATAATAAAATCGATATACAATTTCAGGAATTATCAAAAAAAGAATTGACAGAATCACAAAAATTTGTTAATAAGTTCCGCATTGGGATTGCATAAATTTTGTTATATCAATCTGGAGGAGGATTTATTATGAGAAACTTTTTCTTAGTGACGTTAGCCGTGTTACTGCTGCTGCCGCAATTTGGTTTTAGCCAGGATGTAGAAGACTATCTTGAAGAGATATTAACCAATCAGAATAAAGAATACATAGAAGGCTCTATGCAGCCCGTAGCAACCGCGCTGGGTAGTTCGATGGGTAGTGCTCTGTTTCATCGTGCTTACACAAAGGGATTTCCCAGATTTGACGTTGGTATAAGCACGGCGATCATAATGCTTCCCGATGAAGCCAAAACATTCACACATTCATCGCTCGGCGAAGTACCAACATTTTTCGGCGGTGCATCCAATAACGGTGTTGACGGTGTCGAAACCGATTATTTCATGCTGCCCATGCTGCATGCAAATGTGGGCTTGTTTGCCAATCTGGAACTGACCGGGCGTTTTATTTCTTATAATATTGATAATTTCGGCGAAATCAGTCTGTACGGCGGCGGTTTAAAGTACGGTTTAAGTGAATTGATTCCGATACCGATGTTTCCGATCGATTTCAGTCTGCAGGCCGCTTACCATAAGTTCACCCTTGGTGAAATTCTGGATGCCGGAACATTTGGCATGAATTTACAAGCCTCTTATGATATACCTGTTTTGCCCATCGATATTTACGGCGGTATCGGTTTTGATAATTCAACAATGAAAATTGATACGGATGCCCTAGATGACCCTAACATCACTAAAGTCGGTGAGGTTAGTATTGACGGAGAAAACGCCGTAAAATTTAATGTCGGCGTTAGTTTAACATTACTATTTTTTAATATTCACGCCGATTATAATATCGGTAAATATAATTCCCTGGCCGGCGGCGTGATGTTTGTTCTGTAGAATTTATAAAGCGGCCCAATATGGATCGCTTTTTTGAAAAAGGGAAACAAATTTAAATAATTTTGCGTTTCGTAAATTGTTTATTTTATTTCTCTGATATAAATGAGTGAGAATTTGAAATGTTTTTAACGATTGTTGCCATAATTTTTCTGTTCAGTTTGCTGGTAATCATCCATGAGCTGGGCCATTTTTTGGCCGCCAAGTGGATGGGGGTTCGTGTGGAAAAATTTTCGATCGGATTCCCGCCAACGATTTACACAAAAAAAATCGGTGAAACGGATTTCTGCATTTCTGCAATTCCTTTGGGCGGATTTGTTAAAATGGCCGGATTTATCGATGAAAGTATGGATGATAAAACAACCGGCGCCGATTATGAGTTTAACACAAAACCGGTCTGGAAAAGAACCGTCATAATCACAGCGGGCGTTATAATGAATCTGTTTTTGGCCGTTGCCATTTTAACAGCCATCAACTTCACGCAGGGCGAATCGATTTACCCGACAACCACCATTGGCAGGACAGGCGAGGATGGCATCGCTGAAAAAATCGGTTTTCAGCGCTATGATAAAATCATCGCGATGAATGGCCGGGAAATCGGCAACTGGAACGAGCTGAATGCCAGTTTCATCGACAATCTGAATCAGGATATCACTTTTGAAGTGATGCGCGATAACCGTGTCGTTGAAGTGAAATATAAAAAGGAATGGTTCGGCGGCGAAGGCGGGGAATACCTGGATATAGAACCACTCCTGCATTCAAAAGTCGGAATGGTTAAGCAGGATATGCCGGCAGGTGATACGGGTCTGCAAGAAGGTGACAAAATTATATCCCTTAACGGACAGCCTGTGGAATACTGGGACGGCATGACGGATATTATTCGAGCCCATCCCGGTGAAACAATAAACATAGAATGGCAGCGGGACGGTCAGGTTTACAGCGGCACCATTACCCCGGAATCCGTCGAGGAAACCAATGCCGAAGGGGAAACCGAAGTTGTCGGTAAAATCGGTATCGGTGTTTATTTCGAACATAATGAGATCAATTTTCTGCAGGCCGTTCCTAAAGGCATAACAGATACATATAATCTCCTGGCTCTGAATATACGTGGTTTGTGGTGGGTTTTAAGCGGCGCCAAATCTGCCAAAGAGGTTATCGGCGGTCCGATTATGATCGCAAAAATTGCCGGTGATGCCGCCAAAGCCGGTTGGATTCAGTATTGGTATGTGGTCGCGGCCCTCAGCGCAATGCTGGCCTTTTTCAATATATTACCGATACCGGCACTGGATGGCGGGCACCTGTTTTTTATTTTACTGGAAGGCATTATGGGCCGGCCGCTGAAAAATAAAACCAGGATCAAAATACAGCAAATTGGGATGGCGATTTTACTCACGCTGATTATTTTCATTTTCTATATCGATATATCACGCATTTTTCAGCGATTATTTTAATTGATTGTCATTAAAAAAAATTTACTTATCTTACTCTGTTTGATAACTTAGAATCACCACACGGGTAAATTCAACTGTGGTGATTTTTTAGTTTTAAGCAAAAATCTGGTATGAATAAAGACAAAATCGTTACTTTTCTTGAATCGTTCATAAAGCGTAACCTGAATTTTAGCTATCAGCCGCAGCTGCCTGTGCAACTATTCTGTGATACGAAAATTGCCATTGAAAATCTGAAAATTTCAGGCAATACGCCGGTTTTTCAATTAGTCGGCGACGAATTATGCAAGGGGCAATGGAATTGCCTGAAATACCGATTCCCCGGGACAAGAATTTACCTGCATGAATTTCAGAACCTCGATTTCAAAATACAAATTATTGAATATTTTGATGATAACATCATTTATCTAAAAAATTTCACTGATCGAAAACAATGCAAATTAACGCTGAGGTTTCAACCCGGTTTGCAGATTACCGGTTCGGAACCGTTGTCACGCCAAACGGACGAAACATTGCTGTTTCAATTTGATATGGATGCTGTGTTCTGGTTGTCGGGAAACGAAAAAAAGCGACAGATTAACAAAATCCCTGCTTTTTTAACTGATACGGCAAATTCGGAAAAAGAAATTCATCCTTTCAAATTTACCTCTGCCCTGGATGCCCAATTGATGCGGGATATTGACCAACGCTGGGCTGAGCAGAATTACATCGGACCCCAACGTGAAATCGATGTGCAAAAGATTTTGGAAACAGATCCGGCCGATTTGATTTGGATTCAGGAAATCTATTTGCATTTCGGCTGGTATCGGGATCTGACTCATGTTTATACATATCTGAACGCAAACCGTGCTTCGTTGACTGAAATCAATACCCGAAAAATTCTAAATACAGCCTACCGGAGGTATCGTGAAGTAATTAAACTGTTTGATTACGATAATACTAATGTCCAATTTGATTTTGATGACGCCAAGACAGACGAACCGGATGTCTCAGATTTTCTTAACGGCTACCTGAACAACGGGGAAGTAGGCCTCCGGAACCAATCAGACAATCTCTGGAAGGAGTCAATTTACACGCAGTTGCCGCTTTTCAGTCTGGCCGCTATGCGCGATGTCCTTCGAAATCCTGATCTGTTTATGGCTCTGATATTATCATTATTTCATAACGATTTTTACCGGACGCCGGCAATTGCCGACAAATTGTTAAACAATTTTCCGAAAACCAAACGGAACCTAATCAAGTTCCTGATCGCAGTAAAAACCATTGCTAACATTAGTTTTGACAGGAAGAAGATAAAATTGGGCAAGTTTTTAATCAGTTCCAATCTGGACAGGCTCAATTCCAGTGAAAATCAGTTAAAAGTCAAATATATCCGTCACGGCGACCGGACATTTACAGAATTAGAAAACAACAATGAACTGCGTCTTAAAATTGATAAAACGGTAAATATTAATTTCGAGCCCAATAAAAAGCGGCTTGGAATAAAACCTGTAATCTATTGCCCGCCGATCAAAAAACCGAATTTTTATGCAATTACTATAGATACAGGTGGCTATGAATTATCGCTGCCCCTGATATGGAAAAATTTTACTCTGGAAATGAATGGGGTGCGTTTAAAATTTCTTTTAAAAAATAAGAGATTTCAGATTTCCGGAAAATTTGATAAAGATGCCAATGGAGTCAGAATTGAACAGTCACAATTGAGCCCCGCAGAGGGAAGATATTTTAAAACGTATCACACTCCGGAATTTTTTCCGACCCGGCCGCATATTGATATTTTTGATCAATATGGAAGACCCATAGACATAGGCGGACCATTTATCAAGCGGATTTTTCCGAGAGGTACGGCTGTCAATGGACGTGGTTTGCTAATAGAGCAATTTCGTGTTTTTCGCGGCACGTCGAAAAAATCGACCGGTATCGCCACAAACAGGCAAAACCCGGCCCCCCTGATGATTTCGGATCAGGAGTTTGACTTAAAACTGACAGCGGAAAAAATGGACTCCATTAATCTGAAGCGGGAGCAAAGCGAAGGATTATTCCACAGGCTGATTAATACCGATGCCGTTCAATTAATACATAAACTGATAATTTTTACTGATAATTACACAGTTGAGAGATGCGAAAAAATAAAACGGCTTTGCTATGATTCGTTCGCTTTCATGCCGACGATCAAACCTCTGGAACTTATTGAATGGAAACAACCGGATTTTATTATAGTTGTCGCCGAAAAATCTGAGTTTGAGGTAGTGCGGGATTTCGATATTTTTAGTATAATCAGAGGCGGCGGCAGAGGTAAAAATAAGGGTATTTGGGTGAGGGAAGAGAAGCTGCAATCGTTTTTTTCCCGGGAATGCTTTATCTTTTAAAAATTTAAAATATAGTAATTTACGGTGTTTAATCCTGCACCTTATAAGTGCGCGTTTTGTATCTGACTACAAAAAATTTAATTTGATTTCAGAAAGACAATTTAATACATTAACCCGATGAATGAATTAGGAATTGGGCCCATAGCTCAGTTGGTCAGAGCTGCCGACTCATAATCGGTAGGTCCGGGGTTCGAGTCCCTGTGGGCCCACTAAATAATTAACAGAATTAAGCGTTTTATGTGTTGTAGAAAAAAATACACATCGATAAAAATAATAAAATGAAATTCATGAAAGTGCATCCAAATTTTGGGTAGCACTTTTTTTATTTTAAATAGGGAGGCTTTTTAAATTGCAAAAAACTTTATATGGTTTGCTTGAATTACAGGAAGTAGATAACCGCTTAGATGAACTAAGAGAAGAAAAAGGGGATTTACCTCTTATTGTTGAGGATTTGGATTCAAAATTAAAGGCTAAGAATAAAGAACTGGAAGAAGTCAGAAAGAAGCTGAAAGAAACAAAACTTCGACAACGAGAGTTAGAACTCTTAATTGATGAATATAATACAAAATTGGCCAGGTATGAGGATCAGCTTTATCAGGTAAAAACCAATAAAGAATACGATGCAATTACGCAGGAAACGGAGACGGTTCAGAATAAATCAAGCGAAAGTAAAAAGGAACAGGGCGAAACCGAAGACGCCATCATTGAGCTTGAAGAGAAAGTTGTAACGCTGGAAAGTGAGATCGCAAAACTAGAAAATGAACTGAAAGAGAATCAGGTAGAGCTGAAGGCAAAATTGAATGAAACAGCCGAAGAAGAAAATTTGCTGAATCATGAACGTGAGATCATTCTGAATAAAACGAACCCCGATATTATCCGAACTTACGAACGTGTTCGAAATGCCCGCGACGGTCAGGGCATTGCCAAGATAGAAGGGAATGTATGCGGAGGCTGTTATTCGTTTATACCGCCTCAGAAAATTGTTGAGGTCAAGAAAATGCGTAAAATTTATAACTGTGAATTTTGCGGACGTATTCTGGTGTGGACAGATACTGCTAACTAAGAAAAACGATAATGCGGGATATCTGATAGACATAAAACTGCTTTGGTATCCCGCGGCGATAATAATTAATTGAACCATTTAAAATAGATCCAAATCGAATCAGGTAGACGCTCCGGTCATCATGTGCCGGGGAGGAAAGTCCGAACATAATAGGGCAAGACCTCCTGAGAAATCAGGAACCGCGTTTATTCGCGGAAGGAAAGCGTCACAGAAAAAATACCGTGGTGTCTCAGGCGCCATAAGGGTGAAAAGGTGGGGTAAGAGCCCACCACTTTGTTCCGGCAGGAATACCTGGTTCAGGTATTAGAAAAACAAAGGTACGACAAGCCCGGTTTTATGAAAGATCAAATATAGAAGGATTCCCTGAACGGGGAGGCGCATTGCCCGGTGCGCGTGCCGCAACCTGCGGTACACACTTCAGGGTAGGTCGCTCAAGTTAACCGGCAACGGTTGATTAAGATAAATGGCTACCATCCCGTTACCGGCGGGAACAGAATTCGGCTTATCGATTCGTTTGGATCTATTATTTTAAATTGGGGCGGCCATGAT
This sequence comes from uncultured Calditrichaceae bacterium, assembly GCA_964467525.1. Lineage (GTDB taxonomy): Bacteria > Calditrichota > Calditrichia > Calditrichales > Calditrichaceae > CAYXRA01. The sequence continues at coordinate 17,972 of CAYXRA010000010.1, forward strand.
TTACCAATGGATTCTGCCAAGTGAGGTTGATGAGTCCGGAATTTCCGAAATTGTTCAAAATTATAAAATTCATCCGATTATATCACGAATCCTCTGCAACCGCCAGTTAACCACAGAAGAAAAAATAACAAAATTTTTTAATAAGAATCTTGATCAGCTTTATGATCCATATCTTCTGGACGGGATGCAGGTTGCCGTTGAACGTATCATTCTGGCGCTCAGCGAAGGGGAAAATATTCTGATTTACGGTGATTATGACGTCGATGGCGTTACCAGTGTATCCATATTGTATGACGGTTTATTCAGGCTGGGCGGCAAAGTCAGTTTCTTTATCCCCGATCGTTTCAAAGAGGGCTACGGGGTATCCAGAGAAGGTATCCTCGTCGCTAAAAACCGACAAGTGTCGCTGGTGATTACCGTTGATTGTGGGATCACTGCAATTGATGAGATCAAGTTTGCGAAAGAGGAAGGCATCGATGTTATTGTCTGTGATCATCACGAGCCGGGCGATGCGCTGCCCGATGCGGTTGCCGTTTTGGATCCGAAATTAGAGGGGTCTGTGTATCCCTGTAAAGAGCTGGCCGGATGCGGCGTTGCCTTCAAGCTTCTGCAGGCTTTAACGCAAAAATTGGGTTTCGTTAAAAACTTCGCTTATCAGTATCTGGACCTCGTTGCGCTCGGAACCGCCGCTGATATTGTACAGTTAATGGATGAAAACCGGATCATGGCGCGCAACGGACTCGAACGTATTAATGCAAAGCCAAGACCCGGAATTTACGCGCTGCTGGAAAGTTGCAGCCTGCTGCGAAGGAAATTAACCGTCAGCACAATCGTATTCGTGCTTGCTCCGAGAATTAATGCTGTAGGGCGAATCTCAAATGCAAAAAAAGCCGTGCATCTGCTCACAACAAACAGCGTTCAGCAAGGCCGGAATATTTCAAGAATCCTGGAAAATGAAAATCGCACCCGCAAAAATATTGATGAAATTACCTTCCACGATGCCCAGGAAATGATCGAAAGAGAAATCGATATTGAATCCAAACGAATACTGGTTCTTGCAAAAGAGGATTGGCATACAGGGGTGGTCGGCATCGTCGCTTCGCGGATCATGGAAAAATACAGCCGGCCTACCGTATTGATTTCAATACAGGATGGCGAAGGCAAGGGGTCGGCACGGTCGACAAGAAATTTTAATATTTATGCAGCGTTTAAGAAACTTGAGCACCTGTTAATCAACTTCGGCGGTCACCGTTTTGCCGCCGGATTAACCATTAAACCGGAAAATATCCGATTGCTCGATGAAGAAATTAATAAACTATCTCAGGAAGAATTGAATCTTGATGATATGGTGCCTACATTGGACATTGATGCTGAAATCGGGCTTGAACAGCTAACGGCTTCTTTCTTTAATGATTTGAAGTCTCTGGCGCCTTTCGGGCCCGGTAATATGCGTCCGGTTTTTGTTTCCTATGATTTACAGATTTACGGCAGGGTTACAATCGTTGGCAATAATCATCTGAAAATGAAGTTTAAACAAAATTCCGTAGTTGTCGATGCAATCGGATATAATCTGGGAGAATATATCGATCTGTTAAAAAAAGATTATGCCCAGTTGAACTGTGCTTATGTGATCGAGGAATCGAACTGGAACGGACAAACTACTATTCAAATGAGAATCAAAGACTTTGAGGTAATAAAGAATGACTGAGAAAGATAAAGCCCTATCTCTGTTTGAGGAATTAAAACAAAAACGTATCGATCAGAAGCTGGATTTGGCTGACATCGCGAAAGAAAGTAAAATTCAGCTTAAATATCTCGAAGCCATTGAAGCGGGCCGGTTAGAGGATATTCCGCATATCTATGATAAGTTCTTTTTTCAGACCTATCTCTCGTTTCTGGATGTGGAAAATCCGGAACAGATTATGGCTGAATTTCGGGAATATCGTAAAAGTAAGCGCCCCCAGTATACCACAACCATGCGTCGTTTAAAAACAGCAGACATCGATCCGCGCAGGGCCAGTCTGCTGAGTAAATTCTATATCATCATACCGCTCGTTGTGCTGGTTGTGATTATTATTATTCTTGCAATTAACTCCGTGGGCGTAGAAAGTAACAGCGAAGCTAACATAAAAGAACTACCCATTCGCGATATCGTAGAGCAACTGGAATCCAGAGCCGACAGCTTAACCCATACGGTCGAAACAGAAACGACAAAATTTGCCGTATCCCCGTCCGCGAAGGCAACGGTTACAATTATTCTCGAAGCAGTTGAACGCACCTGGCTGCGCACGGTTGAAGACCGCGCCGATACATCCGAATATTTGATGCAGACCGGGGAACGCCTGACCCTGGATGCCGATTCGACCATGGAATTCCTGATTGGGAATGCCGCGGGACTGCAATTCACAGTTAATGATAATAACCTGGGCATTTTAGGCGGTGAGGGGGAAGTTATTTCTTATCTTAAAATAAATGCCGGCGGTGTCGTACAAAAAAGGCTCAAAAAAGTTAAACGGGAAACCACAATCAATGATACGTTTAATAACAATTAGTTTTCTGCTTTGCCTTTTTCTTTGGGGCTGCGCTTCCGATAAGCAATTGCAGTCCCGTAAAGTAATGCGTAATGATATCGAGATGCTTTACGGCAAAATTGACCGTGAACAACTCTATTTTGATTACCCGTTCTGGAAAAGCGAAGCGGCCTATTATCAGCCGGATTCAGCTATTGTTGAACAATTAAAACAAACCGGCAGCGCCGATGAAGCACTTGTGTTTCTCGCCACATGGTGCGGTGACAGCGAGGTACAGGCGCCAGCCTTCTTTGAAGTATTTGACCGGGCCGGACTCGATAAGCAAATGGAAATTACCATGTGGGCGGTCGATCGCAAACTCAAACTGGATAACGGGCTCGCCCAATCCTATCAGATTGAACGGGTACCAACATTTATATTTCTGAAAGATGGCAAAGAAATCGGAAGAATCGTGGAAACGCCAATTCACAGTATGGAAGCCGATATGTTGAATATTTTGAGAAAGCAATCCCGTTGATGCATGCAAGCCCTTCATTTCAATTTTTTTTAATACCGCTGCTTTATACTCAGACCGCGTTCTGCAGCAGATGTCAGCCGGAACAAGCCAGACAGGATGTGGTTGTCAGTGCCTGCTGCGATCGCTTCAATTTTGATACGCTTACTATTTTGAAAAACTGCGGATATAAATTTTTTGAAGCGGATTATTTTGGCTATGTACAGGGAATATTGATAAATTCGGAAGATAATTCGATGCCCGGATGGAGTAATCCGCGTAGTAACGGACAGGTGAGTGGATATTAATCAGGGGAACCAAATGCCTAAGAAAAAATATAAAAAGAAATCAAAAGCTGATGTTTCACAAGCGAAGGCAAAAACTGAAAATCAAGATATGGAAAAAGGATTCAGTGAAGAAGCCGAAAAATTTTTTAAACGTATTCTGCGAACGATGAGCTGGATTGTCGGAGTTACCTTTGCTGCTGTGCTGATCCTGCCGCAGTTTAATTCAACGTTGCTCGACCAAATTACGCAGGTACTTTTTTACATCGGGTTTGTAACCTTAATTGTGTTTATATTGATCGAACTGGTAAGTAACAGCGTAAAACGGTTGATCGATAAATTCATTATTTTACGTAAGTAAGCCGGAAACCATGCAAAAAATTTTACTCATAGATGACGATCCAGATTTACGGGAAACCCTTTCTTCACTGCTTGAACTGGAACAGTATGCAGTAACCGCCTGCGGCACGGCAGAGGAGGGCAGAGCTGCACTCAATAAAGAGCGGTTTAATATCATTTTAGTGGATATCTTTCTGCCCGATACGAACGGTATCGAATTTGTCAAAGAAATTCACGAACAGGGTATCAATTCCCCGGTGGTGATCATCACCGGAAGTTCGGAAATCGAATTAGCCAGAAAAGCAATCCGTCTGGGGGTATTTGATTATCTTGTAAAACCGTTTAAAAATATTCAGTTCCAGCAGGTTGTAAAAAATGCTTTGATGCAGTTCAGGTTGGTCGAAGAAAAAGGCATGCTCGAGAAACAGAAACAGCGCTACCAGGGAGAGCTGGAAAAAATGGTACAGCAGAAAGTATCCGAACTCAAAGAATCTGAACAGAAATATCAAAATCTGGTTGAGCAGTCGCTGGTTGGCGTCTATGTAATTCAGGATGAAAAATATACTTACGTCAATCGTAAGTTCTGCGAAGTTTTTGAATGCACTTCCGCCGATATTATCGATAAAAAGAATTTACTCGATTTCGCCGATGCGGATCAGCGCCAACTGGTAAAGAGTAATTTATCCCGAAGGCTGAGCGGTGAAAAAAATGCCGGCAGTTTTAAATTTAATGCCCGGACAGTGAAAGATAATAAACGTATAGTGGAAACATGGGCCGGTGCCGTGCAATACCAGGGAAAACCGGCAATTGAAGGCATTCTCATCGATATTACCGCACAGCATGAATCAAAAATAAGAGAACGTCAGTTCGAAATGGAACTGATGAACGAACACAAACTGGCCGCAGTCGGGCGACTCGCAGCGGGTGTGGCGCATAACCTGAATACGCCGATTTCGGTAATTCAGGGCAATGCGGAACTGTTAAAACTGCGTCATCCGGACATCCCTGAAACCGAAAAGATTCTGAAACAAACTTACAACATGAGTGCGCTGATTAATCAAATCATGGAAAAAGGCCGGAAAGAACAGGACGCCAGCAGAATAGCAATTAATATCAATGACCTGTTGAAAAAAGAGCTGGAATTCCTCAATGCCAATCTGTTTTTTAAACACAAAGTAAAGAAAAATTTCAATCTTGGCGGGAAATTACCGCGCATTCAGGGGGTGTACAGTGATTTTTCCCAGGGATTAATCAGCATAGTACAAAATGCAATCGATGCCATGTACGAGGCGGATGAACGGACGCTGACCATAGAAACTAAGTCCGAAAATGATCAAATCGTCGTAGTGATCAAAGATACGGGAACCGGCATTCCCGAAAAAATTCAATCAAAAATTTTCGATCCTTTTTTTACAACCAAACCCAAAGGTGTAAAATCAACGGATCATCCCAATATGCCCGCCGGAACAGGGCTGGGACTGAGTCTCGCTTATAATTTACTGCATCCTTATGGTGTTAAAATAGATTTTACGACGCAGGAAAACAAGGGCACCACGTTTAAGGTTTGCATCCCGGTGCAAAATTAAACATAAATCAGTCGCTTGCTCTTCTGTTAAAATAAGTTTGAAATAAACCTGTTCACTCCTTAGATTTATACCTTTTAAATGAATGAAACATTCATGATTTTGCAAACACACAAAGGCATGATTAAATAGAACCCCCACCCCTTCGCCCCTCCCCCGATGAATCGGGGGAGGGGTTGGGGAGAGGGGCATCACACTCCCGAGCGGGTGGGATTGTGGTGGGGATTTTAAACAGATGAAAAAAAAGAAATTGACTGTTCCGATTAAGGCGAATCAATTGTAATGAGGTTGTGCGGAAAACGGAGTGAGATTTGAAACAGTTTGATCAGCAGCGGCTTAACTCAATATTTAATAATTTCAGTGGAAAAAAGATTCTCGTCATCGGTGATCTGATGATCGATGAATACCTGTGGGGCAATGTCAGCCGACTGTCGCCGGAAGCGCCGGTACCGATTGTGGAAATTGAGTCGGAATCACTGCGCTTTGGCGGCGCGGCCAACGTGGCTCTAAATGTAAAGACACTGGGCTGTGCACCCCTTTTGCTCGGCGTGGTCGGCAACGATCGTATGGGCGGCGTGTTCAATGAATTATTGAATGCCAATCAAATGAGCGATGCCGGCATCCTGAAATGTAAGAACCGGCCCACAACCGTCAAAACAAGAATTATAGGCGATAATCAGCATCTGGCCCGGGTAGACCGCGAACACCGGAACGATCTCGACGATAACGATGAGCAGGAAATGCTTGAACGTATTAATGTGTTAATGGATGACGTGGCGGCAGTAATCATGGAAGATTATAATAAGGGACTGCTGACAAAAACCATCATTAATGCCGTTTTAAAGCATGCCAATGACAAAGGGATCATTTCCACCGTCGATCCTAAATTCAAAAATTTTCTGGAATATAAAAGGGCTACGGTTTTCAAACCCAATATTCGTGAGGCGGCACAGGCCCTTGCCCGCCATATCGATACGGAAACGGATATTACCGAAGCGGGCAAGGCGCTGCTTGAAATGCTGGAGGCATCCTGTATTTTGTTAACCCGCGGAGCGAAGGGCATCACCATATTTGAACACGAAGGGGAAATAAGCACTATTCCTGCCAAAACGCGAAAAGTAGCAGATGTGTCCGGGGCCGGCGATACGGTAATCAGTACCCTCACCGCGGCGCTAACCGGCGGAGCAACGTTTAAAGAAGCGGCGCTTTTGGCCAATTACGCTGCCGGATTGGTTTGTGAAGAAGTGGGGATCGTGCCGGTACAGGCCGATTTGCTAAAGAAAGAAGTGCTCAGCCGGGAGATACGGAATGCAGGCAATTCTTGATTTCGAAAACATCGGTTTGTTTATAAAAGCATTCAGGGAAAAGCATCCTGAATCGGTGATCGCCTTTACCAACGGCTGTTTTGACATAATACATCGAGGTCATGTGGAATACCTGGAGAAAGCAAAAGCGCAAGCTGATGTATTGGTGGTTGGCCTGAATTCAGATGATTCGGTGCGCAGACTGAAAGGCCGCGAACGGCCCTATATTGGTCAGGAAGACCGTGCCTTTATCCTGTCCAGACTGGAATCGGTTGATATGGTCTGTATTTTTGAGCAGGATACGCCGCTGGAACTGGTGAAAAGAGTCCAACCCGATCTGCTGATTAAAGGCGGCGATTACACGGTCGATAATATTGTAGGAAAGGATGTGGTTGAGCAAAGCGGCGGACGCGTGATTACAATTCCTTTAATCGCCGGCAGATCAACAACAAACATCCTGGAAAAAATTAAAAGCAAGGAAGGTCAGTAACGTGTCCGGATTATATAGATTTAAAGTTATATTTGCTTTCATTTTAGCATTATTATTGTTCTGGAATTGCCGGCAACAACTGGTTAAGGAAAAAACGGTTGCCGAAGATGAGGCGCAGACCAGCCTGCCCGATGATCTGTGGCTTTCAAAAGATTTGAATATTAAACTGGATTCCTTATTCTTTTTCTATGAAGAGGCCAATCAAAAACTAAGCGAACGGGATACACTGGGCGCTGAGATCTATTTTGACCATGCTTTTGAGGTGCTGGCGCATATCTCGGAAGAGGACCGGCAAACACTGCAGGCCTGGAATAATTACGATACGCTGCTGAAAGCCATTAACGAAGATTATGAACGCATCTATCTCAATGCCCGGGAGACGCTCGAAGCGGAAGAAATTCGCGCCGATATATCGGAACTGGAAGAATTCTACTTTCCGGATTCTGTTCTTTTTGGAAAAGAAACCATCGTCGATACCAGCGGCGCACTGCCGATTACCCTGAATGATAAAGTCAGGCTGGCGCTCAATTATTTTCAGACGAAAGGGCGCTTTGTTTTTACAAAATGGCTGGAACGCAGCGGCTACTACGAAGAGATGGTAAAAACGGTAATGGATAAATATGATGTGCCGGAAGAACTCTTTTATGTGGCAATGATCGAGAGCGGCTTCAATCCGGTGGCCCGATCCTATGCCAGGGCCGTGGGACTGTGGCAATTTATTTCCGCAACCGGCAGGTATTACGGTTTGCGCCATAACTGGTGGTTTGATGAACGCCGTGATGTTTTGAAATCGACCGATGCGGCGGTAAGACATCTAAAAGATTTACACGAACGCTTCGGCGACTGGTATCTGGCCCTTGCCGGCTATAACTGCAATCCCAATCGCGTTGCGCGGAATATGCGGCGTTATAATACCAGGGATTTTTGGAAATTGTATCGTCTGCCCCGGCAAACCAGAAATTATATCCCCACTTTTCTGGCGGCAACGATCATTGCTAAAAATCCCAAAAAATTCGGTTTCTATGTTGAAAAGCAAGAACCGCTGCGGGTTGATACGGTTAAGATATCCGAATCGGTCGACCTGAATGTGATTGCCAAACTGGTCGATACGGATTACAATACGATTAAAAAATTAAATCCTGCCGTACTGCGCTGGGTCACTCCGCCCGATATAGAGGATTTTACGCTGTACCTGCCGGAAGGTAGCAAAGAAAAATTCAAAGCGGGTTATGCAAAAATACCCGATGATCAAAAACGCTCCTGGGTGCGGCACCGTATACGCGGTGGCGAGGCTTTGTCAACAATTGCCGCAAAGTATCATACTTCTGTATCGGTGATTAAATCGATCAACAAGCTGCGCGGCAATCTGATCCGTGCCGGTCATTATTTGCTCATTCCTGTTCCCCAGAACAAGCGTCACCATTACGTACAGCAGCAGCGCCGCTACGATAGCTATAAACAGTCGAGAAGCAAATCTAAAGTGGTGAAGAATGTGCCCGGTCACCGCAAAGTGGTATATCGCGTAAAACCCGGCGATACCCTTGGAGAAATTGCCGAAATTTACAATACCCGCGCCAGTAGAATACGGGCCTGGAACGGATTGCGCTACGGAAGACATATCTATCCCAATCAGTTACTGACGATCTGGATTCCTGAAAATATCACCGATACAAAGAACTTAGCCAAAGCCGAAAAAGAAACCGAAAATTATTCAGGCGAATATTACACGGTAAGACGCGGCGACACCCTGTGGGATATCTCGCGAAAGTACGGATTATCCATCAGGGATATCAAGGAACTCAATAAGATGCGCAGTTCCAGAATCCGTCCCGGCGACCGTCTGAAGGTGACAAAAAATTAAAGCCGTTTTGTCGATTATGTTAATAAAAATGGGGCGGGAAAGTGCGGGACACTTTTTTCCGGCGTTGGTAATTTGCTGTTAATTCCAGGAAGATTTCCACATCGCGGTCATAATCGGAACCCGTTCCGTCAAAATAAAAATTCCGGATCGGGATTTGATCGTGCTCCGCACTGACCCTGGGATAAACCGCCTCACATACGATACCATTCATGCATGTAAAAGGACTGATATCCACGATGCCGTCGGTGCCTTTGCCATGAAAATAAATGGCGCCCCCCACATTAAGTGCCATTTCTCCCAAAGCGCCGGTATAGGGAAGATATTTTTTACCTGATTCAAGGATCATTTTTGTTGTCTTTGCTTCTTCATATCCTCTAAAACGATGATGCAGGGGCTTGTGTAGTTTGTGCTCATCACGAACCTGGATTTTATCTTTGATGATCACACCCAACATAGATTTGGAAAATCGTTCTCCATTAATTTTATGATCTACTTTTTGCATAAAGTTTACATAAAATACCCATTCAGCGATGGGGGCAAGCCAAACCTCGCCACCGTACTTTTCAATGCGTTTAATCAAATAGGCGTTGGAAAAGTCATCCAGGCGGCAATATATCTCGCCGACCACGCCAATGAGCAGTTTTTCCCGAATATAATTTGCAGGAATTTTGTCAAATGCCCGGCCAATGGCATCCATCACCGCGATTAATTCAGAAAACTTTTCTTTCGCTTCCAAATCATTCCGTTCAAGCACTTTACAAAGCTTATCGAGACATTTGGCATAGACACGATCCGTTTCACCGGGATTAATTTCATAAGGTCTGGTTTGCAGTAGCAGTTTTCTCAATGCATCGGCACAAACCAGCCCCCACCATGCAAAACGGACTAATTGATTCGCCGACTGCCCCAGTCCATCATAGCCGTCATTGCTGGAAGGGGATATAATCATCACTTCCCGCAGTCCTTTCTCGTCAAGAATCTTGCGCAGGAGTCCGGCGTATTGACCGAATCGACAGGGGCCGTTTGCTGTGGGCATCATGAAAGCGGTTTTTTCAGGCTCGAAATCAGCCTGTTCGATTAGTTTTAAAAATCCACCTAAAGTAACTATTTCCGGGTAGCATTCTTCCCCGATGGTGTACTGTTTTGCCAAATCCAGACTATGTTCATTGGATTCGGGAACCAGTTGTCCGTTTACGCCAAACGATCTGTAAACGGCGGCCATGGTTGAGGCGCCGTCGATACTCATGCGCGGTATATATAAATCCCTTCCGATTAAACTGCCCTGATTTTTGCTCATGCCGGAATTTCCCTTTTCCCTTTGTTTTTAACGTCCTGATTCACGCAGTTGCGCAGGAATCCTTTACTATCCAGATAAGCTTCACAGCGGGTTAAATAACCGGCGTCATTACTGTGTCCGTCAAACTGAAGCGTTAAGAAGGGTTTCCCGGAAGCCCGGGTCACATAGTGCTTAATATAGGAATCCGGTCCGCATTTGAAATTGGTCAGATAAATAATATGCAGATTTGGATATCTTGCAACGATTTTTGCCGCGGCCAGAATTTTTCTGCCATAGTTCCAGTACATGTTGGCATTCACATCGGAAATATCAATTTGGTCAACCGCCAGGAAGTCCATCGGGAGCACATTAACGCCGTAATAATCGCGTAATTTGCTGCCTATATCCAGGGTCATCCCGCGATCATAAACATTGTAGCTCCGTCCGATTAATACAATGCCCTTTTCATCCTTATCCGATAAAGTATTAAGTGCTTTACGACCGGCATTTAACAGCTGTCCGGAAAATGTTGATTGCGCCGCATAGGCTTGTTCCAGCGCATTAAACACGGCATTTTTTCTGTGCCCAAATTTTCGAAGCGTTTTTAACAGTACTTTACCAACAGCTGCGGGACCGCTTCGAAATCTGATTTCAGGTGTAATTATACGGTGATCATCTTCACTGAACAGCGGTGCATTTTTTATGACAAAGGGCAGGGTTTGTCCCCAGGGACAGTAATAACTGTTTACGTTTTTGAACGGTGTGTCAGCATTGAGCATGTTGGGTATGAAAATATTATCAATATCCGTATTTAATAAATTATCTACATGTCCATGATAAGCCTGGATGGGCAGGCAAGGCTCGGCAACCGCGGTTTCCATCCCTGTTTTAATGATTTGCCCGTTCGTTTCATCCGATAAGAGAACGCGGTAGCCTAAATGGCGGAAAAAGGCATTCCAAAAAGGGAAATGTTCGTAAATGTACATACCCCTGGGTAAGCCAATCGTTGCTTTGCCGTCAGCATCCGGGGCATAGTCCGTAAAAAGTAAATCCCGGCGGAATTGCATTAAATCTTCGACAACCGGTTTTTTTTCAACGGATTGTCTTCTTCTGAATTTATCGGAGCACTGGTCGCCCCAATAGGTCTTTTCATTTTCGACCGTGAATTCCTGCATGTGACAAAAATTGGAGCATGCTTTGCAGGTGAATTCGCGCAGTGCGTAATCCACATTGTCTAAACTGAGTCCCCTGAATTTCGGGGTTCCGGTGGTGTTTTCCATTCTTTCTCTGGCGAGCAGCGCCGCCCCCACGGCGCCGATTACGCCGTTATATGGCGGAACGATGATCTCTTTTCCAAGCACGCCGGCGAAAGCACCGGCAATAGCATCGTTATATGCAGTACCGCCCTGAAAAAAGATGACATTACCGATTTTCCTGCCCTGTACGACCCGGTTTAAATAATTGTAAACAATGGAGTAGGCGAGTCCGGCGCACAAATTTTCTCTGGTGGCGCCGCGCTGCTGATAGGCGGCAACATCCTGCTCCATGAAAACGGTGCAGCGCTCACCCAATTTTACCGGTGCTTTGGCAGAAAGGGCCAGTTCAGCAAATTCATCTTTAATAGAAATGCCTAATTCCTCGGCGCGTTCTTCAAGAAACGAACCGGTACCCGCTGCGCAAGCTTCATTCATGGCAAAATCCACAACGACGCCGTTTTCAATGCTGATGAATTTGGAATCCTGCCCGCCGATTTCAAAAATCGTATCCGGTTTTTTATCCATCATGGTGCGGGCAATAAACTCCGCTCCTGTTTTATGGGCGGTAATTTCATCATTGATAGAATCGGCCCCGATCAGTTCACCAATCAATTCCCGGCCGGAACCGGTGGTAGCCGCCCCGCAAATGTTTATTATTCTGCCGATATCACGGTCAATTTCCTTAAAACAGCGATTAACTACTTCGATCGGTCGTCCCTCGGTACGGGTGTAGATTTCCTTAAGCACGTTACCATCGACATCGATGACCACCAGATTGGTACTTACCGAACCGATGTCAACGCCCAGGTAGGATTTTATCTTATGACTGTTTTCCTTAAACCCCGGAAATTTGATTTGATTTCTTAATAATGTAACCTGTTCCATGGATAGTTGTTTGCTTGCGGGAAATTTGACGGCGTGTTGTTCCTGATTTTCTCGTAATTTTTCGATATCAGGAAAACCGGATGGTGTTGCTGCTTCTTTTTCCGCAATAGCGGTGCCGATCGCCGCCATCCAGGCATCGTATTTCGTGACAATTAAGTCATCAGGCTTAAATTTAAATACTTCCTTAATGGCAGCGATAACACCGCTGTTTCCGGCAACGCCGCCAACAAACAGAACCGGTCTTTTAACAGGCTTTCCTCTTATGACACTGCTTTTATAATTGCGGGCCACGGCTTCACAAAGTCCTTTAAGGACTTCGGCTGGATCATATCCTTTTTGCTGGGCATGGATCATATCGGATTTGGCAAATACGGAACAACGTCCGGCTATTTTTGCGCTCTTTTCAGCCTCTGCCACAATTTGGCCTATCTCTTCGATTTTAAACTTTAAACGTCTGGCCTGCTGATCCAAAAAGGATCCGGTACCCGCTGCGCAGTCGCCGCTATTTTCATAATCGGCAATACCGGTTCGCTGTGAGTCCAAATCACGATCCAAAAGGATGTATTTGGCATTCTGGCCGCCCATCTCAAAAACCGTATTAGCTTCAGGATAAAGAAAGCCGGCGGCATGGGCGATAGCCCGAAATTCGTTTTCCCTGTTGATATTCAGTAATCTGCATATCAAATCAGCTCCGGAGCCGCAAACGCGCACGCCGGCAATCTGATCGGCCGGGAGTACCTCCAGCAGGTTTTTAAGCAGATGATAGGTTGCATTAACCGGACTGCCGGCAATACGCTGATATTTTGTGATTAAAAGCGAATTGTTTGCCTGATTGTTGATTTGGCTGTCTGTAACCGTTTGATCAAAAACAAGATTACTTTTGATCGAATTCCAAACAGAAGAATTGGTATGCTCATCCTTAAGCGCCGCGATTTTTACACTAACTGTTCCTACATCAATACCTAAATAAATGCCCATCTTTAACCCCATAGCATTTGATTGATGCATTAATATTTTCAGCGCCTGTGTGACAAAAGCTACCTTAAAAAAATGCATCAGGCAAGTATTTAAATGTGAAATTATTGCCATAGACTGCAAGAAAATAAGTAGGGAATATATTCCAAAACGTTAAACAGTTCTAAGCGAAACTAAACTGTCGTAGTCGGTATAGCGTTCGCTCTCATCCTTTTTCGATAACGACAGCGATTTTGATCCCGATGGAGCTGAATTTAATAATAGTACACGGATAAAATTGCATCGATTTGGCAGATTGCGCAATAAATTAAAATTGACTTTAATATCCAAAATAATTAAACTTACAAGCTTTAAAATTAATAAAATCACAGTTAAAACAGTTAAGGCAGGTAGACTATCGCTAAGGCAGTTCAAAAGGTATGTAAAAATTGCGGAGAAGAAAATCCGCAAAATGCAAAGTTTTGTATTAGCTGCGGCAAGCCATTGGCAGCAAAACCCAAAAAACAGGCCCAAGCTAAACAAAACATCAATTCCTATTTTATTATAGCGCTGGCGTTTATTTTTTCCCTGGTTGTTATACTGCTTATTTTGAGCAGCAACAGGAATACCCTGGAGAAAAAGATAAGTCAGGCCAGGCGGCAGCAGGCACAATCGGCGCCGCAGCAGCAACAGCAGGCCCAGCCTTCCAGGCAGCAGATGCAGGAAATTCAGAATCTGAAGCAGGCGCTGACTGAGAATCCGGACGACTATGAGCTTAACGTGCAACTGGGTAACCGTTATTTCGATATCAAGCGGATGGATCTGGCTATCGATTATTACAAAAATGCCCTGCAACTGAAAAAAGAAAATACCGGCGTGGGCGTCATCATCGATCTGTCCGTGGCCTATTTTAACAGAAATCAGCCCGATTCATCATTAAAATACATTAATCGCGCTCTGGACAAACAGCCGGCCCATATCCAGGGCTTGTACAACGCCGGGGTCATTAATTATAATCTCGGTAATGTTAACCAGGCAATTGCGCACTGGGAAAAACTCATTTTAACAAACGAAAGCAGTGAAGAAGCGAGAGCCGCAAGTGGATTTATCGCTCAAATAAAAGCACAACAGAATAACCAATAACGGAGCAGAACTATGCCAAGTGGTAAAAAACGCAAAAGAGCTAAAATGTCTACGCACAAGCGTAAGAAAAGGCTCAGAAAGAATCGCCACAAGAAGCGCGCGCGGTAAAATCAAAGGTTCATTTATGATGAACCTTTTTCATTTTCTCTAAATAAACAGCGATTAGAATAATGGCTGAGACAAAAATATACGCAATAAGTGAAATTACCCGGGAAATCAAACGCCTGCTGGAGGATAATTTCTTCAGTATTTGGGTGGAAGGGGAAATATCCAACTTTATAGCGCATTATTCCGGCCATTTATATTTTACGCTGAAGGATGAAAACGCCCAGCTTTCGGCTGTGATATGGCGTTCACGTGCCGAAAACCTTGATTTCAGGCTCGAAGACGGTCAGCTTGTACAGGCATTCGGCAATATACGGCTTTATGAAAAGTCCGGCCGCTATCAGATCGATATTCTGCGCATTCAGCCTGCCGGACTGGGACAGCTGCAGATGGAATTCGAGCGCCTGAAACAAAAGCTGGAAGCGGACGGTTTTTTCGATCCCCTTCATAAAAAAACATTGCCTGCTTATCCCTCAAAAATCGGCATCGTAACCTCGTCAACAGGCGCGGCCATCAAAGATATTATCAATGTTTTAAATCGCCGGGCGCCGAATCTTGAAATCATTCTCAGGCCGGCCAAGGTACAGGGCGCAGGCGCCGCGGAGGATATCGCCGAAGCCATCCGTGAATTTAACGAATATAAAGACATCGATTTAATGATCGTCGGACGGGGCGGCGGCTCGCTGGAAGATTTATGGGCATTCAACGAAGAGGTGGTGGCCCGGGCTATCTATGATTCGAAAATTCCGGTCATTTCCGCGGTCGGCCATGAAATCGATTTTACCATCGCCGATTTTACGGCCGACATGCGCGCGCCGACACCTTCGGCCGCCGCGGAACTGGCCGTACCCGATTATGTGGAGTTGAAGGAAAATCTCGTTAATGCCTACAGGCGCATGCGTCAAAATGTTATGTCGCTTATCGAACGGCACAGGGAGGCGATCCGCTCCATTCAGCGCAGCTACGGCATGCGCCGGCCGGAAGATCTGCTTAAACAATACGCATATAATGTGGATGAGCTGGCCAATAAACTGCGGTTCAATTATAAAAATCTTATCCAAAAGCAAAAAACACATCTCGATCATATCCGGTTACGACTGGAAAACCTGAGTCCAAAAAAAGTACTGGAAAGGGGATACAGTATCTCTTATATTGACGGAAAAATAATCCGGGATATTGAAGAGATAAAAAAGAATACCGCGATGATTACCGAAATCAGCAAAGGGAAAATTTTCAGTACAATCGAAAATACGGAAAAGGAGTAAATTGTGCCCCGTAAACAAATGACTTTCGAGGAAGCGCTGGCCCGGCTGGAAGAGATCGTCGGCAAGCTGGAAGATGGCGAAATCGCGCTCGATGAAAGCATTAAAGCATTCGAAGAAGGCGGATATTTGGTTAAGTTCTGTCTGTCGAAACTGGATGCCGCTGAAAAAAAAGTAAAAAAAATTGAAAAGGATGAGCAGGGCGATTATCAGCTCTCGTTATTATAATTTTTCCTTAAAGTTTACATTAACCCGGATTGAACGGAATAACAGGCAACACCCTACCCTTTCCCCCGCGCGTGGGAAGGAGCTTAGGAAGGTTTTTAGACAAATTTCCGTTAGCTTGTTCCGTTTTTACTGGTAAAAAAGAAAGAAATTTGAGATAAAGTTGATAAGGTGAAACGGTGAAAAAAATAGGCATTCTCGCTAATCCGCGCAAAGAACAGGTACCCGGCCATCTTAATGAGCTGAATCAATGGATTGCCAAAATAAAACCGAAAGCGGAATTTTTTCTTTGCCGGTACGAATCGGAATATCTGGAAAATTCCTATTCCAACATCGAATTAGTCCCGGAAAAGGAAGTACTGAGCTTTGCCGATCTCATTGTAACCCTCGGCGGCGACGGTACGATTTTACGCGCTGTTGCGGCGATAGGGGATAAGGCGATTCCGATTCTGGGCGTAAATCTGGGCGGACTGGGATTTTTAGCGGAAACCGCGCCGGATATGCTGACCCATCATCTGGATGCTTATCTGAAAGGGCAGTGTTATATCGAAGAGCGGGCTACGATGCAGTGCCGCGTTTTGAAAGACGATCACGTCTGTGTTGCCTTCAACGATCTGGTTGTGGATAAGGCCGGCTTTTACCGGGTTATTGAGATTGTTACCTATGTCGATAACTGTCTGCTCAACTCTTATATTGCCGACGCCATGATTATTTCCACACCCACCGGTTCGACCGGCTACTCCTTATCGGCGGGCGGGCCGATCGTGATTCCCCAGACCGAAGTATTCATTATTAATCCCATCTGTCCCCATTCGCTGACCAACCGGCCGGTGGTTATTCCGGACAGCAGCATCATTACTTTGGAAGTATTTACGGAGCACACGGAAATCAATACCGTTCGCGACGGGCGCATGGATAAGAGTTACCCCAGCGGCACCGCGTTCGAGATAACCAAAGGCGAGCACAAAGTAAAGTTAGTGAAGATGGAAAAGAACAGCTTTTACGAAACCATCCGCAACAAGCTGCACTGGGGCGAAGATTTCCGCGATAAGAACCGCTGGTCCTACAAAAATTCCAAACCTGGATTTAAATAAGCATAGCTGACTAATACTGCAAGTTATTGAGAAATACAAGATAATTGGCTTCTATATTGTTTAGTGTGGATAATCCACACACAGACAACTATACGGCCCGGTGTCGAATCTGACCAGTACCGCACTTTATTATTTTACTTTTGTAAAAGACTAAAACATTTTTAATATGTACCGATAATTATCTACCTACTTAAAGACCGTATTAAAAAATGAATGGGGGTAAGCGTGGATAATTCTAAGAACAGAATGAGACAACTATTAATTGAAATGGCTAAAAACTGCACAAAGCACGGTTAAATATTAATACTGCATCCCAAAAGTAAAAGGTTCGGACAAATAGCTGAGGAAAGTCGTAAAATTTTTGAAAAATTCAATAGAATTTAGTGTTGACTTTAATCCAAAGTCCGGAGGTTACGGAAATGAAAAATAAGGTCATAAAAATAGTCATAGCAGCCGGTTATACAAAGATTTTTGCAAGTCTTGTAATTCTTATATGTGCAGCGGCTCTCACTGGTTGGTACAGCAACCGGATGTTTTTAACACGGTTTGTTGAGCATCACATTCCAATTGCTCCAAGCACGGCATTTGTTTTTATTGTATTGAGCTCAGGAATTATATTTTACAATAATTCCGGTATAAAGATAAGAAACAAAATACTGGCAGGAATTTGTTCGCTTATAGTACTCATTACTGCATCAATACTCATAATAACGATAAACATGAATCATTATTCTTCCCTGGAGCATCCATTTCTTAACTTACCTGATGCGTCAAAAACGTTTCTTCTCGGACATATGTCCATTGCAACCGCAATATTGTTTATCATAGGCGGATTATCTTTATTGCTCAGAATATTCAACAAAATTAATCTGAGTTTTTACCTGGCTGTTCTTTTATTTATCCTGAGTTTTATCTTTATTCTGGGATACTTTTTTGATGTTCCGTTTATGTATGATGGCACGACTATACCTCCTGCTTTACTGACTGTTTCATCATTTTTGTTCTCATCATTATGTTTGATTGCAATAACACCTCAAAATCAGCGGATAATGAAAAAAATAACTTCAGATTCCACATCAGCAAAACTCGTAAGAGTATTTGTTCCTGTTATTGTTATTCTTAATATTTTGCAGGGTATAATCATGTTTCAGTTGTTGCCGCGATATTATATAAATCCGGTCGCCGCTGTTTCTGTTTTTTCTTTCTTATCGGTATTTATTGTAATTGTGATTATTTCCTATGTTTCCGGGCAAACAGGAAGACATTTCGATGAAATTACTGAAAAACTTAAGGAAAGCAGAGAGGAAATGAGCAGAATTCTCGAAAACAGTATGGATGGGATTCTGTTGACTGCACCGGACGGTTCGGTTTATTCCGCCAATCCTGCTGCATGTAAAATGTTCGGAAGGAGCGAAAAAGAATTATGTGAAGTTGGAAGAGAAGGTGTGGTTGATTTAAGTGATCCTCGTCTTGAACAATTTGTAAAGATGCGTAATGAAAAAGGAAAAGCAAATACAGAAATTAACTTATTACGTAAAGACGGATCAAAATTCCCGGCCGAAGTAACTTCCGCATTATTCAAGGATAAACATGGAAATCTTAAATCGAGTATGATAATACGGGACGTCACCGAACGCAAGAAAGTGGAAGTAGCCTTAAAAAAAAGTGAAGAAAAATATCGCAGTATTTTTAAAAATTCCGCACTCGGCATTTTTAGAAGTTCTCCTGAAGGAAGATATGAAGAAGTAAATGAAGCCTTTGCTAATATGCTGGGTTTTGATTCCCCACAGAAGATGATAGATGAAGTGACTGATATCAGTAAACTTTATAAGCACCCCGAAGACAGAGAGAAAATAAAAAAAGAATTTGCTGATAAAGGATTTGTTCAAGATTATGAAATAGTAGCTAACCATCCACACAAAGATACTGTCTGGATATCTGTTAATGGAAAGCAGCAGCAGGACCCGGACGGATATATTTATTATGAAGGAACTATCCAGGACATAACGGAAAAGAAATTAGCAGAAGAAAAACTAATTGAAAGTGAAAAAGGCCTGAAAGAAGCACAACGACTCGCGGAAATCGGAAGCTGGTATTTTAACCTTGAGACAGGCGAGGTTACCATGTCGGAAGAAATGTTTAGACTTACCGGTATAACTGAAAATGATCCGTGGCAAAATGTGGCTGATCATGAAAAGTATTATATGCCGGAAAGCTGGCAGAGATTTCGGGGTGCAGTTGAGAGAGCAAGAAAGACCGGCGAAAATTATGAAATCGAATTGGAATTTGCCGACAAAACTGCCGGGCGCCGCTATGCTATTGTCAGGGGCGAAGCCATATTCGATGAGAATAAACATGTGATTGCATTGCGTGGTACACTTCAGGACATCACCGAACGGAAGGAGGCTGAAAACAAACTTGAGGACTATAAGAATCATCTGGCAGAACTGGTGAAAGAAAGAACAGCAGAACTGGAGAAGCAAAATAAGGAATTGGAACGGTTCAATAAATTATTTGTAGGCAGGGAGTTCAGGATCAAGGAATTAAAAGAAAAAATTAAAGATCTGGAAAAAGAGCTGAGGAACCGAAACAGCTAAACTGAAAATAGAAAACAACATATAAGAATATAAAATTGCCAACCGCATCTATGGAGAAAAGGCACTATTCCGGCGCAAGATTTATCTTTAAAAAAGAATGTCAAGGGCCAAAGCAATTTCCTGTTCTAAAAGTATCCTCCTCATTTCCTCCATCAATCCAATAAACCGGTATTCCAATAACCCATTTTTCAATTTTTCTCTTGCTATTTATTTCACGTTTGTTTATACTATTTCCCATTAAGCCGCAAAATATGATGAGTTAAGCATGACTCAACAAGCAGTGCGTAAGAGTTTGTTTTTTGCCGAAACGATAAAGCCAAAGGCAATTCAGTATATGTTGTTACAATTGAACCATTAAATTAAGCCCGTAAAAGTGCAATTCTCTTAAAAGGGTATGATTTTTGGTTTAAAATATTATTAACACTAAAGAAGTTGTATTTTATAATCGAAAGCGCCGTACAAAAAATCCTGTTACGATGAAGCGAATACGCGCGTTGATTTCATCGACAAGTTCTTTGAACTGCTGGGCTGGGATGTAGCCAATAAACAGCAGTTTTCCGAAGAATGGCGCGAGGTGGTGCGCGAAGATAAAGTGACCATTCAGGGCAAACCCAAAGCGCCTTTTCCATTTCATCGAATTGATTAATCCATTGTTCACAGAGAAAATGGTATCGAAACAAAATGCAGGCATAGGATCATGTATGTAAAAAAATGACATTAACAGATGCAGTACCGAGATTATTTCTGTAAGAAATGAGGTGCAACTGTGACTAAAGTATTCAGATATTCAAAAAATATCGTATCCGTCCTTTTTATGCTGTTATTTTTGTGTGAATCCCTTTTAGCTCAAATCAAAGATATCCCATCGGATGTACAGTTCTTGTATTACGCAGGTAAAGGAAAAGAGGTAATTGTTGAAGGCGATAAGACAGGAACGGAAATTCGTGTGTTATTTTCCGGCAAACTTAACGTTTATACTACTGTTTTTAAGGGTAAACCGATTTTGAAGGAAACAGGTAAATTATCTGAAGCGAATATCGATTCCCTCAAAAAGCATTTTGCCGGTATCGGTTTTACAAAGTTACCGTTCATTCTGCCGCGAACAAATAAAATAATAGGTCCTGCGCCAGGATGCCTGATCGGTTTCAGGGAAAATGAGAAAAAGGAAATGAAATTTGTCTATGTCACATTATTGCAGAAAAAGGAATATTATCCGGAAGGCTTTCTTAAATTTCGATCCAAAATTGAGCGAATATTTTTTTCATATAAAAGAAAGAAACGCAGCGGCAGAAAATAATGGGATCCGAATATTTCCTGATTCATTGAAAGTGAAAACTGTTTTCAAGTGAGGACTTAAGTTATTGCAACGCAGAGTGAGGAATGGGGTTGAAACGAATCGTTAAAAAAATAATTCTGTTAATTGGCGTCTTTTTATTCATCTCTGCCTGCGCCAAAGCAAACTATTATTCGGCTCAGACACTGAAACGAGGCGAACGCGTTTTGAGCCCCGCTATCGATAATCTGTTTCTTTACAAAACCGCTACGAAAAAATATACCTTTGGAATGACGCCCAGTTTCGGCTATGTCCATGGCCTGCCTTACCGCTTCGAAGCCGGATTAAGGTTGTACCTGCCCTACGTGCTCGAAGGCATGGTGAGGCGCCAGCTTAATCCCCGCGATTTCGAACTTTTCGAGGTCAGCGCCAATATGCATTTCGGCATCCGTTACCTGTTCAATGAGGATGAAGCGGAGGTCGTTGATAAATATTTAAAGCCGGGCTTAACGGTCAGTAAAGAAATCAACCGCTATCAGCCGTATCTGGGTTATTGCCGATTAATACCCGAATATCAGGGGACATTAAATTTCTCCAAAAATTCAACGCATTCTTCCCGGAACGTTTTCTTTTTATGATGCACTTCCTGACTGGCAATATATTTAACCACATTCAGGACGCTTCATCAACTTGTAAAAATGTGAAAATAAAAAAATAACAGGACTGACATTAAACAAATAATGCTGCTGTTTTATTATCGTATTTTTTTTGTTAAATCCTGTCTCATGAAAAAAGTTAATCTGTATAAAATGTTACGGATTGCTATATTTTTCGGAATAAATTTTCTCACATACTGCGTTCATCTATAAAGCCGTCTTATAACATCTGAAAAAAAATATGTTCAAATTAATCTTTTTAATATGTTTATTATCTGCGGCTTATTCGCACTCCACAAATATATCAAATTTGCGGTTCCGCCGATACACGACAGACAACGGATTATCTCAAAATACGATTAACTGCTCATATCAGGACAGTAGGGGATTTATGTGGTTCGGAACTCAGGATGGACTCAACCGCTTTGATGGGTATGAATTTAAAATTTTTCGTAATTCCCCGTCCGACTCCGCGTCTCTCAGTGAGAATTGGATTTGGTCCATTGACGAGGATAGCTCCGGTAATTTATGGATGGGTACGTTCGGCGGCGGATTGAACTGTTTACCCCGTTCTGCCGCGCAATTTATTCATTTTAAAAACGATCCTGCCAAACCGCATTCATTGAGCCATAACAGCATCTGGGATTTTATTGAATACCCAAATGGGCGGTATTGGGTCGCCTCCAATAACGGATTGAATGAAATGATATTACCAAAGAAAAAAGGCTCTGCCGGGGATATCAAAAATGCGACCTTCGAGTATCATCCGCATTTGTCTGCCGATAATAATGTATTTAAAATTTTAAAAGCTAAAGACAACTTCCTTTGGTTAACGACACGATTCGGTATTGCTCAATTCGATATCAGATCCGGCGAATTTAAACATTTTGAAGTGGGACTTGCAGGGAAAGAACAAAGCGATGGACTCACCGGATTTGCCGGAAAATCCGGTATGTTCTGGCTTAGCTCCCTCTCTAACGGGCTTATTCGGTTTAATCCGGAATCAAAGGACTTCAAACAGTTCCAACACGATCCTGAAATCCCGTCGAACCTGCTCCAAAGCAATCTTACCACATCGGTAATCGAAGATACAAAAGGGAACATCTGGGTCGGCAGTACATCGGGCCTAACCGTTATATCGCCAAATTATAAGGCGTATCACTATTCACACGATCCTGCCGATCCTTCAAGTCTGGCGCATAATTACATAACCTCAATTTACGAAGACCGAAACGGTCAGATTTGGATCGGTACGCGGATTGGATTATGCTTATACAGTCCATTCAGCCAAAAATTTAATTTAATCAAACCCATTATGAACTCCGCCCATTCTCTATCCGATAAAAATATTACTTGCTTCCTGGAAGATAGCCAGGGATATATCTGGATCGGCACACACAACGGACTGAACCGGTTTAATAAACAATCCGGTGCTTACAGACAATATTTCCATGATCCTGATAACCCGGGCGCCGGACCTGCCGCTGATTATATTTTGAAACTATTTGAAGATTCACATGGCAGAATCTGGATCGGGACGCGAAACGGGGGCGCCAGTCGATTGGAATCCGGAGTATTTCATCACTATAAAACCGATCCCCAGGATCCGCAAAGCCTTTCCAATGATGTCGTATTGGCATTTTACGAAAGTTCAGCCAATCAAATATGGATTGGAACCAATCGTGGAGGTATAAATCGATATAATGAAGCGGATGATAATTTTACCCGATTCGGCAAAAATTCCGACGATGGATTTTCCCTGAATGACGTTTCAGTTTTTGATATATTCGAAGATCAGAATCAGAATATGTGGTTTGGGACGCCTTCGGGAGGCATTAATATTTATAACACACAAACTGGTAAATTTGAGTATCTTCTGCACGATCCCGCCAATAGAAACAGCATTTCGAGCAATCGAATCATCTGTTTTTACCAATCACTTGCAGGTGATTTATGGGTAGGGACTGCAAAAGGACTTAATAAATTAATTACCGGGCCCGATAGCTTAAACAATCCTCAATACAGGTTCAGGCAATATTTTTCATCCGATGGCCTTCCTAATGATGTAATCTATGGGATACTCGAAGATAAAAGCCGAAATTTATGGGTAAGCACCAATAATGGTATTGGCCGGATTGATGTTCGTGACGGCAAATTTAAAGTTAAAAGTTTTACAAAAGCCGATGGTCTTCAGGGCAACGAGTTTAACCAGAATGCTTATATGAGGGACTCCAACGGGCGTATTTATTTCGGAGGCGGAGGCGGATTTAATGTTTTTGATCCGTACCAGTTGAATATAAATCCTCACATTCCCCCGGTTGTGATCACCGGTTTAAATATTTTGAATAAAGAAGCGCCCCTGAAAAGTAAGTATCTTCACAGCCGTCAACCATCTCATTCTGAGGCTGCCAGTATTAACTGTACCTGGGAAGATAATGTTATATCGTTTGAATTTGCCGCGCTCGATTTTGCTGCACCGGAAAAAAATCAGTTTGCCTATAAGTTAGCTGGTTTCGATCAAGACTGGATATATTCCGCACAACGGCGCTTTGTTACCTATACCAATCTTCATCCGGGTGATTATGTTTTTTGCGTTAAGGCATCAAATAATGATGGAATATGGAACGAATCCGGAACGCAGATTAAACTATCCATATCGGCGCCGCCCTGGCAAACATGGTGGGCGTATCTGTCCTATTTTTTAGTTGTTACGCTGAGTATATGGACCTTTCACAAAATTAAGCTTAAAAACAGAAGTCGTATCCTCTCCGCAAAGGCAGAAGAAAGAGAGTGCGTGCGCAAAGAAATTGCAGCCGATTTTCACGATGAAGCCGGAAACATCATTACAAAAATCAACCTGTTTGTTGAACTGGCAAAGCGAAATTCCGGCACACGCGAACAACTTGAGACCTACCTGGAAAAAGTTCAGAGCAATGCAAAACTATTATCCGGTGGAATGCGCGATTTTATCTGGGCGCTGGATCCCGATAAAGATACGTTATTCGAGACATTGCTCCGGCTGAAGGACACTGGTGATTCTATTTTTGAGCACAGCCCGATACGATTTAAAACCCGCGGAATAATACCGGCGCTTAAGCACATCGAAATTGATCTCAAAGAAAGGAGAGCCATCATTCTTATTTTTACCGAGGCAATGAATAATGCCCTGAAGTATTCTCAGGCAAAACATGCCGATTTGCTCATTAAACTGACAGACAACCTTTTAATGATTTCATTTACAGACGACGGTATTGGATTTGATCTTGATACATCGAAAAAGGGTTATGGTTTGCAGAACATGAAACGTCGTGCCCTAAAAATAGATTCATTTCTGGAAATCCGCGACGGGCGTCATAAAGGAACAACCGTGTGTTTGAATAAACCTTTAGGGGATGCGCGTTTTTAAATTTACCGGCTAAAACCGGACGAGTGTGTTTTTACAAGACTATTTTGTTAAAATTCAGGAATCCAATTTAGTGGAAAATATTTAAATATACCGCATTTGGGTAAGTGATTTTATAAAACGAAAAAAGTACAATTGAGCATGAATGAAGAAATAAATGTAGCCGTTGTTGATGACGACGAGGAAATACGGCAGTTATTGACTCTGCTTGTGGACGGGTCGCCGGGTTACAAATGCAAGTATGCTTATGCTGACACTGAATCCGCGCTGAAAGGGCTGGTGCAAAATCCTCCTGATGTGGTTCTGATGGATATTGATCTTCCCGGCAAATCCGGTATCGAAGCTGTTGGTTTATTGAAATGGCAACTACCGCAGACGGATTTTATTATGCTAACCATAAAAGACGATGATAACTCTGTTTTCGATTCTTTGTGTGCCGGGGCCACGGGTTATCTTGTTAAAGACACGCCGCCAACCATCCTGCTGGATTCTATCAGGGAGGTGTATAAGGGCGGTTCGCCGATGAACGCCGCAGTGGCCCGCCGCATTGTCAATTCATTCAGCAAAAAAAACAAATCACCATTAACAAAACGTGAAACTGAAATTTTACAAAAACTCTGCGATGGATACAGCTACCGCGATGTTTCTGAAACATTATACATCAGCGGAGACACGGTTCGCACTCATATTAAAAATATTTATCGCAAACTACATGTGAATTCGAGGGCCGGGGCGGTAAAAAAAGCAATAAACGACCGGCTGATCTGATTATAAAAATACCCCATCTGGGTAATTGCAAGCCATCCCGCGCACATCTATTTTTCTCACCAGCAAAATAACAGAAATTCCAAATGAATAAGAAAAGGAGGTGCACATGAAGCATCTTAAAATTACCGCGTTGTCTATTTTAATGGTTTGCTTTTCCATCATTTCGTGCAGTGATTCGACCAGCCCGGATTCGGCCAGTGATTTAGCGGGTACGTGGAATCTCACGCAATATGTTTATCAGAGTAAAAATAATTCCGGTCTTCAGGCCGATTTGACTCAGCAAGGGATGCAATTAACCATGACGATTGAAAAAAATGGTGATTACACAATATCCGGAAGTTATCTGGGATACCCTTTCTCAACTTCGGGAAATATGAACGAGGGCGACGATGGCATTGATGATGGTGACGATGACACGACAATTACCCGCGACGGCAATACGCTCACCATTGTTTCGGAAAATGAAAGTTGGGACTTTGGAAACGGAAATGAAGCGGCCACTTTAACCCAGGTTTATAAGAAACAATAAAGACAATTCTAAAACATTTGAGGTCGTAATGAAAATTTTGATAATCTTTCTGCTTGCACTGCCTCTCTTTCTGTTTTCACAAAATCCGCTGCAAAATTCCGGATTTGAAGAATGGGCCGACGGGGAAGCGTCTAATTGGTATTCAAATAACATTCCATCCATGGTGACAACCGTGAGCCAATCCGCAAATGCAAATTCGGGCTCCTCTGCCGCACGCGTTGAGATAGCTGAATTTGCAGGTAATCCATACAATGGCTCGATAAGCGCGGGAGGGGCAACAAATCCCTATATCCCTGTTACGCAAAACTTCAATACGCTATCGGGATTTTACCAGTTGCAAACGACAGGCGCCGATTATATTCTGGTAATCGCTAACTTGCTGGATGCAAATAATAGTCTCGTCGCATCCATTTCAAAGGATATATCACCCGTTACCAATCAATACACGCCGTTCTCAATCGATTTTAATTATGCGGTAGGTAACGGCAATGATACCGCTTATCTAACCCTGCAGTTTTTATTTTCAAACCGATCCGCAGATTCCATTCAGGTGGGAGCCTTTTTTCTAATCGATGATATCGAGCTTTCCGGCGCAACCCGTTTGGAACCCATTGATGATCCAGTTCCTGGGAAAATAAATCTAAGTCAAAATTATCCCAATCCTTTTAATCCGGTTACGAATATTGAGTTCGGTATTCCCGAATCCGGGCCCGTTTCTTTAAATGTGTTTAATATGCTCGGGGAAAAAGTTGCGGAAATCGTAAACGATCAATTATCAGCAGGCAAATATTCCGTTCAGTGGAATGCCGGCTTCCTGCCGAGCGGGACATATATTTACAAATTAGAAACCCCAAAAGGTATTGAAAACAAGCGCCTGCTTTTGATCAAATGATATTTGGATTGTATGACTATGCATGGAGTTCGCTTTTATAAACCGGCATGATTATCATACAAACTTATCTGAAAATATGGAAGCATCAGATTTTTTTCAATCAGAATATGCAATATGATTATCCGTCCATGCCGCGGTCCGTCGATGGGGATTTTGATGGTTGGTCTTGAACAAATATAGTTGGGTTGCATTGCTAAAATATATCCGGTTATGTATTTAAAAAAGCCTTAGGCCAGGGATACCATATTTGTATTTATAGAAATTCGCTAACCGCATTCGCCGGCCTGTACCGCCAGGGGCAGAATATATATGGTATCCTTGTTCAGCGTGAAATGGACTTTTATGCCAAAATTTAAGGTGTAAAAAGACGCGCCTTCGTCCGCCCCTGCAGAACTTCCTCTGGCGTTAAATAATAAATAGCGCTGTGTAAACGAACCTTGTTATATGTTTGCATAATAGTAAATCGGCAAAAACGCTTATCGAATTATTCCGAGAAACAAAGGTAAGCTGCCACAAATTCTGTAAAACAAATTTCGTTTCAATGTATTGTCTTCTTTTAAAATAAGCGCAGTAAATGTTTAGTTATCCATAAATAAAGCAATTGGAGAGACCGCCTGTTCTAAATAATTCTTTGCTTTTTCAGCCAGTTGTATCCATCAACCGATTTAAAAAAATGCTCCCTTTGAATGGCTTCTTTCCTGGTTTTAAAAGTTTCGTGATAATGAAGTTCAAAGGGGCGTCTTGCTTTAGTCGATCTGACCTTGCCTGCATTATGGTTTTTCACACGATTCTGCAGATCAGATGTGGAACCGTAATAATACTTACCGTCTTTCAGGCTCTTTAAAATATAGGCATAATACATAAAAGCGGAGAGGCCCCAAAGGGGCAGGCAGGGATTCTCACGCCTCGGCGTGATGCCTTTGGCAGAACCCTGGGGGCTGTTCTAAATAATTCTTTGCTTTTTCAGCCAGTTGTATCCATCAACCGATTTAA
>CAYXRA010000010.1:46267-46600 GCA_964467525.1 uncultured Calditrichaceae bacterium
TTACCGTCTTTCAGGCTCTTTAAAATATAGGCATAATACATAAAAGCGGAGAGGCAGGGATTCGAACCCTGGGACCCCGCGAAGGGTCAACGGTTTTCGAGACCGCCACGTTCAACCACTCCGTCACCTCTCCGATAATTTAATTAAAATCTATTTCTTTATATCACCTATTTTAATAGTCTCTCAACTAAACTAAATTTTTACCCGTGCAATAGTCAGCGGTTTTTCCCGAAGGGACCACTTGTCCCTTTGGGGCTTGCCCCAAAGGGGCTGCGTGGCGAGACCGCCACGTTCAACCACTCCGTCACCTCTCCGATAATTTAATTAAAATCT
>CAYXRA010000010.1:46700-48135 GCA_964467525.1 uncultured Calditrichaceae bacterium
CCAAAGGGGCTGCGTGGCGAGACCGCCACGTTCAACCACTCCGTCACCTCTCCGAATCGCTGAATCACAAATTTACCAATTTGACTTAAAAACTTCAAATTAAAATTTGCTTCATTTTATTCAAAATCTATGATCATCTTCTTCCCAAGCAGACCCTCTAAAGGTAGTTCGCCGAAGTTTATCGCGCGGGCATGTTCGATCGCTTTCACGGGCGCCAAATCTTCATAAGTAATTAAATAGGCCGCCCACATGTGACTGGCACGCCAGGCCATCGTACAATGCAGCAGTGCTTTGCCTTCGGCATTATGATAAGCTTCGCGAAGCTATCCAAAGCCGCCCTGTTATAGGGATTATCATCACCGCCGAGTGGAATATGAATGTAATCCATGCCGAGCTGTTCAACCACTTCTTTTTCATCAAAAGGCACATATTCCCGGGTATCCATTTCGCGCCGGGTGCGCAGATTGATAACCGTCGTTACGCCCATTTCTTTAAGCTTTTCAAAGGATGCCGCTTCGGGTTGACCGCTGATATAAAGATTGTCGACTTCGGCAAAAACAGCCCTGAATCCGGTCACATCGAGTTTTTTGGGAAAAGTTACCATATCATCGCCGCCCGCAGAAACTGCTATTACCATTGCAATCATCGCTAATAAACTGATTAAAAGTTTCATTGTAATTGCTCCGGTTTAATTAAATGAATACATAATCCTGATTGACATAATATAAAAACGATAGCAGTCCGGCATTTATTCTGAACTTAACGTGTCAATGAAAAAGATAGCTGTCTGGAATGTGTGAACCCTGAGTCAGTTTTTGTCAATTATTGGCGGCGAAAAAGTAGCAGGCGAATGAACAAATATTACATTGTGTGATGTCTGTTTATCCAGTCGATAACCGCATTAACATATGCATCCGGCAGCTCATGACCGGAATCATAGTATTTTTAATATTTTTCCGGTAGTTGAATACTTTCATAAAAATCGCTGACCTCTTCCCGCGAATAAAAATAATCATTCTTGCCTAATAATAGGGCAATCGGCGCTTTCTGGTCTTTTCCGTAGTATTGAGGGGTGACACGGATAATTTCATTTTCGACGGTATCGGGCAGTCAAATTTTTTGAGTGCTTTGGCAGGATGATTGAGCGGCGGCGCACAGGCTGCGATGCATCTGATCCGTCTATCACAATTTTTTCAAATTGAATTAATCGAAAGAATACCCCGATGCTTGCATCGGGGTAAGAGGTTTTTGTCATTCCTGCGCCGCAAAGCGCTCCCAATCGGAAAAGCAGGAATCTAAGAAACTGGATTCCGGATATTCGCCGGATGGCGAATTCTGAAATGACATTTTGATACCTCGTAGCTTGCTGCGAGGTAGTTCATGTGCGCTACGCATGCCATTGTTCTTTAAAGTGAGAGTCTTGAACGAGCCAGCC
>CAYXRA010000011.1:0-47719 GCA_964467525.1 uncultured Calditrichaceae bacterium
CCAAAAGGATTTTTCCGATTTCTGGCTTAAGGAAAAAGAACGATTACAGGCATTTGATAATGGTTTACTGAATAGCGATGATCTGAAATATATCGCCATTGTGCGCTTCTTAATCGATCAGAATCACGTCAGCAGTGAAACCGCGGTAAAAAATTTTTTAATGGCCGCATTATTGAATACGATTACCCAATATACAAAAAACAAGCAGTCGGATGATTTTCCGGGGTATTATCGCCGCGCCCTGCGCGAATTATATCTTGACTTTGTTACATTTAATAAAATCAAACCTTTTACCCGGATATTTGATCATCAAAACCGGATTCACCAGGCCAACGTTACAGATATGAAAAATATCGATAACAACAGTATGGATGCCGTGCTTTGTTTTTTACCCGGCGGCATTAACAAGGAAGGCTTTAAAGCTGACCGGCTGTTGCTCGATCTGCTGAATCCGGACATCGAGACGGCATCTTTACAGGCCGGTGTTTTCGGTTTTAAATCATTGCCGGAGCAGGAGCTGCAAACATTATGGGAAGAGATCGGCACGCAAAGCGGTCGATTCGCGAACATAGGGACATACGGTCAAAATATGCTGACCCGTTTATGGCAGGATGTGCGCCGGAACGATGCAGCACGATTTTTAAAATTATGGGACGATTATTACCGCTTTCTATTGGAAGTGGCCCGGCTTACCCGTGAAGGGGCAAAAATCGCCCTGATCTGTGAGAAGACCGAGATTAAAATCAGTGGCAAGTATGAGGATATTCAAAGTGCTGAAATTATCACCGGCTGGATTAAAAATCGCCGCCTGAATGTACCTTTTAATTTATTACGGGAATTATCCAAACAAAGTGATCACTTTAAATTCGGGAAATATCAGCCCTTGAGGATCATTATATTGGAAAAAACAGCACAGGCTTAGTCACATCATTTTTTTTGATATGCCAATGGTTTCCCGGTTCGCTTCATTCCCGGAAATGACATTTATTAGTGATCGTATTTGTCAGACACTTCCCTAAAAGAAAGCAATAGCTTCCATCGCTACAGGCTACTTAATCAGCAGCATGCGTTTACGCAGTATCCGGTCATTTGCGCGCAATTCATAAATATAGGTTCCGGATGACAGGTTACTGCCGTCAAACTGTACCTGATACTTGGCCTGAGATAACTTCCGGTTCAGCACCGTTGCTACTTTTTGTCCCAGCAGATCATAAACCCTCAATGTAACCAGACCGGATTCAGCAATTGAAAATGCAATAGTTGTTGACGGATTAAATGGATTGGGATAATTCTGCTGCAGGCTGTAATTAACCGGTGCATTGCCTTCAGCGACAATATCCGAAATCTTGCCCTCAAAGAAATCGAACACTTTGCTCATCAGTTCGATGCGTTTGCTCTCCGGATAAATCGTTTCAAAGGGCACAGCCAGGTAAATCAATTTGCCGGGCTGGGTTCCGGCCGGGAAGGTCCCCTCGAAAGCGATACCGGCAATATTCATTGACGGGGCGTTTTTGTACTCCAGTATGGAAACCGCGCCGCCCAGCGGACTAATGGCATCCGGCCAGTCCACATCAATTGTACCATTGGTACCGTTATCAAAACTGAAATCGGACAATCCGTCGAAAAGTCCGCCGGCAATCGCAATACAGGCATAGTAGGTTGCCTGCTGATTATTTGGCGCATCAGCCACGTATTCAGCTTTGAGATAGTTATGGTAAAAATTAACATCGGCCGTTGTCGGGTGATTGGCCTTACCTTCCAGATCCCAGCCGATTTCAGCGCCGCTTACCAACAATTTTCCGCCGTTATTCAAAAAAGCTTTTACCTTATCCTGCTCAACCGGATTGAAAGTATCATCGACGCTGCTCTCATCACCGAGCATCCAGACGACGATTTCAAAATCATTTAAATCTACCCTATCCTCGTAAATACTTTCATTCAGAGCATATGAAAAGGCATAACCGCGATCGGTCAGTGATTTTGCATATCTGGTAATGTAATCATGACGGGTATTGGTTGAACGATCGAATCCGTTTACGACAAGCACCTTGTGAGGTTCCGCTGATGTCGCGCCGCCGTATAATTTTTCGCTCAGATCCGATGATCCGGCGTTGTTTCTCGTTTTGGTTCTAAAGTAATAGGGCTTCAATTCCTGCAATTCGAACACAGGAATGACATTGGTTTCGGATACTGCGGAATCCATAACCGTGTAGCCATCCTGACTGATATAAGCCACGTACGCTTCGGCGCGGGCCGCGGAATCGCAGTGAATCTCCAGCATGCCGCCCGGCGCGCCCATCACATAAATGTGATCCGTTTCATCCGGGGGATTAATGAAGTGTGGCATGGAATCGGCCTCTGCATAATTGGAAATAGCCGATTCATGTTTAAAGCGGTCGAGCATTGTGGCATAGTAAAGATAGCGTCCTTTAAAGCTGCGTTGTCCCACATAGGATTCGTTAAATGTGAAGGCCTTATTTTCAAAAGTCAGATTAACGATCTCATCCTGCTCAACGTCAGCCTCATCGCCCGTCGTCCGGTAGATGGCAAACCAATAGTCATCATTTAGTGTTTGGACCGGGGTTATCGTAATATCATAGTGCATCGAATCAATTTTAACAAGGCTGATCGACGGCGCCGGCGGTCGGATACTGCTGTCTGGATATGTGACCCGCACTTTTGATTTGGAAGTGAAAAAGAGTTCCGCCGCATCCGGCCAGTAATCGTTTTTATCCCAACTGGCATAACTGAAAAACTGATAGCCATCCGTCCAGTTCAGGTCACGGCCGCTGGCAACGATGCCTTCGTGATTATCCCAGACATTTTCTTCATCAAGCCGGTAGGATCCCGGTCCCATTGAAAAAAGCCGTTTTGCATTGAGGCCGGGCTGTATGGCCGGTTCCCAGTCGGAGCTGATCGCCGCGGCCATTGACGATCCGTCCAGCCAGTGATAGTGCATCGGGGTCAGCCTGTCTACAAAACCTTCGTTGAACCAGAGGGCGGCATCCTGAAAAACCACGTAGTATCCGTTCCATCCATATATCCCGCCGGCTTTGTATTTGCCCAGCGCCGCCGGCGTCAGTACCACCCATGGTTTTACCGCCTGAATGGAATCGTGCAGGGTACGCACAAATTCGGTTACACCCCGGCGCCGCCAGTCGTCCCAACTGGAAAATCCATCGGGAACGCCGCCGCTGTAGGGATGCTCAACATCATAGATATAACGTTTATATCCACCTGGTTTGGCCAGGCGGTTTAATTTATCCTGATCAATATGACCGTCCAGTTTACTGATTTGATCAACGATTTCCGGAGCAGCGGACATATCATCCTCATCGTATTCATTCCAGCGCACATAATCCAGATGAAAGCCGTCAATATCGTAATTATTGACAATTTCCATAGCCACATCGACTGTGTATCCGCGTACGGCCTGCAATCCCGGCGATACGCTGCGGTAGCTGGTCATAGGTTCGCCATCCTGGTTGGTACAAATCCATTCCGGGTGTTCTGCGGCAGGCGTTCCCGATCGTGTTGACGAAGTCTGAAAAACATTAAACCAGGCATGCAGCTCCAGTCCGCGCTTATGCGCCTCCTGCACGGCATAGGCCAGCGGATCATATCCGGGATCGCTGTAGCCGGCGTAATAACCCCAGGGTTCGTAAGATGAATTATAATAAGCGGTACCACTCTGACGGGCCTGCCACAGCACGACATTCATATTCGACTCGGCGATATTATCGAGAATTTTGCGTACATTGGCTTTATTCTCTTCTGCTGATTGATAACGATTGATATGCTCCCACGTTACAACCCAGATTGCCCTGAATTCGCGGTTCTCCCCGGCAATGAGCGTGGTAAACCAAACACCGGTAATCAATATTAAAATTAATTTTTTCATAACGCGTCCCGTTTATATTTTTTTAGTAACACGACCTGATTTCTGAGTGCATACCGACGAATCGTCTATCGCAACAAATACAATGTTCGAATGCCAAAAAGATCATAGTCCGGGTCAGAACATTTTTTTGCCGGAATCAGTTGATGAATGTTCACCCTTATTTCAACAGAACCATCTTACGCACCTGATATGTATCGGCAGTTTTTATCGAATAATAATATACGCCGCTGGCCATATTTGCTGCCTGCCATTCTACTTCGTGCATGCCGGCTTGCTGTCTTTCGGAAAACAGCGTTGTTATTTTCTGTCCAAGGTTATTGAATATTGTGATTTCAACCTGACCGGCTGAAGGCAAGGCATATCGGATAACCGTACCCGGATTAAAGGGATTCGGATAGTTTTGATACAATTCGATTTTCTCAGGTACCTTTGTTTCTGCATATTTGTCCGTAATATCCGTATAGGTGATATCATACTGGACGTCGTCGATATACAGCGTTCCGCTGGTATCGCCTTCGGCAAGCTGCCGGATATAGAGGCTATGAAAAATAATACCGCCCGATTCGGCAATCATAGCCGTCGGAATCGTAATTAGCTTCCAGCCCGCCCATTTGATAGTATCTATTGTAATTGTTTTGTTAATACCGCTGCCGACATTAAATCCAAACTCCAGCAGATTTTGACTGTAGTCGCCGAAAATCCACAGGCCGAATTCCGAATCCGGATTATTGGCAATGGAAAGGCCTTCTTCATTTTTCAAGTGGCAGACACCGCCCGTATCACTGACAAAGATATATTCCAGTTTACCGGAATAGGTGTCGCTGATTTGTTTAAATGAGGACTGGGCAAAATAGGTGTTGCGGGCGTCGGTACCCTTCGTCGTGGGATTATTATCCGGATCGACCCAGCCGAACAGAGTTTCAAAATCATCAACGATATTTCCCGAATCATATACTTCTTCAACGGTTTTAAAATGAATCGTTAGCGTATCCGCAAGCGTTAATCCGTTCTGGTCTTTTATTCCGGGGAACAGGGAAATGTAATAGTTGGTATTCTTATTGAATTCGGGTCGGGGTTCCATTACCAGAACGCCGCGCCCGTCTTTTTCGAAGGCATTCAGCGATCGGTATCCGTTGAAATTACCCGCGTCATCCTTTATTTCAAAATTACCAACCACAGAATTCAGTTGAATCACATCATGAAAAACAATGTAGAACTGCATTTTCGTGGAAATATCGGTCTGATTTTGCGCAGGAAAGGTGGATTTGACCAGCAAATTATTGATGCGCCGTGTGTGAAAAGTGAACATAAAGGTGCTATCCAGACTCACGCCATACTTGTTCTGTGCTTCTTTAGAAAATGTAACCGTATAAAGCGTTTCTTTTTGCAGATCGCCGTCAGGGATAAAAGTCAGTTTGGTATTATCTTCGTTCCATTGGAAGCTGCCGTCAGCATGCGGATCAATAGAGAACGCGGTTTCCGTTTCCATCTGTCTCATTTCCGTATCGAAGGTAATGCGTATTTCATCATCAATTTTAACGCTGTCGAGATTGGCCCCCGGATAGTAGTCAACAATTTCAGGATGCACGTGATCTTCACTGGTGGTAAAGTTAAACTGAAAATCTGCTTCTAAAGCCACGCCCGCCGCACTCTCCGCACCGGCGGCGAGGGTGATGGTGTATCCGGTTAAGCGGGCCAGCGAATCGTTGAGCACGTAAGCCATATTAAGATTATTGTTGCTCCATTGAAAAGCGCCTCCTACGGCCGGTACAATGGAAAAGGCATCCTGCACGGAAGATTGATTCATGGACTTACTGAAGCGCAGTTCAATGGTCTGATAAGTGGATATCCCCATTGCATTGGCCACAGGCACGCTGCCGTAGACTTCGGGCGGTTTATTCTCAACACGATCCAGGAATCCGTCAGCGAATACAGTTTTGTGAGCAACGGCAGTAACATTCACCGTATCGGCCTTGTAATTACCGCCTTCCATCACCACCTGATATTCACCGGGTTCAACATTTTCGAACATGTAAAAACCATTGTTATTGAAGTCGACATTATAAACACGGTTGTCCGGTAATAATGTTACCTTTGCATTATTGACTGTTTTTTTCTTATCGTTCGGCAGGGCGGAAATATAGCTGTAGCTGTAGTCCACTTCGGCATTCTTATCCCGGACTATGCCCGCTACTACGCCGTCCGGCAGCGGATCGAGATCATAAAAATCGATAAAGGCCCGCAATATGGCAATCGATTCATGTTTACGGTAATCAATGCTCATCAGACGCCAGGATTCCGGAATGTAATCATGGAATGATCCTTCGGAAAGCGTCCCGTGCATGATACTGTAATTCAGATAATTCAGCACACCGAGGTTAAAACCGAGAAATGACTGATCACCCCTGGTATAGGCAGCAGTTGTTCTGAGGACATTGTAAATTTTATCATCCATGATAGTACACATGGTTCTGGATAGCGGATCGACTGGTGCACCACCGGTTTCCTTGTAGAGCATCAGCGTGTAATTGGCGTTGCCTTTAAAGCCGTTACTGTGAATGGAATGAAAAAAATCAACATTATTGGCGTTGGCGTCCTGGTCGATTTGCGAAAGCGGCAGGTCGTCCTCTTCCCTGTTCTGGGTGCGGCTCATAAAAACTACGGCATTGTGGCTTTCCAGTAAATCGCGCAGATACAATCCTTTGGTCAGATTACCTTCCGATTCCCAGAATCCGGTTTGAGGAATATAACGGTCGTTAGCCGGATCATTACCGCCGTGTCCCGGATTGATGTATATTTTTGTACCCTGAAAATCCTGCCCGAATAACAGAGCAGCGCTTATAATAATTATGGAGATAACTTTATTCATTGTTCCTGTCCGTAAGATGAATTATTGAGAATTTGTTTTTTGTTTTTTTGTTTTCATACGAATCAGTTTGTGTTCAATTCGGCCAGATAAATAACACCATCTACTGTTTCATAAACAATTTGCGATATATTTTTACCCCAGGCGGGATAGAGTTCAATTTGTTCAGGCGTGTTTGTTATCTGAAATGTTTCGGTACCGTCAGCCGAGGACACAAAGATATCGGAGGCCGTGAAAACGTGTCCGTCATCTTCGTCTTTCATATAAACAATCCAGTCTCCGTCAGGTGACCATTCGGGAGCATTGGCGTAACCGATTTCAGAGATTATATTCCCCTCAAGATCGGAGACATAGGTTCCATCGCCGGCTTTGGTAAAAAGTAACTTACTGCCGTCCGGAGAAAGCGAAGGCCATAAATAAATGCCCTGACCCAGCGGCTGCAGTAATTTTTCCTGATCATCCATATAGAGGGCAATTACCCGGTTCTTGATATAGACGCTGCGCTCCGGTTTGGCCGCTGCAAGGATGTTTGCGGAATCGGCGTTGATACTTCTAGATTTCAGCCGGGCGTCGACCACATAAGTAAGCTTTCCGCCGCTTGATATCCGCGGCGTTGACAGAATCCGTTTGCGCTGTTCGATAATCTGTTTAACGCCATCATTAATATCCTGACCGATCAGTGAATAGTATCTTTTTGTTCCCACATATTCGTGTGTGCGATAGTAAACCTTTTCTCCGGCCGGGCCGATGCTGAACTGATAACCGGCGCCCGGTTTATCCGTTAACCGGGTGAGCTCACGGGTAATGAGATTATATAAATAGAGTCCTTTAAAACTTGCCCCGCTGAAAAATATTTTACTACCGTTGGCACTCATCTTCGGATGTGTAAACGTCCCCTCATCCCTGCCGGTTATCTGATTTATATTTTGAACGGAAAAATTCTGGGCAAAGCTGCCGACCGAAAGACATATGACAGCAGTTAAAATCGTTAAAAATCTAATCATCAATTGTACCTGTTGGTTTATTTACTTGTTTTACTGACTATTAACTGTTAGTCCCCACTAAAGTTCATAATGAGTTTCCGGACCCGCAATTTTATTTTTTGCGGATTTACTTGTTGACCATAAAAATTACTGCGATGTTAACATTGCTAAAAACATCCGATTATTATTGAATTATGCTCAATCATCATCAATTCGTGAAATGCCATCCCGATAATTTTTTTGGTTAACAATATACATTCATTCGTTCCGGCAGGACTATGCTTAAGATCAATTTGCGCACCATTCAACTAAAGAATGATTTAAAATAAGCCGGAGCTGAGCTCCGGCTTATTAAAGCAGTCAAAAATAAATTATTATTTTATTACGACCATTTTTTTACTATCCGTATAGTTACCGGAAACGATCCGATAAATATAAATACCGGCGGCAAGATTTGAGGCATCGAATTTTACGGAATAATTACCCGTTTGTTTTTCCCCGTTCACCAGTGTTGTTACTTCCCTGCCCAGCATATCGAATACCTTGATCGTTGTGAATCCGGTTTCAGCCACCGAATAACCGATGGTTGTGGTGGGATTGAATGGATTCGGATAATTCTGGTCCAAATCATATTCGATTGGAATAAATTCATTGTCAGCCAGATAAGTTTCGGTCGCGGTTTTGAAAAACCAGGTGTCGGACCAGGCGCTTTTTCCGTATTCATTTGCCGCCCTCACCTTCCAGTAATAAAATTTTCTGTCGAAGTATTCCAGATCATTTACGACCAGTGACGTATCGCCGTAGAGCACCGTATCAATAACCATATATTCGTCTGTGAAATCCGGCGAGCGGTTGAGCTGCACGCGGTACTGGTCGGCTGAGTCGGCCGGATGCCATGCCAGTACAGTATCAATGGCAATTTCAACGGCGCCGTCCAGCGGAGAGGCCAGCAACGGTTGTACCGGAAATCCGGTTGTGAAAGCAAATGACTGAGACAGTTCGCTGGTACCGCCGGCATTTTCCGCGCTCACCTGCCAGTGATAGGTATCCAATCCGTTGAGGCCGGTTACAACTTTAAAGGTATCCTCGATGCCACTCTCACTCAAAACAATGTTATTAAATTCAGCATCTCCGGCGATCTGCAGATAAAAAGAAGAGGCTTCACTACCCCACTTCCAGGTCAGATAATTCGTATCGCGCTGATTGATTGCCAAATCTGCCGGATAAGCCAGTGCCGGCGGCGTCGGCGGGCTCACCGTAATCAGGTTACTAATTCCGCTTTCGTTGTAATTTCTGTCCAGAGCCGTGACCAGATAATAGTATGGCGTCCCGGTTGTATTGGGTACCGGCGGCTTGTTGTAACGGGCGCCGGCAATATCGGCGATATATTTAGGTTCCTGAATATCCTCCGGCTGCGGAGAATCGCCAAACCGGTAAACCACATAGCGGTAAGCGCTGTCACCATCTGCTGCCGTTGCCGGCAGGTCCCATTGCAGGGCAAAGGGTCCGCCCTCATATAAAGCGTCGTAGGCCAGATTCAGCGGAACATTCGGTGCAATTGAATCTTTCCAGGACATGACCGGCAGCAGAGCGATATGACGGTAATAGTCTGTGACTAATTCATCGCGGAAACCTTTGGTATTATTGCCGAAATGTTTGGCGCTGAAATAGACGTTACCCTGGGCGTTTTCGTTGCTTCGTGTTACTTTCAATTGATTGGGCAGCTCAAACTTGGAATATTCGGATCTAAAAATGCTGCCCGGATAAAAATGACGCCCGCGCGGGGCTATCTGTTCACCCCACCAATCCGATAATTTAATGAAATCCTGGTTACCGCCGATGGCCCAGTAGAGCTGCGGCGTCAGATAATCGATAACCCGCTCATTCAGCCAGGCCAGCGGATCGGCGTAAATGACATTATAGGCGTCCATACCGGTTATGCCTTCCGGTACGCCGTTTTTATAAATACCAAATGGGCTGATGCCGAATTTCACCCACGGCTTAACCACCTGAATGCTGTCGTGAATCATGCGCATCAGTATATTCACATTTTCCCGGCGCCAATCACCGATATTATTGTCAGAAGCGTCGCCGTGCTTATAATTTTTATAGGTATCCAGATCTTCATAGCCGATTTGGTTGGGCGGATAGGGATAAAAATAATCGTCAAAATGAATGCCATCAATATCGTAACGGTTAACCACATCCATGATTACGCTGGTAACATGCGCCCGTACCATTGGCAGGCCGGGATCCATAATTTTCAACGCATCGAAATCCAGTATCCAGTCCGGATATTTATTGATTACATGTTCATCATCGAGTGGATATCCGCCGACACTGCGTTCCGCACGATAGGGATTAAACCAGGCGTGCAGTTCCATTCCCCGCTTGTGTGCTTCATCGAGCGCAAATTGCAGGGGATCGTAGTAGGGGCTGGGCGGCGTACCCTGCTTGCCGGAAATCCAGAAAGACCAGGGTTCAAGATCAGAGGGATAGAGGGCGTCGCATTCCGGACGAATTTGAAACATTACGATATTGATACCATCCCGTTTGAGCTCATCGAGCATATCAATCAGCCGTTTTTTCTGATCAGGGACGATGGTCGTTTTGGGCCAGTCGATATTATCCACCGTGGCGATCCAGGTACCGCGAAATTCACGCTTCGGCGGATCGCTCGCACCAAAGCAGCTGTACATCGCTGAAAGTAAAATAATCTGTGCTAATAATATTTTCCGCATTTTCTTTCTCTTCATTTTATTGAAAAAAAAGGCATCCCGTACGGGATGCCTTTTATCATCGATACTTAAACAAGTGTCATGCCGGACTACTTGATCAGCATCATCTTTTTGCTGAGTTCTACACCGCTTGCTTTCAGTTTGTAGACATACATACCGGAAGCCAGGTTGGAACCGTCAAAAGTAACGTTGAAAGTACCCATCGGCATTTTCTTGTCAACAACCGTGGCAACTTTCTGGCCAAGCATGTTGTAAACCGTCAGACTAACCTGACCGGCTTTGGCAACGGTAAATTCAATTTCAGTCGTCGGGTTGAAAGGATTAGGATAGTTCTGATTTAATTCAAAACCACTGATTTTGCCGTATTCCTTATCTTCGATGCCGACGTAATCTTTATGTACATAGCGGTATACCGCGCCACCGTTACTGCTGGCTACATAAAGCGTATCGCCGCCTTTGGAGAAGGCAACACCGCGCGGACCATTCTGATCGGTACGCGGTTCCGGCATATACAGGTAACCGTATTCATCCGTATCGAAATTGAACATGACCAGGGCATTATCCAACTGAGCAGTGCCTGCGCCGCCATAGGAATTATCCTGTGAATACCAGATCGTTCCGTCAGTATCTCTTCTGTCAACCGTTACGGATTGTTTGGTGAAAATCGGGTTGCCCATATTGTCGGTATAGATACTGTCTGTTTTAATATAGTTAATATAATCGGTAGAGGTAAATATAGGATTCGCATGCGCGGCATTGTCCAGATTACCCGGATACATGGTCAGACCGTCGTAGGATATAACCATACCACGGGCGAAGCTTGGCGCATCGGCCAGTTCAATTTCCTGTGACAGGGTAAAAGAACCCGGATCCAGCACGCGTACCGGACTTACACCAACAACGTATCCGACGTAAACATAACCGTCTTCATCAACGGTTGGTGACAGCGGAGAACCGCCAAAGTTAAAATAATTCAAACCTTCGCCTGTTTCAGCGTCGATTCGAACAACCCAGGGATTCCAGGCATTGATGATGTTACCATCTTTATCTTTTGCCAAACCGCGGGAGCTGGCGATGGTGATTGTAGTGTCGCCGCCGCCTGCCTTCGGAACAACAACGCTGTCGATTGGTGAAAAATCAACTTCCGTGCCGTCAGGATTCCAGACATTAATCTGGCCGCCCAGATAGCCGGCTTCCCAGATTCTGCCGTGATTATCGGTGGCAATACCGTGCGGTCCAGCCAGACCACTTGCAAAAACATCAACGAAAACATAAGGCAGATCAATTTTCTGCCAGGGACCTACAACAACTTGAGCGGTGTTATCAAGCACGCGAATCGGCTGCGGAAAATCGCCGAACAGACCGCCGGCCGGAACGCTCGATGTATAGAGCACTTCCAGATTCGGATCGTCGTCAAGGTTAGCCATACCAACAACACCCCAGCGTCCGCCGTCCACACCATCATCGGTGAGAGAGTCAATTATAGATAATTGCCACAGGTCGGCGTTGGTTACGTTATCCTGGGCGCCGGTATATTCCAGACGGAAAATAGCGCCATTCGGGGTTGCATTACGGGAACCGAATACATAATCCATCTGTCCGTTCAGATCGATATCACCCAAGGCGCCGCCGTAAGGACCATAGCTGGAATTCCAGTCTTCGACGCTGGCGATAAAATGACCAACCAGTGAATCACCGGCTTCATCCAGTGTGTAGATATAAACACCCAGGCTGTCGCCGAACCAGGTACCTACGATAATTTCTTCGGTAGCATTGCCGTCGATATCTGCAACGATCGCACTTTTCCAGGATGCGTTACCCTGTAATACCGATTTTTGAGAAGGAAGTAATTCATAGGTATCGGCCGCAGTAGCGCGCACGCGGGTACATTCATCTTCATCGAAAAAATAGATCGTATTGTCGATAATAGCCAGATCCCACTTGTTATTAGGATTAACATCGTCATTATTGGCGATATCCAGCATTAAACCGTTTGTTTCAACGGTCCAGGTTTCGCTGCCGTCAGCTGCGTCAGGTACATCATCTACAGACAAAACGCCAAAGAACCAGCCACTGGAATTTCCGGTTCGGTCAGCAAAAATAAGTTCCTCAACACCATCGCTATCCACGTCATCTACTAACCAGCGGAACGGACGCAGATTTACACCGCTTTCGGAAGTAATCGTTGTTGTGGCGTTCGGAATAAAATTATCGCCGTCTGCCACACCCATATCATCGCTGCTGCCGCCGACATGTTCAAAAACAACGCAGCGAACCGGATTCGGGTTATCTGTCGCGTCAGTCCAGTTTACAGGACCAGCGATCAGTTCTTTTTTACCATCATTATCCAGGTCGCCAATAGTTAATGACGGCCAGGTGTTCTGTTTCCAAACATCATAAGTGGCGCTCCAGACAACTTCCCATTCCGAGCCGTTAAATTCGTATTTGTACAGTCTGAACAGCATTTCATTATCCGCATCATTCCAGTTATGGTTGATAACAAATACATCGGTACGGCCGTCCCCATCCAGATCCGCCGTAACCATGTTTCCGAGTCCGCCGGTGTTCAGATCAGCTTCCGGAACAGGAATTTCCATACCATCATTTCTTACAAAGTCCTGAGCAAAAGCAGAACAAATAAGAAACATTAAAATTGTTAAGGATAGTAATAATTTACCCTTCATGTGATCCTCCGTTAAAATAATACTTGATTAAGTGAGAAAATTAAATAAAAGATTTAAAGCCGTTGCACCTCCTTTGCTTCATTTAATTTGTTTACGGTAAATGTTATTAATTTAAAAAGTACAGTAATTTAGTATTTTTACACCAATTTTTCAATTCAGCATTTTTAACTAATTTCTGCCGTAATAAACCGCACCCAGCTTCTGCATGTCAATTTTCAGTAAGTTACCTTTGTCCGCTTTGGCATTCTGCTGTGTAGCATATAAAAACTTACCCGGAGACCAGCAAAAATCAAAGAGATACCGTTCAATCAATCCCGGGTACAGTACCTGTATAACACTGGTCACAGGATCGTAGACAAACATGGCGTCCGGCTGTGCTGATGAACCCAGGTAGATCGTGCCGTCGGCGGCGATAACAAAGGCTCTTAATTCAAAATTTTGCGGAACGGACACATCGGCAACATCAAAAACAACTTCCGGGCTGCCCAGCGTACCGTCCTGATTGATGGGCATACGCCAGATCTTTTGTTCACCGCTGCCAGTATTGATACCGGCGACGTAGACATACAACGTGCCTCCGGTCTCAAAAATTCTCACGGTTTTCAGGGTTGCCGTAAATTGCTGCATGGTTTCGACGGTTTTGTCCGGTTTAATGCGCAATAAACTTGACTCGCCCACTACCCAGATATTACCATCCGCGT
This sequence comes from uncultured Calditrichaceae bacterium, assembly GCA_964467525.1. GTDB lineage: Bacteria > Calditrichota > Calditrichia > Calditrichales > Calditrichaceae > CAYXRA01. The sequence continues at coordinate 13,874 of CAYXRA010000011.1, forward strand.
CAAAATCAAGGTCTTTCGGTTTTATGGATACGGTCAGGTATTGCTCCTGTGCACCGGTAGCCGGATCGATTTTATAAAGCGCTTTCAGACGGCCGGCATCCATCGTGGCATATAATTGATTATCCGGACCGTATTTCAAGCCGTTGGCGCGCAAAAAGTCGGTCTTTTCCGTTAAGATGGACGTTTCCCCTGCCGGGGTAATTTTAAGCATGCTGCCCTGGCTGGCGCCGCTCTTTAAGAATACCTGACAGGAAACATACACATTACCGGCGTTGTCCGCTGCAACAGAGAAGGGCACATAGCGCTGCGGCAAATCATCAAGTCCGCCGAAAGTCGTATCAACAGCCGCTTTCAGACGGTAGTGCACCGGTTCGCTAAAGAGTTCGGCGCCGCGCACGGCTATCTTTACGCTGATCGAATCCTTAATATAACTCGGCGTCGGGATAAGAATCTCCGTTTCCGTCATTTCGAGAATATCCGCCTTTACCGCGTCAAAATATAGCTGATTATGCTCATTGTATGGCTGTGCCGGCATAAAGTGTTGTCCGGTAATAGTCATTTGTCCTACACCGGCCAGCGTACTGTCGGGCGGATCCATCGCGCTGATAACCGGCCGCGGATTACTTTCATAATCCGGATCATATAAGCTGGGTTCCGGGTCTTCACTACAGCTTATCATGAAAAAACCAATTGATAGTATCATTGAGAATAAAAGTATTTTTTTCATATCCACATCACTCTCTAATTTATTTAAAATGCAAAATAAAATGAAAATCGATGAACTTCATTAAAGACACCGAACGGTGTATAGGCATAATCTACGCCCATACTGTAATCACCATAAGTCGGATTAAATCCCGCGCCCAGCGTCATCCCCTGCTCATCGGCGGGCGTCGTGTAACCCATGCGCAGAGCAAATGAATTCATGAATACGTATTCGAGTCCCAGGTCGAGCTGTTCATCAAAGTCGCGGGGATGCGAGTAATCGATGGCAAACAACAGTGCGTGTGTCCCGGGATTGATTCCGGTCAAATCTATCAAATTAAACGATAAGCCCATTTCAAATAACAGCGGAAGTTGAAAAGACTCTTCGATATATTCGATTTCTTCAGAAAAATTGCGAATATTCATACCAAAATTCAGGCTGCGGAAACCGGTTTTGTACAGGATACCAAAATCGAAAGCCATTACATCCGCCACAAAATTGCTGGAAATCTGACTTTCGTTTTGATTGAAGCCAATAATACCGCCGGTCAAATCCTGCTTTATATATTTGATATGACCGCCGACGGCAAACTTATTTGTTAAAGCCTTGGCATAACCGAGGCCGATTAAATAAGCGCCGGGATTAAACGTGCCGGTATCCAGAAAGCCCTGTTCGTTATTGGCCAGAATGGTTCCCTGCAAGTCACCGTAATCCACCGAAAGAATGCTTAATCCGAAAACACCCCAGGCGCCATCCATCGGCGCAAAGGCGAAACTGCCGAAAGTATAATCGATATCGGCAATCCAGCGTACCTGTCCCAGTGATCCATGCACAAAGTTGGTCATCCGGGCCATGCTGGCCGGATTATAGAATAATGAAGTGGATTTACCCTCCTGAGCGGTTAGGGCGCCGCTTAATGCCGCCGACCGGGCATCGGTTGCGACGCTTAAAAACTTGAATCCGGTCTGAGCGCGTTTTTTATTCTGACTAAAAACCGGCTGAGAAAACGCACCAACCAGAATCACGACCATTAATAATAGAATTGTGTACTTTTTCATTGACATACCCATATATAATAAAATTATCGGATTACAACGAATTTGATGGTTTTATTGTCACCCTTTTTATAAATCAATCTGTCCGGATTATCCGGGTCGGGAATATCCTCGGTGACCTCAATATATGCAATATAAACGCCGCTTACCACAAACTGATTGGATTCTGTGATATTATACCAGTACAAATCGCCTTTACCCTGATCATTAATAAGTGTTTTAATCAACTGACCGGTTTCGGTATAAATTTGGATCTTACACTGGCCGGGCACATTGAAAAAGGCCAGTTTATCGGTTTCCCTGAGCCCCGGAAAGCGCAGGCGTGTTTCATCCGACGATACAATAAAGGGATTGGGCACTACCCGGATCTGATCCATAGCCGTTCCCATCGGACGCTGCAGGAAAGACGGGTCATAAGCCTGTGAATAATGGCGATTGCTCTCCATTCCATTAAGGCCGACGCTTTGAATGTAATAATAATATGCAACCCCGCGTACCGGCGTCAGGTCGTCATAACTGCGCTCATCGGCATCGGCCTCGTAAACCAATTCAGCAGTTTCCAGTGGATTGTTGTATTCGCCGCGGCTGCGGTAAATTTTAAATCCGGCAAGATTTTCGGTGTCATAAACATCCCAGTTCAGTGAGATGCGGTCACCGCCGCCCTGTACCTGAAAAATTTTCGGCGGTTTAGGCGGCCGCTGAATCTGATAACCGGACATATAATTATCAATGGCATTACGAAATGTTTTGAATAGTGAATCTTTCCCTGTTAAAAAAATTTCATTTTTTTCCACGTTGGTAATCACACCATTTTTGAAATCATTGCCAACTTCGATGCAGCGTTCGGTTCCCAGGCCGTTTACGGCTTCCACCATTACAATGCGGATGGTGTCGCCGGGAGCCATCTGGTAGGGGCCGTAACCGTTGCCCGCGGAGAATCCGCCCGGCTTACCTGATTTGGGATTGCCCTGATCAATCTCGTTACCGGGATCGGTCTGACTGGCAAAATTACCATCTTCCACGGCAGCGTAAGCGTGACGCGGCGAGAAATTCCCCAGCTGCATCCAGCGGTAGCGTTCCTGCATTTCCTTAAGATTGTAAGGATCGCTGTTGGGTCCGGTTTCCGGCAGGTCGGAACCGTACCAGCCTGTGGTGAAAGGCTGTCCCGGATCATCGACATGTTCATCAGCCGATTTATCGGCATGCAGTGTTAAAACACCGACAAACTGCGGCGCGCCCAAACGACCAACCGTATCATAGGTAGCTACATAGGGATTGTAGGGACGCATAATTGGTCCGCCGATATTATCATAATCAACCACTTTTTCCTTAAAATAGCCGTGCCAGGCAAACTGGCAGCGAATCTGTTTGCCGTTGTATTCCCGTTCATCCTGCGGATCGCCGTATAAACCGGGATTTTCCGAACCGTCGCCGCGGGCATCGAGCATGGTATTCATGCCCCAGCCCGATCCGTTACCGATGATATAGCGTGTCTGATAACAGGGCGCCCAGCGATACTGCCAGAAGAAAATCACATCATTAAGGGTATTGTCCGGTAATTCGATTTCTGCATCGTCGTCGATGTTACCGGTGTTAACAAAAGTAAAATCATAGATATGATAATTATCATGTCCCGGCACACTGAACTGCATCACCTTTCTGGTCATCGTAATACCAAGCAGTGTATTGGTAACATTGATAACCATCCGGTCGGCATCCATGTTGGGATCGACATAGTCATTATTAACCACTTTGGAAGATGAAGGCAGACCATCCACATAAACCTGCGGTACTTCGAACCGGCTGACCATATCAAACTGCAGGGGAAAAAATTCACTGAAACCCTTTGATCGCGGACCAACGGTTACCACGCGCGTATCGTAGGTATCTCCCCGTTCATCGGTAAAATCCTGACAACCGATCCAGAAGCCTTTAGCCGCCTGAATATCCTGGTAGGGTAACATGGCCGGCCATTGCAGTCCGTCCTGCTGTGGCGAGCCCGGCGTCCTTCCGACTTCGATTTCGCAACCCTGTTCCGATATCCAGTTGTGCAGCGATCCGGCCGACAACCATTTATATTGCTGGCCCAATACCAGCGCGGGCATCAAAGCCAGTATCAGAATACTGATCAAGCATATCTTTTGCATTAAGCTTTTCATTCTCTTCCTCAATATATATTTTTGCATCAAATCAATTATTTTTGAAATTATTGATAAATCGTTGTTGCTATCTGTGTAGTACCGGCAGTCAAAGCCTCGCTGTTGTTATCCAGTGCATATTCTTCCATAGGAGCAGCCTGCTGCGGTATATCGGCGCTAAAAGGAACAACCAGCGGATATACAACCGTACTGTCAAATGGCGCGACCGATTGCGTTTGCACGGGGAAGTCATTTACATTACTCATATAGTTACCGCTGATTACCGGCTCGTCCAGATGTAGTCCGACAATAACTTTTTTACCGGATAAGTCTGTCGGAAATGTAAATCCGGCGGGCGCGTTGGTTAACAAATCACCGCCGGGGAAAGGCCAGCCACTGCCGGCGCCTTTATAAATATCCGATTTATCCGGTCGGTCCGGAGAACTGAATTTGCCAAGTGATATTGAATCATTGCCAAACAAAACAAAACTTTCATAAACCCAGGTATAGGTATAGGTAAATGATCCGGGCATGAGTTTAGGCGCTGAAATTACCTTGCCTGTATTTTCAATCACAATTTCGTTAATCGAATCGTAGGTTACCGTCGTGATATCATCGATACGACTGAACTGTGTTGTGATGCTTTTAGAAGCAGGCAGCGCCGGCAGTTCCAGTCCCTGGGTCGTATCAGCCATCATGAACCAGACGCCGCTGGTCGGATTCGTACCGTCGGCATCCGAGGGGGTCGCCAGAACAAAAGTACCTTCGGCATCCGTGAAATCATAGCCGAGCAAATACTCTTCTATGATAGAAAGATTGCCCAGGTTGGCAGCCAGTTTCGCTGAAAATACTTCCCAATAGGGCATTTCTACGGCATAGTACGCCTCTTTTTCGGAGCCCGTTTCCGCCCAATCTGCATCCTTAATCGTATACTTATTGATAAATGGATACAAGTTACCGGCGTGCTGATCCGGTTCGATGGAAATTATCACGTATTTGGCACGCTGCAGAAATCCCATATTCATCGCATAGGTATTGGTAGCCTGTCCGTTTCCGTCAACATCAAGCAAACCAAGACTTTTGTACAATACATTTTCACCTTCTTCGTAATAAATCCAGCATTCGTACCAAGCCTTTCCGCCCAGATCTGGCAGTCCGTGAACATCCACCGTCACCTGTGAGATTTGTGAATCCGGCGCCAATAGATCCGATTCCTGGCATCCGTACAAAAGCAGCATCACGAAGATTAGTGGCATAAGCAAGTTTTTCATTAAAGATACCTCAATAATTATAAGTCAAATGAGATTCTTACCCCCCAGAAAATATTGCGTAAATTCAGGAAGGTAAAATAATCTAAATTCGGCATGTCGATATATGCCTTGTTATCATATACTTCATCTGTCCTTGATTTATCCCGGCTAAAAGACCCGGCGCCGCTTTCGGATTCGCTATACCAGTAATGTTCGCCGGTATCACGGACATAATAGAGATAATTTGGATTTGCATCTGTCGGATCGAGCTTGGTCATATTTTCGACAATGATGATCGGCGTAAATTCAACGCCCGGCTTACGATAATCACCGGGTTGATCATCGCCGGCAATCCACCAGCCGCCGAAAAATTCCGAACCCTCGGTATCCTCAGAATAATGCAAGGAATTCATATAGGCTTTTCTGTCATCGTAATTAACAAAACCGTAGCTGGTCATGTATTTGTAGTTGAACAGATTACTGACGTCCATGAACAATTCGATATTGGCGAAATTGGGAATCCGGAAGTTTTTGCTAAAACGGATATCAACATTCCAGTAGTCCGTCCATTGGACATTCGCTGCGATACCAGCCTGCACACCGCCGCCGACCCAGGTGTCGTAGCGCCCGGCCTTCCAGTTGGCCAGGAAATTAAGGCGCCAGTCGCCAAGCGGATTAAATCCGGCGAATTTCGGACCGAAATCACTTGGCGAGAAAAAGTCGATATTGGCGCGGGCATAAGGTCTCGGTTTCGGTTTTCTTTGCGCATAGTAATTCACAGCATCTTCACTGATGTATTTCCGCTGATCGGCCGGATTTTCGTAATAGGCGCCATAATCAAAGTATCCGTAGGTGCTCACCATGTAGGTATAGTTCAGAAAACCACGCACCCAGTTGCCGCGGTTTTTATTAAAAGTGATTTCAAATCCACGGATATCACGGTAAAATTTATTATCGGATACAGAATAGCTTACTGAACCATCGCTGTTATAATAACTGATCGAACGTGGCTGTAAGCTGACATCCTTGTAATACCCGGCGGCACGGATCAGATATTGGTCAAATAAGCTCTGTTCGTAACCCAGCTCGTAGGCAATTGTTTTTTGCAGATCCGCATTGGGATTACCGAGCCTGCTGATATTACCGACATAGGAACGTTGCCGGAACATATACAGATCGTCCGGCTGGGGCATCTGCCTGAAATGTCCGTAATTAAAATAAAGCTTACTGTTTTCCGTAACCGGAAAGGCCACCGCGATACGGGGACTGAAAGTAAAAATATGTTCGGTTGGATCTTTATCCAGCAGGGTATCGATACCCCCGACAAAAGCAGCCGATAACGCCTCTGAGTAGGGATTGCTGCCCAGATCGTACCACTCGCCGCCGGCGTGAGAATAATCCATACGTAAACCCACGGAAGCAATCATGCCCTCGAATTCCAGTTTATCTTCCAGGTACAGGGCGGCGCGGACTGGTGTTTTATCCCATTCAGTGATGGTGTTGCCGTCCGGCAGGAAGCGGTCGAATCGTCCGTATTTTACTTCGCTATTGGTCACGGTAACTTCCGCTCCGGCTTTAATATTATTCCAGCGGTCGACCTGCTGGGTAGCATCAAGTTTTAAGGTATAAGCGGTTACCACGCTGCTGTCGCGGGCATTACTCATACCGGCGCCCATACGCATACCGTTGATACCGGCCGTGGAATTCCACTCGAAACCGTAGGGCGATTCATCAACATAGTAGTTGTTTCCGAATTTGTAACGCAGGGTATTATCACGCGCCGGACCGGGACCCTTTGTATAATCGGAACGCAGGATATTAATACTTGCTTCATAAAATGTTTTATCATCGACCACATGATTCCATTTGACACCGAGATTCAGAAAATCAGTCGTTGCCGGTCCCCAGTAGTCTGTGGAAAACATACGGGCATCAATGTATTTGGGGCCGTTACTCAAGGCCGAAGCGATTTCCCAGGAAGCATTAAACATGCCAGGTGAACCATTATTATACTGATCGACACCGGTTTCCCTGCCGATGAAACCGTTAACCATTAATTTCTTACCATCGCCAACATCAGAGGTTAATTTTAACTGCCAGGTGTAATCACGATAAGCATCATCATGGAGAGGAATCAGGTAAGCAGACTGGCTGTTGCGAAACGAGGTATGGAAACGCAGATTACCCAGGGGTTTGCTGAGAAATGGCACCGGACCGCTGAAGCTCATGTCGGTGCTGTAATCGGGAATCTGAATATCCATTTGCCTGCGGTGCTGGAACAGGAATAATTGCTGGGCCGCTTCCGGCGTTAAATCATCATTGGGATCATCATTATTCAGCGTTTTTTGTGAAACGGCATTCCAGCCGCCCTCAAATTCGGGATACTGAATTCTTGTGTAGTAATCCCAGTTGCCGTTATTGGTACCGGTCCAGGCCACGTCGTCATCAACATAGGGACGTATCCAGTATGAATTCGGTGAATTGGGCGACTGGCCGAAATGTTTTGGACGTGCTCCTTCATCAAATAATATTCCCCATGGGGAATAACTATTATGACGAGCTAAAAAAGCAAAACTATATTTACTTGTACTACCCTCTTTGGTTACCACATTAACAATACCGGAACGGATATTACCATACTCGGCACTGAAACCACCGGCCTGTACCTGCATTTCCTCAACCGAGGTCAGACTGATCGCCGTATACGGCGTGTTATTACGTTCATCGCGCAGGGTTAGTCCGTCAACCATAAAAGCCGTTTCACTGCTGTAACCGTCGCGGATACTGATACCCTCAATGCCGGCCTGCAGGCCAACCACGTTTGAAACGGACACAACCGGAATCGCCTCAATCTCTTCCGATGTAATATTGGCACGACTCGCCGCAACGTCTTTTTCAACAACCGGTTTTTCCGCAACAACAGTAATCGTTTCGCCAATATCCAGGGTTTCCTCGCCCAATTCCACATTGATTGTAGTTGTCTGGTCGATATTCACCCGGACTTCTACAATCTTTTTCGACGTATACCCGATCATTGAAACATTTAACTGATAGGTTCCCGGCGGCACATTCAGAATGACGTAGTAGCCATCCAAATCAGTTGCCGCTCCCATTACCGTCTCTTCCAGAACAACATTCACACCCGGCAGCGGTTCACCGGTTGCGGCATCAGTAACGATACCAGCGATTTTTCCAGTTGGGCCACCATACAAGCTTGTGGTTAACATTGCCAGGAAGACGATAACAAAGCTGCGCAGCATTCGCATAGATTTATCTCCTAACTCTCTTAAAAATTAATAGACATGGTCAATAAACGTAGATCAAGTAAATTAAAATTCAAATTAAACATCATTTTATTTTGATTACACCAACTTACTTTTTGGTTTGTGCATAAAGTTAACTAACTTAATCCGCAAAAACCAATAATTTTAATATTTAAGTCTTTGGCATGATCGAATTATAATTAATAATATAAAAATATTCAATAAAAAAATTAAAAAATCGAAAAAATTTATAAAATTTTCTATTTGTTTTCATTAAAAAATATGTGACTTCCCTCACATTGAAACCAGCCTTCACCATTTCATTTCTCTTTCAGAAAATTACCAGCCCGTAAAAGCCACCCTTAGTCGGATAAATTTTATGTGTCCGGTGAATTTTTCAACTGTCTTCTATTAACAAAGTTCATAATAGAAAATTTTAAAGACCTGTTTTTCTAAAAATACTATATGAACCAACCTGATTTAAAGTCTGATTTTTCTCACAATAATAATCTTGTTTAATAAATCGAAGTCATCTCCGGTTTCACAATTAATTTTAAAGACACCTTTGAAAGGTCTTCATCAGAGAAACCGTCTGTTTGCGCGCTTAGTTTCTGTGACGGTCATTTATTGATATTTCGCGTTTCAGGCGATCGGCTCAAAAAAGCCTGCTATTACATATTAATAAAATCATACCTCAATCCACAATAATAAAACAGAAATACTGTACATCATTTTATATCCTTTATTCATAAAACACACGATTTCTTTATTTGTATCTTGACTTTTATCTTAAAAACCATGAGATTATTTATTAGTTTTAAAGTAAATAACAGTTAGTAAGGTAAGTAAACAATCAGCATAAATCCTTTTATCGGGCATATATATGAAATTGTCAGTATTTTTATGTAATTTTAAGAAAACGGCTTTTCAAAGAATGTATAAGAAGCTGATGATCTTTGGATGTGTTTTAAAACATAGTCTTTTTTGAAAGGAGGCATAATGAAAAAAATTTTTATTCTTTTTTTACTGCTGTTTATGTTAATAAACTATGGTATTGCACAAAACAAATCCGCGGGTATTTACAGTGGTTATGCCATATCGCTTATTGACAAGCAACCTGATTATTCAAGCAGTTTGCCCGTCGGTATTTTTGCCGCATATCAGGTTTTACCCTATCTCGAAACCGGAATCGAATTAAATACACTGGTATTCCCGTTTGAATCCAGCGAAGGCCGGGAAAGAGCCGAATTATCACAGTATTACGGTGCATTCTTTGGCAAAATATCTCTGGACCTGGGCAGGATCGATCCTTTTGTTCGTATTGGTCTCGGCTATTATTTTGGTAAATATGAAGGATTCGAGAACAATCAGGCACGTGAAATCGATTTTACTTCGGGAACATTTGGTGCATTCTATATGGCCGGTCTGCAATTCATGGATAAATATTTTATTGAGCTGGCTCTGCATAACCTGGAACATGAAATGGAAGAGGAATCCTTTTCCACAAGCAGTGCCGTGATCAATATTGGTTATCAATACCGGTTTTAGTTTAATTTTACAGTGGCATTGATTAATCCGGAATATGCAGCTTTAATAATAAGGGCGATTCGGTATTTGAAAAGGGATCGCGTTCGTAGCGATGTACAAAGGTTAAAAGATCCTTTAATGGTAAACCAAATTTTTATTGCATATTTTGGAGAATTCTTTTATATATCAAATGATGAGAGATAACCAGCCACAAAAGTTCACTAAAAGCACTTATTTTTTAACGGAGGTTTTCGATGATTAGAAAATTTGCCTTACTCCTCCTATTGTTTTCAATAGGCACAACGGCGTATGCGGGCGTTACCGGTAAGATTGCCGGCAGTGTGATCGACAAAAATACGCAGGAGCCTTTACCGGGTGTAAACATTACACTTGAAGGCACAACAATGGGTTCATCCAGCGATATTGACGGATATTATGTCATCCTGAATATTTCGCCGGGTGTTTATACCCTCAAAGCACAATATGTCGGCTACCAGGATGTCATAGTTAAAGAAGTAAAAGTTGTGGTGGACCTCACTACTACAATTGATATCGAAATGGCTGAGACCACACTGGAAACTTCGGAGGCGATTACGATTGTTGCCGAGCGGCCTATCATTAGAAAAGACGAGATATCCACTAAACATTTCGTCAGTTCGGAAGAAATCGAAATACAACCGGTAAACAGCTTCCAGGAAATCGCTCAGAATCAGGCTGGTGTTGTGGGTTCGCATTTCCGTGGCGGCCGTTCCGGTGAAGTTTTGGTTTTGATCGATGGTATCCCGGTTCGCGACCAGGCAGGTAATTATTCCGGTAATCTCGGCGGTTTTACAAGCGATGTTCCGGAATACGCCATTGAAGAAATGGAAGTGTCGCTTGGTGGATTTAGTGCTGAATACGGCAACGTTCAGTCCGGTATCATTAATCTCGCTCTGAAAGAAGGGGCGGTAAAATATGCCGGACGCCTGAGGTACACCCATCAAAGTATCGGAGCAGAAACCGAGTTTGAAGAAAACGGTTTCAAATTTAATCGTTTACAACCTGTTCAAAACATCTGGGAACTGAATTTAAGCGGCCCTGTCCCCTTCCTGTCTGATAAACTTTCTTTCTCTATTTCAGGGGAATGGACTGACAGAAATCAGGGATTCTATATGAATCAACAACGCGTTGATCAATCGGGGCAGGCAAAAATAACCTATCGTTTATCCCCCCAGATGAAACTGGCCGTTGGCGGGCTCTTCAGCTACAGCGAATGGGACCAGTTTTATTATCCTGCTTCCTACTATGGTCCGGGTCCGAATTATATTTCAGATCAATACAATGCCGGTGTAAATCAGGATAGTGTATTGTCCATTTATCATTATGTCACGGACGAAGACCTGTATGGTACAGTCACTACCGAAAATCGTACAGGCACAACTGCCGCAGGCGATACCTTCCTGACGGTAAACAATTATTACATGTCCGGCATGCAGGATTATCTCTGGGATCGCCAACAATCCAGCACAACCGGCTACTTGCTGTGGTCACATACGTTAAACAGCCGTACTTTTTATGAAATCCGCTTAAGTTCGCTTACTTCCGGATACACTTATTTTACGCCTGATGTGGATGATCGCGACGGAGACGGTGACCGCGATGAAGCCATTCAATGGGACTTGGATAAACCGGGTCCGCACCCCATTTACCGCGAACGCGAATCCAATTACTGGTGGGTGCGCGGAGATGATCCTGCTTATTTGGATCAGCAATCATCGACTAACAGCGTTAAGATGGATTTGGTTAGCCAGGCTACAAAGAATCATTTGGTAAAAGCCGGCCTCGAACTGATGCACCACCGCACAAAAGTGGAAAATGTAAGCTGGGGCCTCGGCGTCGGCTTTAATCGTCTGGATATCTGGGATAAAAATTCAGTAGACTTTGGCGCTTATGTGCAGGATAAACTTGAATTTGCCGGCATCATCGGTTTGATCGGTCTGCGATTTGATGCATTCAGTCCCCATGCCTTCGGTGAGCCCGTTGAATATCCGAGCAGTTACGAGCGGCCATTTTCCGAAATCGGTGAAGACGGCGAGCCAATTATAATTGATCCGCAAAAAACAGAGGTTAAATACAAGCTGAGTCCGCGCATCGGCATATCACATCCGATCACCGACCGCAGTGTTTTGCATTTCACTTACGGACATTACTTCCAGAGACCGGATGCCTATTATCTGTTCCGGAATTATCAGATGCAGGCGCTCACCAAAGTTGGAAACTACGTCGGTAATCCCAGCCTGAATCCCGAAAAAACCGTCGCCTACGAGATTGGTGTCGAACAGCAAATCTCTAATGACATTAAATTTACGGTAACCGGATATTATAAAGACGTTACCGATCTGATGAACTGGGAAAAATATGTGGGACGCACCATCCAGAACCGCGAGCTGAATGTTTATACAAATGCCGACTATGGTAATATAAAAGGCGCCGAATTCACATTCAGCAAAAGACCCGGACGTTTCTGGGGCGGCAGCGTCAATTATACTTACTCTATCGCCAAAGGCCGCAGCTCAAGCGCTTCCGGCGGTTCCGGTTCATTTACAAGTGTGAAACGAATGAATATTCTAAGCTTTGATCAGACGCATACGGTCAATGCAAATATCACTTTGCGTACGCCCGATGAATTCGGTTTTAACTTTGCAGGCATCTATCCGATTGGCAAATGGCTCGCCAATATTCAGTTCGCATATGGCAGCGGATTACCGTATTCCTCTGTTGGTACAAATAAAGTGAATGATCAGCGTCTGCCCTGGACTTCAACAACGGATATTAAAATCATCCGAAAATTTCTCGTTGGGAATTTCGGTATTAATGTCTTTATGGATGTTTATAATTTATTTAACCGTAAAAACGTCAACTTTATCGGTAATGCCAGATACTATGATGACGGCGACGCTAACAACCCGACAATCAAAGGCGATCCGTCCGTTGTTTTCCGTGCCGCGGATATGGTTACCTACTATCGCAATCCGCAGGCATACAGCGCAGGACGTCAAATACGCTTTGGTTTAGGTTTATTCTTCTAATTTCAGGAGGCTATGAATGAAAATAACAAAATCAAGAACAACCATATACATCATTTTCCTGCTGACCGTTGCATTGACTACGCTGCTCATTGCCGCCGATAAGGACGGCGAACAGAAACGCAACATTTTGAAAGCACAGCAGGTAAACGATGGCCCAATCGTCGAAGACGACTGGAAATTTCATAAAATCGGGACTTTATGGTCCCGCGTAACAAATTTTGGAAAAACCGGTGATGACGCCTATCAGGGTCGCACACCTTCCGGGGACTGGCCCGGCGGTTCGGGAAATTCCTACTTATACCGCGGTTCACCCTGGATTTCCGCATTTGTTGACGGTGAGGTGCACTCCACCCAGCCGGAAGATTCGGAATACGCTCCGCTCGATTCCGTGCATTTTTACACAGACGATCCCCGGGCGCCCAGCGCCACCTATACCCGCTACTATGATGTGAAGGCGCCACTGGCCAGCAGCGGTCATTTTCCACTGGGCGTGGAAGTTACCGAACGCACTTATGCCTGGCCCGAAAGTTTCCGTGACGACTTCATTATCTATGAGATGACCATCAAAAATGTCGGTATCGATACGGACAACGATGGTTTACCTGAGGTTGAAAACGGACATAACCTGGAAGAATTTTATTTCACGTATCGTCTCGACGGCGACGTATCCAAACTGCCCGACTGGAATGCCGAATACCAGTTTTCCAATCAGGATGACCACGCCGGTGTAAATGCATCCTGGGATATGCTAACCTTATTCCCGGAATGGGAGCAAACCATTCAGGATCTCGGTTTAACCGTTGAAGAAGCGCTTGGCGTACCGGACAGCACGCTGATGTTCATGTGGGATGGAGATAATCCGCAGGTACCGGCCTGGGATGATGACGACAATGCCCCGGAAGATGATGCGTTTAATCCGGGAATCAACGGGAAATACCAGACACCGGGATTCCTCGGTTTTCGTATTCTAAAAACCGAACCGGCGTCATTTCGCCCCAGCTCTTTTCATACCAATCATATTTATAACGATCCGGCATCCGACCAGGAATCATACGACCGCATGATGGCCCCCAAGGAATTTGAATCGGATGGCCCCTCCGGCGTCCTTGTCAATCCCTCGACCGGACAACCCTTCCCCAATGATTACCGGGCAGTCATGAGCCTTGGGCCGTTGGATGTACTGGCCCCCGGTGACTCTGTGGTCATTACTTTTGCTATGGGTGTTGGCGCCGATCCGGACAGCGCCGGTATTTACAGCCTGATGGAATTGGTCAACATCATGGATGTTGCCAAACTGATCGTTGATAATGACTACGTGCTTTCTACGAGCACGGCGCCTAAACCCGAACTGGAACTCAAGGCTTTTGTTGAAAACGGCATTACCCAGGGAACGCGGATATTATGGAGTAAAGAACCTTCAAATCACGCCTCATTTAAGGGATATCGTGTTTATCGCAGTCAGGGACGCGATGAGAATAATAACTTTATATGGGATACCCTGGCCGTGTTTAACATTGATGATCCAGGCTGGCCGCCGCAGGAAGCCGAAGATGACCCATCCAAATTCGAACTTATCGACACCGATGTGACGCGCGGATTGGTTTATTATTACTCGGTTACATCCTATAGTGAAGATCCTTTCTTTGGTCCAAACGATCCGAATCCGGGAACAAATGTTCAGACCGTGATTCCATCGGCGGTTGCGCAGACAGATCTTTCACGCGTAAAGGTAGTACCCAATCCATTCGTCGCCAGTGCCCGTTGGGACAATCCGGTACCGGGCGATGCTGATCCGTGGAAACATCGTATTCGTTTTATAAATATTCCTGCAGATGCGACAATTAAAATTTACACACTGGATTTTGATTTTGTTGATGAAGTCCAGGCCGGCGATGTGGCTCTGGTTTCGAGTGATTTCGTGCCTGAAACAAATGAAGGCGTAGCAGAATGGGATTTGATCACACGAAATGATCAGGAAGCCGCACCCGGAATTTATATTTATGTGGTAGATTCACCTTCCGCAGGTCAGAAAATCGGTAAATTTGTGGTTGTACGGTAATCGTTAACCATTTTGGATGAGGTAAAAATTATGATTAAAAAAGTTTTATATATCAGTACAGTTCTACTTTTAAGCCTGTCTTTTAGTTTGCAGGCTCAGGAGTTTGCGCCTGTAGGTACCGCTGTTGCCCAGTTTCTCGAAATCGGAATGGGCGCACGCGGTACTGCGATGGGGGAGGCCTACACCACCCTGTCCAATGATGCCGGCGGTGTTTTCTGGAACCCGGCCGGATTAGTAGAAGTCGAAAAGCGAAATTTTTTCATGGCCTATAACCGCTGGCCGGCAGATATTTCTCTGGGCGCTTTTTCTTTCGCCTGGAATCTCGACGCCTGGGGTGTCATCGGAATTAATACAACCTTTCTCAGCACCGATGATATGGCCGTAACCACCATTGATGATCCCGAAGGCTTATCAGGACAAACCTTTGGTATTTCCAATTATTCCTTCGGTTTATCCTATGCACGTTTCCTGACCAACCGGCTTTCGGTTGGGGCGACGGTTAAACTGGTCCATGAAAAATACTGGGATTATGGCTACGACACCTGGGCGTTTGACATCGGGACGGTTTACCGCACCGGTTTTCGCGGTTTAAAACTGGGCATGTCTATCCTGCATTTCGCAAGAGAGATCAATTTTGACGGTAATTACATCGACTTCAGTGATGACAAAAGAGAGAAGGATTTTAACAATTATTCTCTGCCCATTAATTTTCGCGTAGGCGTTTCAATCGATGCCTGGGAAAGCGGCAAAAACAAGATTATTTCTGCTTTCGATGTTATTCATCCCAATAATAATCTTGAGCAGTACAACCTGGGTCTGGAATACGGTTTCGACCAGATGATATTTGTCCGCAGCGGCTATAAATTCCGCGCCGATGAAGGCGGCTTTACCTTAGGCGCCGGCGTACAATACGAGCTATTCGGCGGGCAGCCCATTGCGCTGGATTATTCTTTTGCCGAAATGGGTGTGATTACCGATATTCATCGCCTTTCTTTTGCCGTTTCTTTCTGATGAAGAATAATTAACTTATAGCAGACGTTTATAAAGAACCTGTTCTTCGGGACAGGTTCTTTTTTTTAAAAAAAATTTACAGGTGATTTCATGCTTTACCGGACTTTGATATTGATATCTTCGCTAACCCTGCTTTTGTTCAGTAACGGACGCACGCAATCCGCTGCATTATTGAACCTTGCGGAAAATGTGTCATCGGAAAACCTGCAAACGCACATCGATAGCCTTTGTTATGCCGGCGGTTATTTCAGTCGCATTACCTATACACCAGGTAATTACTATGCTTCCGAATATATCGCCCGCTATTTCGAATCGCTGCCGGGAATCACATCCGTTCAGCGCGACACCTTCGAAATCGGTACTTCCGACGCCCCCTATAATGACTACCCCGTAATCAATATCATTGCAACATTGAATAATAATATCCAAAGCGATACATTTATTGTCCTCGGCGCCCATTACGATGCCAGCGGCAGCCGGGAAAAAGACTGGTCCTACAACTGGGAGTCCATTCAGGCACAAGGCGCGGACGACAATGCCAGCGGCGTTGCAGCGGTTATGGAAATTGCCCGTATCTTAAGCGATCCTGCAAATGATTTCAAAAACCGGCGTATGATTAAATTTATAGCTTTCGCCGCCGAGGAGTATCATCCGGTAAATCCGTCCGTGCATCATGCCGGCAGTCTCTGGGATGCCCACAATACCTCTAAACAAAATCTGAATCTGCATGCGGCAATTGTACTGGATATGATTGCCTACAATCCCGCTTACAATTACGTAGAAGTCATCTCGAACACGGATTCCCGCTGGCTGGCCGATATGGCTCAGAATTCCATCGATCTTTATACCGACAGTCTTTATTCCAATGATCAGCCCGTGCAGGTATCATTCAGTGATCATCAGTCGTACTGGGATTATGGTTACCCGGCTATTCTTTTCATGGAAAACGACCGCCCCTGGAACAATGACTATCCCTATTACCTGGAAAATCCAAACTATCACAGCGAAGCCGATACCATTGGTACGCTGCGCCCGCAGTTATTACAAAAAGTAACCAGGGCCGCCCTGGCAACTACAGCCCGTCTCAGCGATCCGGCCACCACCACAGCAATTGCCGGCAACACCGATCCGTTTCCCTACTCGCCCCGTATTTCGGCTTACCCAAATCCGTTCAATGCCTCAACAACAATTATATTTACACTCGATGAGTCCGAATATCTAACGATTTCGGTTTACGATATACTGGGGAAAAAGGTGGCGGCACTGTCATCCAACATTTTGTATCAAGCGGGCGAAAACAGTATACAATGGCATGCAGAATCATTTTCGAGCGGAATCTATCATTGCCTCATCGAAGGCCGTGATTATAGGGCATTTACAAAAATCACCCTGTTACGCTGAATGTTCAGGACTCTATTTCTATCCTGATATTTCGTTTTTCCAATGCCCTCAAAAATAGTTCAGGCGGAACGGAAACTTCCTGTTTCAGGGTACCCGTTTCTTTTATCTTTCCCCCGATCAGCATCTGCAGAATAATCGCCGCCGGAAAAGCCGTCATGCGCATCATAGCGGTTAGTCCGGCATGTTTATCGCCATACTCGATGGCCTGGTAGCGCAATTCTTTGGCCGCACCCCGTTTATTGCCTTTCGCCACAACCCGCAGCAGGATCACATCATCATCCGCGGATGTGTCCTTAAATGATTCTGACAGCATCGTCTCGAACAGATCCCGCTTCACAAAGCGCGTTCCGTCCAAATCGATTTCAGACGAATCGGCAAAACCGAGATCAACCATCGCTTTCATGATGTGGCAGTGACCGGGATAGCGGATCGTTTTATAATCGAGCTGACTGATCCGATTCTCAAAAGTATCGGGCAGCGTCGATACACCGCCTGAGGTATAAAAGGCTTCCATCAAACCAAACGGACGGGGGAATTCGATTTCTTCCGCGCCGGTTAGCGAAGGCACGGTTTTGATGCGCCCGTCTTCCAGAATTACAGCCGGCTCGATGTACTCATTGATCAATCCGTGCACCGAAAAACTAAGCGCATAATTGAGCGGCGGATCGGGATTAACCGGCAGACCGCCCACGCGGATTCTGACCGAATCGACGCGGGCTAGTTCGCCTGCGGCATGGGCCGTGATAATGGAAACCATTCCGGGGGCCAGTCCGCAGTCCGGTACCAGAGCAACGCCTTTTTCTTTTGCGGTATCGGACAGGCCGAACTGTTTGGTCACCATATCGTTATTACCGCCCAAATCCACGAAACAGGTATCCGTTTCAATAGCCAGCTTACTAAGCGCGTAGTTGTAGTTATAGGGTACCGCGCTCACTGCGCCGTCCGCATTTCCGAAAAGCGGCCGCAGCGTACTTGTATCTTCAACATCACATACTTTTATACTAATGCGTTTATCATTGAAATGATCGGCCAGCCGATCCAGCGCTTCAGCGGATTGATCAGCGATGGTGACGGATTGCGCACCACCGACGTTTAGAAAATCGTGTACCAGTCCGTAGGCCATCCTGCCGGCCCCGAGAACCAAAATATGCATTATTCACCTCATTTTTGATTTTTATTTTCAAGCTGATTTCACAATTTAACAAATATCTATAATATCACCAAAATGATCGCTAACTGAGTTTAATGCTATTTCGAAAGATATAGAAAAAAGACATTGCAGGTATTAGTATTTTCGTGGCAGAAAAAAACAGCCGCCAAAACACTAAATCGCGAAAGGGACACAAAAAGGAAGTCAATTTGTGATTAACTCTCCCGAGCCCATATTATTTCAAAATTAGAATATAAACCAATCATCCCGCCCGGTCACCGCCAGAATGAATAGACCTCATCCGCGGTTTCACGTTTTTTCAGCAACCGGAAATTTGCCCCCTCATCTTCATACCCCAGCACTTTGGGCGTCTGGCGGCTGGTGTGGCGCGAGTACATACTCAGCGTGTAAGCCCCGGCATCGTGGATTAACAGATAATCCCCCGGATCTATCTTTGGCAATATAATATCCCGGGCAATGATATCGCCGTTGAAACACAACGGTCCGGCGATGATATACTTCTCCGTTGCCGCGCCGGTTTTTAATTCGCCCCTGCCGTTTGTCACCGAAATCTCATGGAACCAGTCGTCGGGATGATAACAGCGGCGCATGAGTAAATCGGCGCCGACGTGATTGATCACTGTATTTGTTCCGTTATCTTTTTTCACATATTCCACCCGCGAGGCGATCCATCCCGTATTGGCATATATATGGCGACCGAATTCCGTGATTAATCTGAAGCGATCGCTGAGCAGCTCCGGGCAGCGCCCGGCTAAAGCTTTTTTGTATTCTTTGAATGAGATCACCGTTTTGTTTTTATGATAAGAAACCGGCAGGCCGCCGCCGATATCAATAATTTTGATTCGATTCGGACGGGATGCCGCCTCAAGCCGCTCATCGACCTGTTTGGTAAATGTCAGCACCTTTTCCACGCCCGTGATCAGTTGTTCCAGCGAACACCCCTGCGAGCCGATATGCAGGTGGATACCATTGAGCCACTCATGGTCCAGATAGGCTTGGATTATTTTTTCCCTGTGTGCATCCAGCGGAATGCCAAACTTGGAATAACTGCCGGCCACGCTGGTTATACCAATCTTTCCCATCCCCACATTGGGATTGACCCGCAGTCCAATATCGGACTTTGAATCGATTTGATTTTTTAATCCGGCGATCCGTTCCAGTTCTCCGAATGAATCGGCATTGATGTGCAATCCCTTTTCCAGGGCGAAGGTTAATTCATCTTCTGTTTTTGCCGGAGAATCAAAAACGATACTTTGCGGTTTATAGCCGCTTTTGTAAGCGAGATGCACTTCGGATAATGTCGCCGTTTCGGCGCCAATCTGCGGCTGATTAATATATTTCAAAATTTCCGGTAAGGGATTAGCCTTCGTTGCAATGGCGTGCAGGGCAGTTGACGGAAACTGTTCGATTAAAGAATCAATGCGTTCTTTTAAATAGGACAAATCATAGAAAATGGTTGCCGTGTCCTGACTTTCGATAAGTTTATTTTGAAGCGCGCGGATGAGAACCTGACTCATCTGCTTTTCGTGGATACGTTCACGCATAAAATTTATTTGCCGGCATACATATTAATACCACATTCAACTTTATTATTGTGCGGCCAGCGTCCCTCTCTTTCATGCATAGCCCCGTCAACAGCAACGGTGCAGGGTTGGCAACCGATACTAATAAAATTTTGATTATGCAGGGGATTATAGGGCAGGTTGTGCATTTCAATATATTCCCAGAGATCTTCTCTGCGCCAGTTGTAAAGCGGATGCAATTTAAGCGTGTTGCGTCCGTCCAGATCCACAATTTGAATTTTTGAACGTGTGCTGGCCTGGTCGCGCCGGATGGCGCTTAGCCATACTTTCTTACCTTCAAGAAAAGTCAGCAGGGGCTTCACTTTATTATAATAGCAGCATAAGTCGGGATTCTTGCGATACGGGGGCGAACCGAGCTTATTTTCCAATTCCTGTTTTGTTTTTTGAGGTTTGATTATCTTTAGATTTAATTTCCAGTCTTCAGCCAGGGTTTCGGCAAAATCGATGGTTTCCTGAAAATGAAAGCCGGTATCGATAAAATACAAAGCGATATCCGGTTTTATTCGGAGCACATGATGAAGCAGCACCACCCCGCTGTAACCGAAAGCAGTTGTCATACCCACATCATCACCAAAAGTCTCAAATGCCCAATCCAGGATTCTATTCACATCCTTACTTTCCAAACCTCGATTGGCCTTTTCTATAAACTGATTGTCGTAGCGCATTGTAAAGTTAACCTACTATCTGATTAAGCAAATGTCTGATAAATTGCATTCCGGACCTGTTCCAGTCTTTTGTCCCGGTCGTATAAAGAAAATTTATCAAGATCTTTTTCTGGTTTTACCGGTGCTGTGAGCCGCTGTAAAAAATCAGGTGACCGTCCGATGCCCTCACCCAGATTGAGCAAAACTACATCACCGTCTTTTATCAGACCTGATTTTATGGATTCAAGTAATCCGGCAACCGGCAGCGCCGCGGCAGGGCCGCTGAGTACCGAAGCCTCCAGGGCTACCAGTCGTGCGGCATCAACCGCTTTTGTCTCATCACAGGCAATGATTTCACCGTTTGTTTCTTTTACGAATTTCCCCAGCACGGGATAGGTTTTGGGATTGCCTGTTGATAGGGTTGGGATTTCGGTTTCCGGGTTTTCGATAACCGGATAATCGTTTTCCCAGTTAGGCGGAAAATTATTTTCCTTTGCCTTTTTCCAGGCAAAGGCCATCGGCGCGCATTTTTCGGATTGCACCAGAATTTGTCGCGGCATCGTATTAATCATATTCAACGGTTCCAACTCGCTGAAAGCTTTCTGAATTCCCAGCGGACCCGTCCCGCCGCTGAGCGCCTGAATATACACCGTAGGAAAATCATCCATCAAACGAACCCATTCATAAACCATGGTTTTCTTTGCTTCCACGCGCATCGGATCAAAGTTGCCCGCGGCGAGAAGAAAACCATGCTTTTCGGCAAACGCGGCGGCCATTTTTTTGGCGGCGTCATAATCACCGTCCACACGACATACCTTCTGACCGTAAGCGGCAATGCCCGCCTCCATGAATAACGATGAAATTTTGGGAATAAAGGCATAAACCGTAATACCGGCAGCCGCAAGATATTTGGCATAGGCGTTGGCGATGTTACCGGTACTGGCAACAACATAACTGGTCTTCTTGTTTTCGTTCATAACGCTGGCCACCACGGTCCCGGCCATATCCTTAAACGTACCGGTTGCCTGATTCAAATCATAGCGCTGAACATATATTTTAGAGTTTATTCCAAAATTATTTTTTGCAAAATCTTCTATAAATCGCCAGCGATCTATTGGCACAATACCTTCATCAAAAGAAATAATATTTTCACGATAATCGAGGGGCAGATAATCATGGTAATGCCATAAACTCGAAGGTTTTTTATCTTGCTCTATAATTCTCTTTAATGAATCATAACCTGCGTTATATTCAACATAAACCTGTTTACCGCTGCATTCGGGACATGTTTGTCCGCTTTTGAACCATTCGGAAAATGACGCAACGATTGTACTGCACTGCCTGCACTGTAAATAAAATTTATTTTCACCCATTAGAAATATTGCTGCTTATTTAAAAATTTACTCATCTTAATTCGTTAAATTGATTTAAAAATGATCAAGAAATGTAATAGATTAACCTTATAATTTCCATTTTTTTTAAATATAAAGAATTAAATTCACATTAAAATTTAGACGCCTGCCACAGCTCTCGCGATTTTTTAAGCAGATATTCGACGCTTAGTATTTTAAACAAATATTCATAATCCACAACCTGCTTTTCTTTGTCATGCTCGAATTCCGCCAGAAAGTTCTGCCACTGATTTTTATCCAAAACCTCATTTAGGGCCATATCGTTATGCCTTAATAGTTCCTGAACTTCACCATTTTTGTAAGTATTTTTATGTGCCGGTAAGTAGTCCCAGGCTTTTTGTAATTGTGTGGTTACGGACATACCCATTTTGTTCTTGATTTTATCCCGGTATTTTTTAGACTGATTGAACCAATAATTCATTATAAAGGGCAAATAATGAATACCCTGTTTAGGCAGCATATTGATTTCACCAAAACTGGTTATTTCCGCTGCTAATTTTTCATCCAGCCGCGAAACGACGGCGCGTTGTATTTTCGAAAGATTATATTTCCAGGATACGGGCATGGTCAGGGCGAGTTCCATATTACGCCTTAAAAGCAATGGCGAAATCAAATCAATGATAAAATCACTGCCGGTATTGCCGACGAGACCGAAGTTGCCGTAATGGTCGGTGTCGAATTTATCAACCTGAATGGCCATCGGACTGTTTTCCAGTCCGGCTATGGAGCGCAGGGTCATCTCTTTAAAATATTCCGCGGACTGATCCTTGACTAAGCGGAAGGCATAATTGAAAATATCATCACGGTAATTTTTATTCATCACCCGCAGCTTTAACAACTTATTGAGGTCAAATCGGCGCGGTTCGCGATACAAATTCAGGACGTACATCTCATTCCATAGCCCGTCCTTGTAATAGCGGCCATGAACACCGTTAATGGCCAAGGACGACCAGTCCCGATATTGCGAGCGCATATACAGAATTCGTCCGATAATATAGCCAGGTTCTTCGGCACTGCTTAACAATATACCCTTTTTATGAAAATACCACGGATCGCTCAGATAATCCTCGCCCAGGACAATATGCCTGTTCTCGATATTCTGACGCGCAGTCATCTCCTTTACTTTAATCACTTCATAAAAATTTTCTTTGCCGTAGATCGCTGAAGTGAAGGGGATTTGCTGACTGGTAAACCCGGCCGCCACCTGACGCGAATCCTGTCCCAGGGTCAACTCAATGACCGGTTTTTCA
This sequence comes from uncultured Calditrichaceae bacterium, assembly GCA_964467525.1. Lineage (GTDB taxonomy): Bacteria > Calditrichota > Calditrichia > Calditrichales > Calditrichaceae > CAYXRA01. The sequence continues at coordinate 37,412 of CAYXRA010000011.1, forward strand.
TCGAACGTGCCGGCAAGCCGCGCCGATTCCTGCATGCTTGCCGAAAGTTTTTCCGCTTCCTGCTCAAAAGAAAAATTTGTATAGCTCCGCGGCCACTTCCAGTAGGTTTCCCGTTTCAATTCACCGTTTTTAATACTATACAAGCTGGCCATCGGCAAACGGCTTACATCACGCAACAGGGAACGTTCGGACAGGATGTAGTAACGCCACATGTATTCATTTAGAGCCTGCCAGTCGGGCTGCGGCTCCCGGATAGCGGCACTAAGGACGCTGAAAGGCGTAAAGATGATATAGTCTTCTGTTTCACATAAAAATTCGCTGCGGTTCTTAATGAAATCATTAATTACCAGTAGTTCATCCTGTTCGGCATCATAAAGTTTGATTACAAAATGACCATCCAGTTTGCCAGGCATTTTTTTACCGATTTTTTTATAGAGCTCCCAAAGCGATTTTGCATCATAACGGCGCGTCTCGCTAAGATCAAAAACATGGCCGGAATAGGTAAGCCAGTTCCCTTTTTCATCAGAAAAATACTTGGGATAGTCGTTTTTTCTAAACTCAATCAGCAGATGATCTTTTTGAGGGCGGTTGAGTTTTATGTCTTTAAATTCGGACTTAAAATTGTCATCGATATACTGTCTGAGCGGTTTGACTTTCTGTTCGAGATCTGCATTTTTATTCTTTGATACCAGTAATAAAACGCCGGCCATCAGATTCTCCCTATTTTTTTTAAGGCCCGGTATTTGATCATGTACATGCGCAATGCATTAAACAAGGTATCCTGTTTAGCGAACTTTTGGGCATACTGCTTAAAAATTTCTTCGCCCGTTAAGCGGCGCATCATGTCAAGCTGCGTTACGTGCAGCCGCTGATAGCTGATGGTGGCGGGATCGATTCCGGGATACCAGGGGGCGTCGCATAAATTGTATCGCGACCAGAATCCCATATCATACTGCGGTAAAATTTTAATGAGCGTTTCGACGCCGTTTTCGAATAATTTTGTAGCAGTCCGGTTTTCCGGAAACACGCGTACAAAATCGTGCAGACCGCACAGGGCAAAAATTTTTCCGTTAAGTACCATCGTGGGTACTTTGGCCGTATACTCTTCGTAAAACGGCCCCCAGTTACTGAAACATGTTACGCCGCCCTCGCTGACAGGTTTTGCAAAGGGAATCAACGCCTGCTCCGCCATGTTCGCATAGCGTTCATCTCCGGTTAATTGAAAACCGCGCAGCAGTATAGATAATCCCCGGCTCTGCGAAAATGCCGACTGCCAGGGTCCCGGATTTTTATACTGCGGCAAAGCCACATCCGTCAGCCAGCGGATGCCCAAATCCTTATCTTCATCAGCATTATTAAAAAACCAGTCGACGAATTTTAAAAAGCGCCCTTTATCTTTTTCTTGTTTTGTATCTAAGTATGTATGAAAAACCGCCAGCCCCATTTGTCCGATTGAGATGGGAAAGTAGACGTATTCCTTATCCGTCACATCAATGTAGGTGCGATTAACCGGGATGCCGTTTTCATCAAATTTATTGATCAGCGCCTGATCCTTGCCCGCTGACAAACGCTTTTCTTTAAATATAAAATAATAGTGCTTCAATTCTGTACTATGCAGATCATCCGGGATCGCATAGCGTTGTTTCTGGCTTTTCAGATCCGTGAGAAATTTTTCAAACATGAACATTTTTTTATTTAAACTCATGCCAGCAGACCGTTGAAGATTTCGACCAATTGTTTTGTTAAATTTTCCCGGGAGTAACGGGCGATTTCTTTTTTATTCAGACTGCGCCTTTCCTGTTTTTGCCATGCTTCGAATTCCTTTAAAATCAGCGGCGCGGGATCATCATCGGCCGTAATGATCGAGCCTGATTTCGTTTTTTCCAGAATTCGGGCCGCTTCCCCGGACTTTGATCCGACGCCCAGCACCGGATTGCCGGCGGCGAGATACTCGAATAATTTGCCCGGCAGGTGCCCTTCATACTTTTCCACTTTTTCCATGAAAAGCAACTGCAAAGCGGCCGACTGCATTAAGCGCACTGCTTCATCGTGATTAACGTATCCTGAAAATTTTACAACCGGAGCATCTTTAAAAATATCTGAGATTTTTTCTTTAATTTCCAGGGTAACCTGTCCGGCAAAAATGATTTTCACCCTATCCGCAGGCATTTTGTCCGAACTAATCAGCCTGGCAATCGATTCAAAAAACTCCGGGTAAAACCGGTTTGGATTGAGTCCGCCGATATAAATGATCCGGAATCTTTCCGGACGTTGCATACTATCCTGAAAATCGGCCGCGTCGAATCCGTTGGGCAAAATTCTTATTTTTTGCTTATCATCAACAGGAAGCAATTCGGCAAAGGCGCGACTGACACAGGTTAGCAGATCACAATCATCGGTAACCCGTTTTTCCAGCATTGCATCCAGTCGCGATGCCTGCGACCAGCGTTTACCCCGGTAATAATGTATCTGCGTCCAGGGATCGCGGAAATCGGCCACCCAGGGAATTTTTCCGATGCGGGCCAGCCTGCGGGCGATCAGGTGCGTGGTGGGCGGCGGTGACGAAGAAAAAATGACGTCCGGTTTATGGGTTTCAATGATATCCCTGCCTGCCTTAACCGCAGCAGGCTGCCAGAGCAGTTTGGCGTCGGGAATAAACACATTCAATCTGATTGCGTTGGCAAGGCGGTTTTTCCAGTTTTTCTTTTCCGCGGCGAGCAGTCCGACAGGCAGCCGGTCGTCCTGTTTCAGGCCGGTGAATGATTTATAGAGCTGGTCCGGTTCTAAATTTGCCGTACGATAGACCAGTGTCGAGGAATGCACTTCCTCTTCCAGAGACTTATCCAACGCCGGATAGGCGCCTCTTTTGACGGTGAGAATAATTGGCTGCCAGCCCAGATCCGGCATGTACTTTGAAAATTTCAATACTCTCTGAACGCCGGGACCGCCGGCCGGCGGCCAGTAATAGCTTACAATCAGCGCTTTTCTCATCCGTTAGCTTTTTTCCTGCGCATGAAATATGAAAACAAGGATGCCAAAATTACGGCATACAAAATGCCCAGTGATACATAAGCCACTGTTATATTCTGATAATACGAATCCGGTTCAAAGCGCATCTCAATCTGATGCTGTCCGGCCGGAACAACGACCGACTGCACGGCGTGATCGGTTTTGTAAATATTTTCGGCCATCTGATCATCAATATAAATTTTCCAGCCCGGCGGATAATAGACTTCCGATATTATCAGCAGCGCCTGCTTATCGGTGTAACTGTTAAAAATAATTTCGTTGGGTGAAAAAGAAATCAGCCTGTTCCAACTGCTGTCCGGTGCGCTTACCTCATGCTGCAGTTCCCGCTCGACGATAGCGGTTTCGGCCGGATCAAAGTCCTGGCTGTTAATGCGTTTCAGTCGTTCGAATTCATCTTCGATGACTTCATAATGCGCTACAAAAAAGGAACGGGGCAGTTGTTCGGTAAACAAATACGTATACATTTTGTTAGCCTCATCATGATGCACCGGTCTGAGCAGTTCATGCTGCACGGGCTGTTGTAATACAACGTACTTCACATTCAGAATTTTCAGCACATTCCAGTTGACCGGGAATTGCGGATCCCATCCGTTATAAATATTCTTTTCAACCAGCTCTTCAATGGCATACATTTTTATCGGTGTATAACCGCCGATGGTTTGATGATAGTAGCCCCAGCGGTTATCGGTGAATAAGCGTCCGGCCGGAAATATCCGGAATGTCTCGGGATCGTTCAGCAGAAACTGATCGGTGGATGTTTTGCGGGCATACCGCCGTTCCAGTTTATCCCGGTCGATGTATTCTTTGTGCACCCAGCTCTGAACCTGAATCAGATCGGCAATCGCAATAACACCAATGATCATGGCCAGCGCAGTAAAGTTGATTTTTTTCATCAAAAAGATGATTATTGAACCGCCGGCCAGCAGAACAAGGAAAAGATAGCGCAAGGTATCCTGATTAAAAAAATTCGCCCGAACCTCTTTAATGATGTCGAGTACCTGACCCTGATAGGGCTCGTTGGCCGGTTTTACAAAAGAGACCGTTTGACCGTAGAGCCATATCAAAATTCCCAGCACAAAGAAGCTGCCAATGATGATCATCAGCGGCTGGTATTTTTTAATGTCAAATGCTTTGCGATCGATATCGGCAAGATATTTGAGTCCGTAAGCGGCAAAAAGCACAAATACAAAATAAGTGACGGTGACGCTCATCATCGGAGCGCGGAATTTATTGAAAAAGGGGATGTAATCATAAAACAGGCTGTAAAACGGCAGAAAATGCCGTCCGAAGGAAAGCAGAATTAAAAATAAGGCGAAGATGGATAAACTCAGTATCAGCCGGTTCCTTCTGAAATTGTACAATCCGATCGCCGCCAGCAGCAGGCAAATAGCCCCCATGTATTCGTAACTTTGCGTAAACGGCATATGGCCCCAGTAGCTGGAAATGGTATGCCCCCTGAGTCTTTGATCGTCCCCGCGATAGACTTCACCGGACATACCGCCGTAAAATCGCGGCACAAACCAGGTCAGTATTTCCGAAGGATAGGTCGACCAGCGCGTGGCATACTCAACTGATACGCCATCCGATTTTTTTTCAGCGGCGCGCTCTGCATTAACCTGAGAAACGTCAATTGTTGTTTTGCCGCGCTTGGACCAGGGCAGATATTCCTTAGCCAGAAAGAGCGGCTGCGCGGCCATGGCCAGCGCCAGCGCCAGCGCGACGAATAACATCGCTGTGGATTTTGTAAATCGTATATACTCTTTCTCAAGCAGGTCTTTGATAAAGGGGTAGATGCCCGCGGCAAGAATCATTAAGCCGCTGTAAAACACAATCTGATAATGCTGGGTACGAATCTGCAGGCCGAATGCCAGGGCGAAAAGGGCGGCGCCTAAAAGATTACGCCGCTCCAGAAAATATTTAAAAGACAGTAAAATCCAGGGCAAAATCATCAGCGCCCGGAATTTGGTAAAATGACCCTCGGTGTACAATGATTTGTAATGGGGCATCAGGATAAACAACATGGCGATAATAAAGCAGATCAACGGACGCATTTTCAGGTAACGCAGTAAAAAATAAAATCCGACAGCCCCGAACAGATAGTAGATAAAAACATTGTGGGTCAGCCGGCCTATAAAATCGAGGATGGTGTCCACGGAAAAAGCCGCCGGTTTACTGCGGTGATACTTAGGCATGCCGGCAAAAATCGCCGGATTCCACAATGCCCGCTCGCCGGTTTCTTCACTGTACTCCCGGATCTGGTGGTTATGGCCAATGGAACCGAGCACGTCCACACCCTGCGGGGAAAGACCATCAATCACCAGCGGTTTGAGCAGAATTACCAGAATAATTATCATCAGACCGATAAACAAGGCGTCCTGCAGTTGATCGGAAATGGCGAAGGTTGCCTTTTTTTCTTGCTGCATGGTTTTTGATTTTTTCTTGCCTTTTTTTGCCACTTTAGCCATAGCATCCTCACTTGTAATAATTCTTTTTAAAGCCCACTTTTTCAGCCTTGCCGAAGATGACCCGCCGGATATAATTATAAATGAAACCCAATCCGTAACCAATAATCTGTGCCGGCATTACGACGGGCAGGTACAGGGCCGGCCGCACCTGCTTATATTTACTTACCGAATCTAACATCGAAAGCAGCAGAATGAAAATCGCCGCCGCCAGTCCGGCAATAAAGATCCAGCGAAACAGGCTGAAAAACAGGGCTAAAATTAAAACGATAAAAATTATCATTGTGACCAGCGCCGGCAGGCCATGCAGCGGTTCCAGCATGGCATTGTCGATTTTGTATAAATTGATCCGCGCCACGCCCCAGTTGAAAACCTGACGGAAAAAACGGCGCAGATTGGTGCGGCGTTTGTGGTAGACTTCAGCGTTTTCGATGAAAATAACTTTTACTCCGCTTTTAATAATCCGGTTGCTGAATTCGATATCCTGGCCGTGGCGCAGTCCGCCGAATCCGCCGATTTTCTGCCACAGCGCCCGGCTCAGTCCCATATTAAACGAACGGGGATAAAACTTTGCCAGCTTTTTGCCCTTCTTCCCGCGCATCCCGCCGGTGGTGATGAAAGAAGTCATGGAATAGTCGATGGCTTTGAGCAGCGCCGGAAAATCAGCCCTAAATGAATCGGGTCCGCCGAAGGCATCGGCCTGTTCCGCAGCGACTGCCTCGTCAATATTTTTCAGCCACCAGGACGGTACCGTTACATCGGAATCGACAAAGATAAAAAAATCGCCTCCGGCCTGCGCCATACCCAGATTTCGCGCCGCACCGGGACCTTTATTTTCCTGACGCACATACTGCAACGGATAATCGTATTTTTTTTGAGCCCTGAGCACCACTGTTTCCGTATCATCAGTTGAACCGTCATCGGCGACAATGACCTCAAAGCGGTCGCGGGGAAAATCGAGCCCGGCCAGCGATTCAAGCAAAGCCTGTATCTCATCAAAACGGTTGAAAGACGGAATAATAATGGAAAAAAATAAATCCTGTGATTTCTTATTCATATCTGATCAGTCTATTTCATCAACAACGGCCTGCTGCAGATTATTGTCACGCGAGCTGGTAAGCATTTCGCTGATCAAACCCGTTGAGAAGGATTGCAGGCCGACGATGAGCAGCAGCACGCCCAGAAACAGCAGCGGTCTTCTGCCAATCCCTTCGCCCATAAACCAAAGTACGGTAAGATAGAGCAGAATTGCTAAACCAAGCAGCATAAAAACCAGACCGATGCCGCCGAACAGATGCATGGGTTTTTGTTTGTAACGCGTAATAAATAATACCGTCAGCAAATCAAAAAATCCGCGGTAAAATCTTTTAATGCCGAACTTGGTTTTACCAAACTGGCGCGGGCGGTGATTGACCACCACCTCCCCGACCCTGAATCCATGCCAGTGGGCCAGCACCGGTAAATAACGGTGCAGTTCGCCGTAAACGGGGATCGATTTGATCACTTCCTGCCGATAGAGTTTGAATCCGCAATTAAAATCATGAATTCTTATCCCCGTGAAAAGCCGGGTAATAAAATTGAACAGCTTCGATGGCAGCCGTTTCGTGATCGGATCGTGGCGCCTTTTTTTCCAGCCGGAAACCAGATCATATCCGCTTTCCAGTTGGTCGATCATTTTGGGCATTTCCGCCGGATCGTCCTGCAGGTCGGCATCCATGGTAAAGACGATTTCCCCGTTGGCGCGCTTAAATCCTTCACTGAGTGCCGCGCTTTTTCCGAAATTCTTTCGAAAACGGATAATGCGGATTTGCGGATATTTTTCCTTCAGTTTCAAAATCACATCAAATGACTCGTCATCGCTGCCGTCATCCACAAAAATAATTTCAAATGATTTGTTCAGATTATCCAGTTGCCCGGTAATTTCTTCGGTTAACTGCCGCAGCGAATCCTGTTCGTTAAGCAGCGGAACAACAACAGAAACATCCATAATTGATCCCGTAGTTAATTATCCATCGTTAAATCGATTTGAGTGGCGTTATCTGAAACCGTTATTTTAAACGATTTTTCGGAAAGCGGCTGATTGATTTCCAGTTCTGTGAAATACAGGGCCAGTCCTTGCTTCTCTGCTGGACGCACCAAACGGATCACCTTTGGAAAATGGATGCCGTTATATTCCGAAAACTGATCGTATTCTTTGTAATACTTCAAATCATCGTTTATATAATATTCAATTTTTTTAATAAGTTTGAGCCGCGCATCGTACCAGATATGATAACGGTTACTGCCATTAACGGCTTCCAGATAATAGGCGTTATCCTTAACTGTAAACGATTCCTTTTTTAGAATTTCGAAGCGATCCTTTGCCACAACAATGTCGCTTAACTCTGTAAGCGTAATCGGAAACTGCAAAAAGTTTTTAGTTTCAAAATCGGATTTTACGCCGGTAAAAAACTGGTTCATTACCTGGTTATAAAAAATAAAACGCCTTTCGGCAATGAAGACCTTACCGACACTGATACCGAAGGGTCCGGTAATCGAAATAAGCATGGAATCGCTGCTGTTCATAAAAACATCGGCGTTGAAATTTCCCGAGTACTGCGGCGAATCCAGGGTAATGCGCACCTGTCCGTCAAGGGTATTGATCGACTCCTGCCACTGCACGTTCCGCCGCAGAAGGTCGCGGTAAGTTACATTTTTAAGATCCGGTTTAATTGGCTTCATCGATGCACAGGCCAGTGCAAATAGCGAAATCAGGATAAGAAATTTATAGCGCATTATTCTATTTTCTCTAATTTTTCGATCAGATCCGCATTGGATTGATCCAGTTCCAGTGCTTTTTCCCAGTTGATGCGGGCGCTGTTCAAATCATTCATTTTGAAATAAACATCGCCAAGGTGTTCCAGAAGCACCGCGGAAGGTTCTCCTGTTTCAACCGCTTTGGCGATATATTGCTCGGCCTGTTCCAGATTGCCGAGTTTATAGTGGATCCAGCCGATCGTATCAAGGTAAGCATTATTTTCAGGATCCTTGCTGATGGCTTTTTCCGCCATTTCCAGCGCTTCATCCAGACGAATATCACGCTCGGCCAGACTGTAAGCATAATTATTCAGCAGCAGGATGCTGTTGGGATACGTACGCAGCGCCTGTTCATAAAGGCTGTCACACTTCGCATATAATTCCAGTGACTCGTAAACCACGGGCAGGCTCTGCAGGGCAGTGATATTTTCCGGATCGATTTTCAGTGATTGTTCGAATGCCGAACGTGCCTCATTGTACTTTTCCTGTTCCTGCAGGGAAATGCCGTAATAGGCCCAGATACCGGCATCTTCCGGCAGCGTATCCAGAGCCGCCCTGAATACCGGTTCGGCGTTTTCGTAATCGTTGTCATCGAGATAGGTGAATCCCATGAAAAGCCAGGCCACACGGTTCTTTTTATCCTTATCGAGAATTTTGCGGTAATAACCGCGCGCCGCTTCATATTCTTTCGATTCCATGGCGATACGACCCATCAAATCGTAGGCGCCGAAAGGAATATTTTTTTTATCACTTTGAACGAGAGGCAGTAAAAACGCTTCGGCCTTGTCATATTCTTCCATGGAATAATAAGCGTCGGCGAGCATGATGCGCGGGATATTTCCGGTGGTATCCCGCTCGAACACCGGCTGATACAAATCGATCAGTTTCTGCCACTGCAGTTTACGACGGTAAATCAACCCCAGTCGCTCCAGGGCCTCGGTATGCATGGAATCGGCGTTGAGTGTTTTTTTATAATATTTGATGGCATTCTGTTCATCGCCGACAATTTCATACAGTGAGGCAATGGAAAAGCGCAGCTCAACATCGCTGGAATCCATCGCCAGCATTTCTTTGTACAGTTCAAGTGCTTTATCAAAATTGCGGTTTTTAAGATAAATATTGGCGACGCGTTCCAGAGATTCCCGGTCTCTGCCATAGAGATCAAGAATTTCTTCGTACTGCTCGGCTTTGCCCATTTCATTGTTATTGCGTTGATAGATCAGGATCAGTGATTCGCGGGCATCATTATTGTATGGATCGAGTGACAGCAGCTTTTTATAAAATTTGATCGCCTCTTCATCTTTTTGCAGATAATAGGAAGTGGCCGCAAGCAGGCTGAGAGTTTCCTCATTTTCCGGATCGATTTTGAGCGCCTTTTTAAGCAGGATAAAAGCACTTTCAAAGTGACCCAGTTTGGCATGATTTTCAGCGATGCTGTTATAAATGGTGGCCGAGGACGAATCGTGATGCAGGGCCTGGTAAAATTGTACCAGTGCTTCGTTGTGGCGCCCTTCCGACTGCAAAAACAGACCTTTGAGGAAAAAATCGCGCGCTTTTAGCGAAAGTTCCTGCTCCGTTTTTTCCGGCGGCGCCTCGCGGCGGCTGTGCATACAACCCACGCTGATGATCAGCGAGGCTGCGATCACGATTATTTGTAATATCTTGTTCATAATAAGTTGGTAAATATAAAGTTAATCCCCTGAAATAACAAAAATTCTTATCTCTGCTGTTTTCCCGGGCCGACTATGAAAAAAGCCCGGCAAATCCACGGAATGAAACTTGTTTGAACACATTAGCTTCCCGGCCAATATATGCTACAATTGCCTATGAATTTAAGTGAATTTTGTTCCCTTCGAGATAACGGCTTTTCATCCCAGGAAATAATGCAACTGCAATAAGCACAATTTGTCAATTCATAAATTAAAAACGGGTCTATGTCGTTTTGTGCGGGTAAACCCGGGAGCGACTTCCGAATGCTGTGGCTGGCGGGGTAATGGGTTTGTCTATTCGATGTTTCTCT
>CAYXRA010000012.1:0-3474 GCA_964467525.1 uncultured Calditrichaceae bacterium
CGCTCTCTGAAATTTCATGCCCCTACAAGAATTTCAGAATGAAAACAGCGTGCACACCGGATTCAAATTACAGACAAATTGCCTGTTAATATCAGTAATTTATTCCAATCTAACCTTTCAGTCAGATTGGATTTTGAATGTTTTTCTGATTACAGAACGTCCGGATCTTTTTTAGGTTTGTAAGTCCGTCCATTGTCATCAAAGTTTATGGCCTTCGAACGAAAGCGGTTTATCCAGTAAACCCATTCATTGCTTTCCGGGTCGGGTGTTTTGTGTTCCGGCGGATAGCCATAGGCGGCCAGTACGGCCTCTTTGCTCATACCGGTTTTAACAACGCCTTCACGAATCGCTTCAATTTCATCTTCGCTAAAGCCCGAAGTGAGTTCGTCAAAAGTTTTTTTCGTAAACATCAGATCAATATAATCGTGAATGGTTTTTCCGGGATGAAACTTCTGATTAATGTTAACCCAGTATTTCTGACCGTCATTGACCGTTATAAAAGAAACCGCCAGCGGTTCGGCGCCGGCTTTGCGTCCGGCAACGGCCCTGGACAGGGAAACTTCCTTAACCGCGGTACCGGCCGGTATAATATCACCTGTTTTGTAATTAATACACCACAATGTGTTTTCTTTGCCAGGTTCGTACCAGATATTATAAGCCGTATAAACCGTCTGCCCCTCAAACTGAGTGATGATTTCTGCCTGCTCTTCCGGAACGCTGGACGCACAGGACGAAATGAGCATAACAGCAGAAATCATAAAAAAAACGACCTTGATAGCCTTCATGATTTGCCTCCCGATAAATGGTTTAACAATGCTTCTCTTATGAATCTTAGTGTGAAAAATTATTTCCGTTAAGCCTAAAATGCAATAATTTTATCACACATCATTTAGTCCAATTTCAATTTAAACGTATTAATAAAAATTACGGTCATTTTCCCGCAATCATTCCGCCGCATCGCCTGTCTTTAATGCAAAAATATTGACGATCATTTTTAGCCACCTTCAGCCTTTAATAAGTCCGGCAGAAGCTCATATAAATGGACCTTTTCCCGGCGCTTGTCCAATTCTACCAAAACGAAGTAGCCCTTTCCGCCGCCGGCCCGCCGGTATGCGCTGATGAGAGTTTGCTGATCGCTATAGATACAGCGCCCGTCATTCTCATCCCATAACCCGGCCGCCGTGATACAACCCAGCGACGGCGTGTTGGGATAAAAGGGCGCATTCCGGTAATATTCCGGATCAATCGTCGTTCCGTGGGCGATAATTTCCGTTCTGCCGCGAACAGGATACAAAAATCACCTGGGCAAAAATCAATCCTAATAAAATCGATTTCAGACAGGACATGCTGCGGCCTGTTATATTTTGTTTTTAATATACTCAATGTAAAATTTCCAGCGCGCATCGCATGCCGGACAGGTTTCCGGCTTGCAAAGCAATTGTTCAGGATATTGTTTATAGAAAGCCAGTCCCTGATTTTGTAACGTTTGGACTGAAACCAAATAGCAGATTAAGCCGTCGCGGACAAAAGCATCAAGATAATTATTATCATCCAGATAGTGCTGCAGGTTGCGGAAAGATTTGCTGCATCCGGGAATTTCAATGAGTTCTTGTTCACCTTTCATCGAAACGCCTTTTTTATCAACATGCATGTATCCCCAGGGATTGTAGTCAGCCCAGGGCAGACCAGCTTTGATTTCCAGAAAATGTCCGAAACTGAGCGCGGTAAAGTCCGTGCCTAAAAGCAGAATATAACTATTGTCCTGCCTGGCCAGCCATTCGGCCGGACTGCCCTTCCCCAGCGGACTGGCCGGGGCATTGGTTTCATCCAGTTCTTTGGTCACAGCACCCCAGAGGGCAAAGGAATGTGTCGGCGCGGCGGTGCGCACTACACCGGGCATTTTCCTGAATACTTCGCTGACCGCGCCCACTTTTGAAGGCGTCTCTTTCCTGTCAAATATTTCATAGTCACCCTGACTCTTTTTAAAACAGTAGGTGAAAACAGGCATCAGCAGCGAGCCGTCCGAAGTCAGTATGTCCATGATAACGCCGATGAGCTGTTCGATTAAAATTCCGGGAAACGCCTGCCGGATGTTGCGAAAGCTGCTGTGCATCATCAAATGCATACCGGGGCTAATTCCCGATTCTACCAGAAACGCTTTAACATTGTTTTGGGCTGACTCTGACATGGATTGAAATTACCTGATTAGAACAACTTTTCTGGTTTCGACAGTATTTTCACTTTTCAATGTAATAAAATAAACCCCGCTCGCGGCTTTACCGGCATCCCAGTGCAAGTGATGTTTCCCGGCCGCATAGCTGCCGGCAGCCAATTGTTTGACTTTTTCACCGAGTAGATTAAAAACGTCTATGCTTATGTCAGCCGGACGATTGATTTGAAAATCAATGCGCACCGAAGCATTGAAAGGATTAGGATAAGGCTGATGTAATATAAAGTTTAATGGTGATTCCGTTTGATTCGCATCAGCTTCAATCGCCGATACGGGATCAAGCGGACGATTGCTTTTGATTAACATCATAGCATCGGTAAACAGAGTGTTGTGATCGTATTTATCATTATAATATAAACTGTCGGCACTTAAATCTATAATTCTTTTTTTATCACTTTTTGTTAAATAAAAGTCACCTAATTTGTACCATCGTGCGTTTACCGCTAATCGCTGATTCACATAAAGTGTATCGATACCATGCTCATGTGAAATAATGTACCTGGCGTTTTCATGAGCAAATCTTTGATTTATAATATATACATATAATTCATACCAATTTTCTTCAGGAATATCAACGCTGTAACTAATCCATTGGTCATTATCATTGACCGTATAAAAGCATATCCCGTCGTAACCCGGTACGCCGCTATAAGTATTCCAGTCATCAGAACGGCTCACACCTGCATCCGTTTCGTGGACGATGATCGCCGGCAGACGCCAGCCTTCCGTTCTGTAGGGAATATCTGCTTTATTCTGGTAAACCGTACTTTGAAGGGTATCCAGATAACTGCGCAGATTTTTATGATACCAGATCACGTGACCGGGCAGGTTTCGGCTGCGCGTCGATTCAATCATTTTAATCAGTTCAGCTTTTGGCGTGGTTACGCCGTTGGCTGTGGTTGAAATACCCGGATAAAAAGTGCTTTTATCATTGACCTTTGGCAGTTCGCGGTCCAGACGGTAAACATAGGAACTGTTGCTGGCGTAATAAAGCTGCGGCACGACGATATCCAGACTACCGTTATTGATCCAGTTGGGATAATCCTGGCAAAACTGGTCATAGCCGTACCACAAAGGGGCATTACTGATGGTGAGATCGGGATTGATTGTTTTCAGTGAATCATAGACTTCAGCCATGAACAGATTGAGTTTGTCGGCGCGCCAGCGAATCCATTGCGAATCGTAAATATTCGTCGGTGGTTCTGTGCCGTCATGCTCGGATTTGTACAGGGCAACCGTAGCCG
>CAYXRA010000012.1:3574-47285 GCA_964467525.1 uncultured Calditrichaceae bacterium
GCTGCGGAAATAGGGATAGCCGTAGCGCCACACATCAACATAAACGGTATTCACGTTATGTGCCGCCAGATTGTCCATCACTTCGGCGATATACGTTTTTGAAGGAATATCGCCGCCGGCCCAGGCAAACCAGACGCCGCGCAGTTCTTTATCCTCTGCTGAAATCAACAGGGGGATCATCAGAAATAGTATCAGTTTAATTCGCATGTAACGTTCCAATTATTCTCAGTTCAAATATTTAACACCTGCCGTCGGCTTTATATTTCAAATGATCCGATTCAACTACAGTCATTAAATTGCCGACTGCATGTTAAAAAAAACACCTGTATCACGCCGGAACAGGTGTTTTTATTGCTCGATTCAATGCATCGCAGTGAAGTGAATTACAGTTGCACAACCGCTATTTCATCAATATCATCTTACGGGTGGAAACCGGATTGCCGTCGATGCGCAGTTGATAAAAATAGACGCCGCTGCTCAAATCTCCGGCATTAAACGTCACCTTGTGCTTCCCTGCCCTTTTCTTCTCAGAGACCAGCGTACGCACTTTTTGTCCGAGCAGATTGTAAATTGTCAAATCTATGTGCACAGACGTTGCATGCAACGTTTGTACGTCATAACGAATAACGGTTTCCGGATTAAAGGGATTGGGATAGTTCTGATACAGTTCATAATCATTAATTACAGAGTGCGCGTTATCTTCAATCGCTGTAACTCCTTCGCCGCGGATATGAACGTAATTGGTATCCGCCGGAAACCAGCCGCGGCCCAGTTTATCCATGTAAAAATAAGCGCCCAGTTTTACGCCATTGCCAAGGGGATTATTATCGGGAAAGGCGCTGAGCACCTCGCCGCCGCTGCCCTTCTCTGCCAGGTAGGCCATTACCGAAAGATTGGTGAAATCGTTACCGATTCCGGCGTCATTCATAATCGCCGCAAATTCGGTCAGCGGGAAATCGCCGGCTTTGGAATAAGACAAAGCGCCCTGTGAGGCATCGTTGCCACGAAAAACAGATTCAGTCCAGGCGCTGCCGTTCCATTTAAATGTTTTACCGAGCATGCCGTTGACATCTTCTTCCGTGTAAGGTTCGATCATAAAAACAACATCGGCTTTGAAAGGCAATTCGCTGACCGCGCCGCTCTCCCCGGGCGGCGTATTGGATCCTGCACTGCCATCCGGATCCAGATCGAAGGCAATGTATAAAAAATTTGTTAAGGTCGGATCAATCAGGGTCTGACCGGTAAATGCCGTAAAAAATTTACCCTCGGACCATGTCAGGTACATTTCACGGTCATTGCTGGTACCGACATGATCGGTTGGGAAAAAATCCATAATACCGTCCACACTAATTTCCAGCAGGCTATCCCGCGGCGTCGAAGCTTTGAGCAGGCTGTCCAGACTTACTGAAGCGACGCTGTTGACGCCCATGACCGTAATCAGGCTGTGGCGGCGATTGTCATAGCTCAGAGTTGCCGTAGCATTGACATTGTTGATAGTCGTATTGCCGTTGTAGGCCAGCATCAGTGAATCTGAATCGTCACCGAAGTAATCGAAAGTCACCGTACCCAGCTCATCCTCGTAGTAACGTACGGCGCGAATAGAATTGGAAAAGAAACCGTTACTCACAAAGATTAATTTATACTGTCCGAAAGTCTGGTGCATTATAAATGAACTTCCCCCAGGTGAAACAAGGGAATCGGGTATTTCGGCCACTACCGTTCCGTCATTGGTAATCAACCTTGCCGGCGGATAGGTATCGCCGGCGCCGTTAATCCATAAATTGCCGCCTGGTTCCACGGGAGAGACGCCGTGCCGGGCGCTGTTATTGGACGGTAATTTGATTTTTGAATGTACATTAACCGTACCCGAGACATCGGCCTTGAGCGTTAAAAGCGTATCCCGATTCCAACCCGACGAATAGAAATACAGGTTTTCGCCCTCACCGGCCGCGGCAAAAGCATCGCCGTAACGTCCCTTACTCAGGGCGTCATCGAACAATAACACCGGCGCGGCATTTTCATCATCCCAGCGATAAATTTTAAAGGTACTGCTGGGCGTGAAAGCAGGGGCCGACAAGTTACAAGCATAAATTTTGCCGTCATCAGCAATGGACAATAAATTAATCGGATACGTGCCTCCGCTGACGCCGGTCATATCCATCCGGCCGAGCGTATCGCCGGTGGCCGCGGATAGGATATAAATATCCGGCTGGTCGTTGATGCGCGTCGCTACCAGTACATGATCCGTTTTTTCATTATAAATCGCGGAACGGGTTACGTCATTGCCCGGATTAATTAAATCATAATTCACCCAGTTGGTAAAATACTGGCTGAATGCGAGACTGCTGAGCAGAAAAATCAGCAATATGGTTTGTAAAAATCTAATCATTGTCTAACTCCTGTTTATTTATTTTAAAAATAATAACGAGCGTACAAACTTAAATTCAGCGTCTGAAAACCGGAAACGCCTTCCAGCTCGATATGCGGCTGCAGGGTCGGCCATAGTTCGCCGATTATCAGCCTGTAAGCCAGATTAAGATCGAGACCGAAGCGGTTGACAATTACTAATTCCATGCCCAGACCGCTGCGCACGCCCCAGTTCCACTCTTCGAGCACCTTTTTATCGATATAGGGCAGCGCCGGTTCGAGCTCGGTGTTGGGCTGAATTTCACCACGGACGCCCTTCCAGTAATATAAACCGCCGCCGATATTAAAATAGGGCCGAAGAAGCCAGAAATGCCCCAAATGATAGCGGCCGTTGACCAGCAAGCCCAGGTGCTCCAGTTCCAGATCGAGTTTACCATCCGGATATCCGGAAAGATTTTCGTCACTGAATTTGGTGTATTCAACCAATCCGTCAATGAACCATCCATCATAAAATTTTCCGAATCCCAGGGCCAATCCCGGCGCCGGATTAAACCAGTCGCTCAGACCGGCGACCGGAAAGCTGTAATTGACCATTGAAGTCACTGCCCATGGTGTTTTTTCCTGAGAAAATGCATCGTCAGCCTTTCCAAGTAATAAGGCCAGACAAATTAGTACAAGTATCGTTTTTATTTTCATTAATCAGCTCTTTAGTTTTTTCAATAATAGTTGTCCAACATAAATATGTCAAATAATTAAATTATCTGCAAACCTATCATTTTCCCCATCCCCGTCCCTTCCCCACGCGTGGGGAAGGGTGCAGGGTTGGGGCTGACAATTTTTGTTTAATAATAAAACACAATACCCAGCGTCAACTGATATTTGGAATAGATAGGAAACCATTTTTCACTGCTGCCGGAAAATTGCAGGAAATCCTCAATCTTACCGGTGAGTTCCCTTCTGAAATAGTACACGTAATGCTGTTCCAGCTCAATGGCCGTGCTCTCATTAAGCCGATAACGCAATCCCAGCGACGGGGCAATAAACAATCGCGTACCATGTTTCGCCGGCGCGAAGTGTTGTAAATCATATTGATAATCATATTCGGTGATGTATTCGCCATCGACCAGCGTGGCCGAATCCAGTTGCACGGTTTTGGTCCAGTGCTCCGTCATCCGCAATTCACGGGTATAAATGCTGGCGCCGAGTTCAAGGTCCGTAAAAACATCAACCGGTCCGTAAATACGCTGCGTAAATCCGAATGAAGCGGACAGGCGCAATTCTTTTAAACCTTGACGTGGCTCAAAAATTGCCGAAAAGATGCCATCCCCGCTTTCGTAGCGCAGCATTTTATTCAGCGAATCAGGAGTGATCCCCGGTAAAAAATCGATATAGGTGTCCGTCCAGTAGGCCCATGCCCATTCATCGAGCACATCATTCTGATACAAATACATGTAATCGTAATTGACATGCAGTGCGGCACGGAAACGTTTTGATAAACGCCAGCGAAATTCAGCGCCCACACTGTAACCGCCGTCGACACTGTCCGGCAGGCCCAAATAGGGAAATCCTGCGCCAACCGTGCTCTGATCGCCGCGCTTATCCAGGACATTCTGATGACCGGCATTCAGCTTTACTTCCAGACCGGACTGGGCATAGGCTGCTGTAAAAAAGAATGAAAAAAGCAGAACGGCAACTTTTACAATTTTCCGGTTATTTTTCAGAATCGGGACCATTTATTTCTCTTTCATAGATCATTGAAATTAACTTTGATTTTCGTTTATAGCTCCACCGATAAAGTATAGCGCATGGTGGCGTCGAAATGCCTGTGCTGCATGAAAGCGGCGTCGAAGCGCACCTGTTTGCCCTGCCGCAAAAATCGCAGACCCAAACCCAGGGTCAGGTTCTCATCTTCATAGCCGAATTTATACCCGCCGCGCAGGACCACATAACGCATGACGACCCCTTCCAAACCGACGAGAAAGTGTTCGTTGATATCGTTGGGATGGGCCGCTTCGGCAAGGACGGTGAGATAATTATTATCACCAAGGTTGCCCAGGACCTCCGCTGAAAGGCCCAGTTTCAACTGCTGGGGCATTTTGAATTTTTCATCGACATATTTGGCATCGAGTCCGAAGTTTTGCAGGAATGCTCCGATGCGCAGACTCTTGAATCCGGTGAAATAGATAAAGCCGATATCGGCAATCATATTGCTTGCATAATACCGGGCAATGTTTTCGCGGACGTATTTAACCGTAGCGCCGAAGGCGAACTGGTTTGTCAGGCGACGGGCATAAGAAAGTCCCAAAGCATACGCATCCGCGCTGAACGTGCCGAGTTCCACATAAGAACCGAACTCAGTTGAAGCCGGATTGCGGGTTTGCTTCATTTCCCCAAAATCAAAATAAACCATCTGAATACCGACCGTACCGATCCCGCGCCAGTTATATGTCAGTCCGGCGGCATGGTGATTGGTTTCCACGTACCATTTTGAATAGGAAGTGGTGAATGAAAATTGCTGATCATTGAGACAGATCGCAGCCGGATTAACAAATAAACCCTCGGCATTGGCATCATTCAGGGTTATCCCTGTCTCACCCAGCGCCATATATCGGGCTGAAACCGGTAGCTGTAAAAATACGAATCCGGTGGTGCCTACTTTATTAAAAGCGTCGGCGAATAGTCCGCTAAAGCTAACCAGTGAAATTATTAAAATTACAGATGATTTAGTCCGTTGATTCATGTGCTACTCTCATTTGATAATGGCGAACTTGCCTTTTTTCACATCACCCTGTTCATTTTTGATGTGATAAAAATACATGCCGCTCTTAACATACTGACCATTGTCACTGATCTGATTCCAGTAAGCCACACCGGAACCGGGATCGTTATGTTCTATCTTTTTAACCAGGTCGCCGCGCAGGGTGTAAATCCGGATCGTGCATCTTTCCGAAAGATTAACAAACTGAATGCGATTCTCATCGCCGGCCTTCTGCAGACCGGAATGGCGGTAAAACGGATTGGGCACCACGGTCACTTCATCCAGTCGACGCTCTGTGGGCAACTGGGTCGTATTGAAGGCTTGCTTTTTGCGATTGGCAAAGATCGATGATTCCAGCGATGGAACAGTCACGGACGGATCGACCTGCCAGCTTTCGTGCCCGGTATCATAAGCGGTAAGCGAGTAATAATAGCCGAAGCCCAGCGCCACCTTATAATCGATAAAAGTATATGCACCGGCAGTATTATCAAAATAGCGGGGATCGCCTTTCGGAATATCGGCGATTTCAATCCAGGGCCCGAACGGATAATTCCAGGAACGGTAAATGCGGTAGCCGGCCAGATCGGGCGTTCCCTGGTGGGGATCATTAACATTTTCGCTTTCGCCGCCAAAGCTTATTACGTTGGCCACAACACCGCCGGAATCGATGCTGCTCACGCTGAATTGCGGCGGCGGCGGTGGCACGGGCACCGTATAATCATGTTCGTAATTAAAGTTAACCCGCCCGGATAAATATTGTGCGGCGGAATCCACAGCAACGTCAACATCGGCTCTGGTGGACTTGGGATCCGTGGCCTCTGCATAGGACATACCGCCAACAAACTCAGCCACAACCACGGTGATGGAATCGTTCGGTTCCATGTTGTACGGTCCCAGCGACCAGTTGGCATAAAGGCGGCTCTTGCCCATGCGGCTATCATTGGGATCATCAAATGCTTCGGATAGCAAAAATGGATCGACCATGGCATCATATTTATTGTTGAGTCCGGCCACACCGAGAAAAGGACCGGAATGATCACCGCTTGGCGGCGCGGCCGACCAGACAAAACCATTCACGTGATTTTCGATTCCTGTTGAGTCGGCTGAAATATGCAGAAATTTGATTCCCATCTTAGCTGGAGCAACAAACTCAGATTCAGTATCAAAAACGTCTTCAATGGGATCGTACCGGGTGTGCAGAAAATAATCAAATGCTTCATTTCCTACCGGTGTATCCAAAAAATCTCCGGCCTGAGCCAGCAGCGTGCGTGTTTTTGGATCATAGGTACTGTGCGTATTTCGTGCGCCGCTGGTCAAATTGGGAAACAGCAGATTCCAGCCACGGTGATTGGGAGATAAGGCATAGGTAAAAAGAAGATAAACACCCTTTAGAGGAAGAGGTACGAGATCCCTTCCTATCCATTCTGCATGTTCATTTTTAATTTTGTATTCAACGATAATATAATCTTCATCAGCCTGGGAACCGGACCATTGCCGTACTGTTCTGGTGACAGATATGGGCATTTTTTGATTGTCCCAATCCCTGAACCATTTGGGATTATATTCCCAATAGGTATCGATAATTTCTTCAGCTTCATTTGGAATCTGAGCCAGCCAGTAGTTTTCACCGTTCTTCCAGCGTTTTTCGTGCTTTTTTACCAGGTAGCGGTAATTGTCACCCGTCCATTCCACATTACCGCGGGCGTTAACGGCGAAATCATCCCAGCCCCATACCGTTCCGGTATCCGTTTTGGCCATCACATAGAAACCGCCGGAAACGAGATAACTATGACTGCCGCCAATTTCAGTGGGCAATTCTTCGGTATTATAACCCGGCCAATCCAGTCCATAAGTTTTACGCTGCCAGTCTGCCATGGGCTGACATTCCTGAGCATAATCAAAGGCATGCCACAGCCGTCCGCGATCGAGCACAATGGTGTAATTCTTTTCCTGAGCCGGGAGTGCGGTGAAGCTCAGAGCAACTATTATAAGAATTAGTATGAAACATCTATGATTATGCAAACGCGCAAAGACATGATTGAATAGACATAGGGCTTTCATTCGCAAGCAAAGCAAAGAACATCCCTCCCCTGGCGCAAGCCACCACTTGCGTAGCTGCCCCTCCCCACGCGCCGTGCCTGACGGCAGGCAGGTGGGGAGGGGTTGGGGTGGGGATTTTAAACAGATGAAATATTGCATCGATTTTCTGATCATATTGTCTCTCAAAACGTTAATCCCAGGGTAAAAAATATTTGTCGCGGGATGTTTTTATAGGTCTGAAAATAATTGTACAAATTTTCTTTTCTGTAAACCGGATTACCCTGATAGTCGTAATCGGGATCCATATAGGTCACGCCGCGCTGCACCCAGCGTTCCAGTTCTTCGGAATTACTGATCGGCGTAAAATGTTTGTTATCAAACAGATTTTTAACGCGCACACCCATTTTGATCCCGTAACGATCAATTTTGAATTCTTTTTCTATGCGCAGATCGGTCTGTGCTTCCAGGGGATAACGGCGGTTAGATTCAACACGGAATTCATATTGAAATGCCGGTGAATAGAAATAAGACAATCCGCCCGCTACGCGGTATATCACGCTTAAACTGAGATTGGAAAATGGCCTGAGTCCCATCACTTCCAGGCCACCATCTTCCTGAACAACATAAGTCAGCGAGGCATTAAAACGATGGGTGCGGTCCTCCGGCGCTAAAAAGTCACTGGCTGAGTAGGTGTATTTCTGACGCTGCTCTTCGGTCATGCTTTCGCTTTCCAGATACTGCCCGTGATAGCCGATCGTGGTTTGACTGAGTGTATATGAAAGATAATAGAGCCATGTTCGGCTGTTACGGTTTCTGAGGGTAATTTCTATACCGCGTGAGTTGCCGTATCCGTTGTTCACATAACTGAGATAACTGCTCTTAAAATCACCTTCTTTATTCTGGCTGCCTGTGGCACTCTTGATCCAAATGGTAGAAATCTGATCCTTTAAGTCATTATAATAGGTTACAATGTCCAGTTGGTGGGTATCCCATAAATTTTGCTGAATGCCGACTTCGTAATTAACGCTTAATTTGGGTTTTAAATTCGGATTACCATAACTGCCCCAGCCGTTGTAGGTCTGGTTATCGAGCGCCCGATTAACAATGGGCATGGAACGGAAGTGACCGTACTGTACGCGAAATGCTGTTCTTTCGCCGATTGGAAAAGAAAGTCCGAGCCGCGGTGAGAGGCTGTGAAATGTCTTTGACGGTTTCCAGTCCGGTAAACCAATAGATTCACTCCCTTCCGCAGGATAAAAGGGTTTGTATTTATCTTCCGGTACATCGACGCCAAAGTTATACATATCGAAGCGCAGGCCAAGATTGGCCACCATCCCGGCAAATTCCAGTTTATCCTGCAGATAACCGGCCATATACCAGGTTTTAGCTTTATAATTTGTAGCAAAGCCTGTACGCCATATAAAAGCCGATACGCTTAATGAAGAAGAGGCGTTATAATCCTGATCCATCATCCAGGCTTCAATGCCTGCTTTGAATAAATTGGTTTTGGACAACTGTGATGAAAAATTGGATTTTAATTCATAATAATCGGTCAGGGAAGCCTGGTTGTATAAACTGGACCAGGTAAAATAGGATCGATAGTCATAATTACTGTTCCAGGGACCTTCGTTTTCCAGCACCCGGTCTTCGGGATCGGGATGCAGTTGACGGTCTTTTTCAGTTGCCGGCGTCGGGGTCTGCAGGGCATAGAGCCGCTCCGACTGATGAGTAAAAATCGTTTCCAAATACGTACGCGGGGAGATAATTATCTTATAATTCAGGTTCTGGGCAAAAACCGTTTCTTCGCGCGGTGAATCATAAATCAGCGTATATTTGCGGCGGGCACCGTAGGACGACCATAGCCCGGCCCAGCGGATATCTTCCGAGCCGGACCCAATCCCCGAGTAATAATACTGGTACAATCCGGTCAGCTTAATACTGTGTGTTTCGTTGGGTTTAAATGATAATACCAGCGAATAGTTCTGGAGTTTTTGCACCTGCTCGCGGGTCGGCAAACGGGTTGGATTATTTTTAATTTCACCGGATAGAAAAAAACTGAGCCTGCGCGCGTCGTTGCCTAAGGGCCCGCCGAAACTAAATAAAACGCGTGTGTACGGATTTTTGCGGTAATCATAAACGCCAAGAGGATTATCTTCCGAAGGCGTGTGATTTTTGACCCATAGATTGTGGTTACGCCGGGCTTCCGCAGTGTCAATAACGCCCAGTGTATCGGCGAAGTGCGGATACCAGGCATCGATATCACCCCAATCCTGCCACTCCTGATGCTGCCCGGAATAAATGAATTTACCCCAGTGATACTGGCCGGACGGTCTGTATTCCACAATCAGTCCGCCGTTAAATACCGGGCCGCCGTCTTTGGTCACCACATTGACGATGCCGGACTGGGCATTACCGTATTCGGCGTTAAAACCACCGGAGACCACTTCCATTTGTGCCACAGCCAGCGGATTAATTTCATATTTCCATGCATTATCGGACTTTGTCGCGGTTCCATAGGCTGGTTGACCGGTATTCGTGGTTAAGCTTTTTATGCCGTTCACATTGTAATTGATTTCATAAGCGCCGCCGCCGCGCATGCTGTAGGTACCGTCTGCATTTTTGTTTATACCGGCGGTTAGTTTCAGGATATCGCCAAGACCTTCAACCGGCAGGGCTTCCATTTCCCTGGCTTCGATGTGAATCGAGCTGGAGGTTTTATCAGCTTCAACGATCGGACGCTCGGCGGTAACCACAACGGCATCTTCCAGTTCCATCACCGCTGCTTCCAGCTCGGCATCGATAATGGTGGTGCGATCAATATTTACCTTGACGTTTTCTACAATCAGAGGTTTATAGCCGATGAAAGAAAACTGCAATGTCACCGTGCCCGGATTGACATTCAGAATAACATATTGTCCGTCAAGATCGGTAGCGGCGCCCATCAGGGTATTCTGAATGGTAACATTGACCCCGGCCAGCGTTTCGTTAGTCTGAGCATCCACCACCGTACCGGCAATTTTACCGGTCGGTGCGCCATATAAACTGTTAAAACTGAAGCAGACTATAATGATGCTGCAGAACAGCAGCAGGTATTTTATCTTCACGATAAAGTAACTCACGTTTGTTAATAATATGAACTAACTTTCTTTCGAATATACAAACTGACCTGCTTATAAATCAATATAAAAGATAATTTAATCACAATACTTCCGGATTCCGGTCGCTGTGTATTTTTTACCAAAATTTTGTTTTAAATGGCGGTTCTGCCTTGTGCATATAAAATTCATTCTTAAGCAATTTGGCCAGCTTATCCTTATTCTTTCTCAATCCTTCGTAAAAGAAATAAATTTCTCCGTTAATATCATTGCTGCGGTGCAATTTTATCACTTTTTTCAGGTAACGCTCATCCATCAGATAATCGCCGACATTCATCATTACACCGGGGTAAATTTTACTTTTATCCAGACCGATTTCGCGGCATTGTTCGAGCTGTGCATGAAATAGTTTTTCATAAGCGCCGTAATCTTCGCGGTAATTTTGCGTATGCAGTATATCAACCCAGCCGCTGTCGGCCCAGGTCGGCCAGTCCTGGAGATACTCTTCGTAACTCCAGGGATAAATGCTGGGCGCCCAGCTTACAATTGCATTTTGCTCTATTGCTTTCACACGACGATAGATTTTTCCGGCGAATTGGTTCAGTATATTAGCCCGCCATTTCAGCCAGCTTTCATCCATATGATCCTGCGGTGGTTTGTTGCCGTTGTGTTCCTCCTGATACAACTGAACGGTATGCTCTGAATACCCGCCTTCGGATGGCTGGGCCGGCAGCCGGTCATCACCCTGAATCCCGTCGACTTTATAATTTTTAACCACCTCTTCTATCAAGCTAAGGATAAAATCCTGCACCTCCGGGTGATAGGCATTCATCCAGTCAAAGCCGTTTTTATTCAGTATTTCTCCATGTTTATCACGGGCCGCCCAGTGCGGCTTCTTTTCAAGAATATAGCGGCTGCTCTTTTGGTGGGATGGTGAAAAGCCGAACTCAAACCAAACGATAACAGCAATTTGCCGTTTATGCGCTTCTTCGATCAACTCCGCCAGAGGATCGCGTTCACCGTACAGCGGATCGATGGGAATGCCGAAAATACTGTCCATTACTGCACTACGGTACAGTGTGTGGCCTTTATTCCAGACCACGGGACAAACCAGATTGAAATTATGCCCGGCCAGAAAATCCATCGCTTCAGCAATGCCCTGCCTGCTTTCGAGCACCCTGCTGTCGACATTGGTCAGCCATACCCCGCGCAATTCCTGTTTTGACCCATCCTTTTTATCCGCGGCATTTTTACAGCTTAAAAGAGAAACGAAAACTAAAGTAAAGGTTAACAGGACAATTGGACGTATGTATTGCATCATGCAACTCCGTTCTTTGGATAAACTTTAGTAAACGGATCAAATATTTTATCAATAAAATAAGCGAACTCTCCGCGCAGCAGGGGTTTATCAATAATTAAATTATCGCCTTCATGCCAATAATCGAGCAGACCTTTGCTGCCGAAATAACTGACAGCCGGATTATCGTATTCGTAATATTTTTCTTCAATCTTTTCCGCTTCGGGTGATCCCAAAATTCTCCAAAGAGAATTTAATATAGCTGATCTTTCAACTTTTTCCTCTCTTATTCCGCTTATTGCGTATTCCACATCCAAATTCAAATGCTCGGCAAGTTTGGTCAGTATGATGCGTACATCATTTTTATTAACGCGATTCTGAGGAAGGAACCGTGTTTCGTTTACCCAGTTATTGGATATACCCTGTCCTTTCATGATACCGCAAAGCGCAATTTTCTGTATGGATTGGAAGTAGCGGTCCTGAGGCGGTACATCACAAAAAGGCAATAACTGACAGCGTTCATCCATCAGAACCTGCTGCAATTCCCTGATATCCACCTCACGCGGCTGTATGTTCTGCTTTACACACAAAGCAGCGGCGGCGCCGGCAGCCTGTCCGATTTGCATAACAACCGGCTGCAGCCGTGTACAGCCATTAACGGCATGTGTGACGGAAATGGATTTTTCCGCAACCATAAATCCGTCTGCTTTGCCCGGAACCAGACAACCGTAAGGCACGCTGATACTCTGGACAGCAGGAAACTGTTCCGGCTCCGGTAATGTTGCCTTTGTATGATGATGATCCAGAGGATAATCGCCCACGCAGATAGCAGACTGATAATGCGGCGCTGTCGATTCCACGTAGGGATCGATCAGATCGTTGACAGTTAATGTAACCAAACCCTCAGCACGACGGCTCTCCCGAATGTAAGGGATGAAAGGCAGCTGATCACCGGTTGGAAATTCATCGTCCGCCAGACCTAAATTTTTAAATCCCAGCTCGGTTTGAATAAAATAAACGAAGCAGAGGGTATGATTTTTTGCTTTTTGCAGAAAGTCATTTAAGTCAGCAGCGCTCATATTCAAATAATCACCGTAAAAATCATTTCCGTTTTTCGGCCAGTTGATCATGTACTTGTTGCCGGGCAGCCGGCCATAGTTCAGCATCCTTCGTGCATCGACCAAATCACCAACCTTGCCATCGGAATATTCCCTGCAGCAGTTCATAAAAATGGCAGGATCATAATTCTCGGGACGTGGAACAGTTTTATCTGCATCCTTCCCATAATCTTTCAGAATGGCTACATAGGTAATATCCTGTAAAATGTTATCCGCAGTCTGAGGCGCGCCCGGTTCGCCGGTATCGGAATACGCCTCCCGGCCGTTGCGAAAATCGATACCGCTCAGGGCTAATAATGTTCCGTATTCGGTTGCGTCAATGGTAATTTTCGCATTGACCAACAATTTATCACCGTTTTCGTCTTCAAACTGTACACCTTCAATGTGCATATTTTTGCGTGATCTTTTTTTCCGGGTTATCACCTCAACCGGAACGTAGCCGTGTTCCATCCTAATCAATTTCAGTGAGCGCACCATATCCATAAGTATTTTATTTGCAACGTGTGGCTCGAATAAAGTATGACTCACCCAGCCGGTATCAACGGCGTCCGGCCCGCCGTAATGAGCATACAATTTTCGCCTGAATTGTCCCCACAATCCGGATGGCAGTCTGTGATTACCATCCGTAGCAGAAACGCCGGCCGCACTGAGCATACCGCCAAGCCAGGGTGTTTCTTCAACCAGAACGACTTTTGCTCCCTGACGGGCTGCCTGAATTGCCGCGCACACGCCGCTTGCACTGCCTCCGGCAATCAAGACCTCGGTACTGATTTCATTTGGCTTTCTTTTTTTCATAAATAAATCCATCACTTTAATCTCATAATAAATTAAACTTTTGTCCTGCCCCGCCGGAATAAATTTTGTAATTAAAAATTATTAAATAAAATCGAATCGTTTGTTATATTAGTAATTTGAATCTAATTATTCAACCTCTGAGTGAGAATAAATTCAGAAATGGCACTTAGTTTGTGTTCATTTCTAATTAAATCACGAAATCACAACCTGTATACAATCAGTTGCCCCGGATCATGTGCTCAATCTGCCAATCCGTACTACTTGTTTATTTTTGTCGATAAATGCCTGAACCAGAAGTAATATAATCCCGAACTCAGACTGATTAATAAAACAATCAGCACCGCCAGATAATCCCAACGCTTCATGATCAGGGTCATTCCGGCCATGAACAATGCCAGTTGCCAGGGAACGGCAAATAAAATTGAAATAATATCGCGTCGATTTTCATCCTTAATTGATTTTCTTTGATCAGCGGATAATTTTTCGCGTATCGGCTTCCAGAAACCGAAAGGTCTGGTTATGCTGTAAAATTTCGATAACACCTCTTCTTCATTTGGCCGGGTGAATGACGTTACAATGATCAGACAAATGAATGAAGAACTGCTGACGACGGCAAAGGCTACATACTCCGGTACATCAGGCGCCAGCAGCCGCTGGACAATCGCGGCAATCATTCCGGCGCCGATACCTGCGGCAAAACCATAACCGTTAAGACGCCACCAGTACCAGCGAATCAGCAGCGGTATAATCAGGCCCGATCCGATGCCCATGGTCAGCCAGCCCCAGATATCATTGATATTTTCGATATTCAGCGTAAGAAGTAATCCTGATGCGACCATAATGACAGATGACCAGCGGCTGTGCCGCATCAGTTGTTTTTCACTGGCAGCGGGATTGATGAAAGCCTGGTAAATATCTTTCACCCAGTAAGAAGCGCCGGCATTGACCATAGAGTCAAAGGTGGACATTGCCGCCGCCATCAGGCCGGCGACAAGCAATCCTTTCACACCGATCGGCACCAGTTGATTGATCACGATAGGCAGTACCTTTTCAGGATCGGCAATAACCTGACCGCTGGTTGCGCCGTAGGAAATCCCCATAATGGCAATCGCAACGATAAAGGGCCAGCGGAATGCCAGCAGAAATGTCCAGAACATGGATAAGAGTCCGGCTTCCCTGTCGCTGCGCGATGCATAAAAGCGCTGTATCATATAGCCGCCGGTGCCGGCGCTGCCGTCGATTACGGTTTTAATCAGATAAAAAATGATGGCAATCCCAAACAGATTAAAAATCGAGTATTGGGCATTCTCCGGAAAATCAAGCGTCCACTTAGGGATAATATTGGTCCATTCAGCGCGTGACGTTGCTATCGGTGCAAAGGAACCGTCATTCATCGGTACCGATACCAGGAACTGATCGGGAATGATAAATTTCGAAAACGCCAGGAAACAAATTGTAAGAATCGTAGCCAGTATCAGAAATCCCTGGAAGACATCGGTCCATACGACGCCGTAAAGCCCGCTGGCCACGGTATAAATCATGGCCAGTACAATCATCAGCGCCGCCGCCCAGAATTCCGGCGGAAAACCGAACATTTCGGGAAATCCCAGAAATTCACCGATAAACTTTCCGGCGCCGACCGCGAAGTAAGTAATCATCCAGATATTGATAATGAGCAGCGCCACAGCCGTTATAATCCGGGCCAGGTTGCCTTCCCTGCCCTTTCCGAAACGTAAATGCATCCATTCGGCCATGGTCATCACACTGGCGCGCCGGTTCCATTTGCCCATAAATATCATGTAAAAAGCCATGATCAGAACAATGCCGCCGCGAATTTCAACGAAGAAACCCATCGCCCCGATTGCGTAAATAATGGCAACATTGATCATGGTGCCGCTGACATCCAGATTAGAAGCCATGCCCGAGGCGCCGAGCACCCACCAGGGTAAGCGGCGGTTGCCCAGAAAATATGAATCAATGCCCGCCGAAGCGCGGCGCTGAAACCACAGGCCGACCAGAATCATTCCCGTCAGGTAAACCGTAACAATAACATAATCGGGTACGGACATACAAAAATCTTTCGATACATTATAATCCGAAATACGAGCATTTTATAATGCTAACGCTGCAATCTTTTTTAAATCTCAGTAAAACATAAATAATTTCAGGATATAGTTTTATTACTGTCTGAAGAACTATAATTAACCCAAATAAAAACTTTTTATTCAGAATGTTTACAGGCATCATTTTTTAGCTTCTGCGCACGGCATGCGAAGTCTCGAAGATGACCTGCAAGGCCATGGCAATCGCACCACGCAAACCGGCTTCGTCCTTCAGCTCACCCGGAACAATCGTTGTATCAAGAAAGGGCAGGTCTGTTGTTTTTTCTTTAACGAGCTCTTTTACCCGGTCGAGCAGATATCCCGAATTTTCGATCACCCTGCCGCTCAGAATAATGAGTTCCGGATTGATCACTTTAATAATATTCAGACAAAGCATCGCAAGAATAGACGCATATTCATCCAAAATTGCCCGAATAACGGGTTCATATTTTTTATTTTTCAGAATTTGATCAAGGGTGAGTTTTTTTGTATCAACATCCCGGTTCCGTTTAATTGCCTTTATCAGACAATCTTCCAGCGTCGCTTCTCTGAGAATATCCCCAAAATATTTTTGGTTGTTAAACAGGAATTTCAGTCGGCTGAGGGTTTCCCCGAACTGTTGAATTTCCAGATAACCGATTTCACCGGCGGCGCCATGCAGGCCTTTGACAATCCTGTTTTCAATGACCAGTCCCGAACCAACGCCCTGACCGATCCACAGGCAGAACAAATGATCCACATTGCGTCCGGCGCCTAAAATACTTTCTCCGATGGTGATGGCGTTGACATCGTTATCAAGAATGACCGGTTTGTTGTATTCTTTTTCAAAGGATTCGGCCAGGGATATCTGATCCCAGTGTTGCAGTGTATCGGCAAAACTGAGCCGACCTTTGTCATAATCAATCAAGCCGGGTATACCGATACCGACACTGACCAGTTTGTCAGAATCGATTTTGTTTTTTTTCAATATAACATCTATTTTCTTAAATACCCGGTTGATTATCTCAGTACCGGAAGTCCCTGCCTTAAAATTCAATTTTCTCTTATCAACAATAGATGCCTCGATGTCACCGACTGCAATCCGTACTTCGGTTCTTTTAAATTCCACGCCGATCACGTAATGATTCGTGGGATCGAGTTTTACGAGTGACGGCCGCTTCCCGCCTTTGCTGGTGGATTCGCCCTTACCAACATCCAGAACCATGCCTGCTTCAATCAAACGATTGATGATATCAAAAACGGCAACTTTAGACATATGGGTGCTTCTCGCCAGCTCTATTCTTGATACGGGGCCGGCTTCGCGAATTAACTTGAGAAGCTGAATTTCATTCATCAGTTTAATGAGTTGCGTGTCTGCTTTTTTAACCATAAAAATAACCGTCTTTTAATTTTAGTTAGTTGCTGCAACCTGAATCATTTTAAGTCCGGATTTATTTCCTTTTCATTGTCATCCTGACCTCGTTGATAAAAATGGATGACAATCCATATCAGCGTTCGGTTCGATATAAATGATAAAAAACCGAACTACGATTTATCTTTAGAAAACTAATTTTCAAAAAAAGGAAATTTTTTCGTGCAATTTTTGCTGAAGTTAGTTAAGTTTATTAACATATTGCAACAAGAAAATAAAATAATTGAATCCGGATTGAAATGGACACATTACAATTAACGCTGTTTTTACTGGTTTTTCTGGTGCTGGCAACGGCGATGTTTTTTCGTAAAATGCCCGCATTGCTGGCCCTGCCCATTCTGGCTTTTCTCATCCCGCTCATCGGCGGTGTTAATTTGACGGACACCATTCGTTACGTCATCGGTGAAGGGGCGATTAAACTACACAATGCCTATACTGTGGCGATCTTCGGCAGTATGCTTAGCGTTCTGCTGCAAAAAACCGGCGTCGCTGAAAATTTTATCAAAAAAGGGGCGGAGTTGTCCGGCGATAATCCGTGGATTATTGCAGTGATCATGCTTTCGCTGATAACCATGCTGTTCACGACTCTGGGGGGCCTGGGCGCAATTATTATGGTCGCTACCGTGGTTCTGCCCATCATGTCCTCAATCGGCATCGGCCCCATGACCATCGTCGGTATCTTTCTGATCGGCCTGAGTATGGGCGGCATTTTGAATGCCGGCAACTGGGCCGTATACGTCGATGTGATGGGACTTACGGTTCAGGAAATCCGTCCCTTCGCCCTGATCATGTTTTCCATTACATTCATTTTTGCCCTGCTCTACATTACCATTCAGCTTTACCGCGACGGGCATGATTTAAAATTGAAAAAAATCATCATAACCGTGTCCATTCTGATAGCCATCATTGCCGGACTAATCATTATCTATTTTCAGCTCAGTGAAAGTCTGAAACAGAATCTGTCCGATATTACTTCTTTTACGGCCGACATTTTAACATATGTAATTGCCGCACTGATCGGACTTTTATTTTTGCTCAGTATCCGCCATGCCCTGAAGCAAATAAATGTCGCTGAAAAGAAAACATACTGGACGGCTTATTTTATACCGTTGATTCCTTTGATCCTGATCCTTGTCTTCAGCATGAATTTTATCGCCGCCTTTATTTGCGGACTGGTTTACGGATTTTTATCGACCTATCGCAAAGGCGGACTCAATACATTTGTTCAATCGGTTCTGGAAGGCGGCGGTGTGGTAATGCCGGCAGTGGCACTGATGTTCGGCATCGGGATGCTGCTCAACGCGGTGATGGGACCGGCCGGCGGCTGGGAAGGCGGCTGGCCTGTTTTATCGCTGCTTCAGCCGCTGTTAAAAAATATCGTTCCGGATACGGGGCTGGGTTTTGTGGTTATTTTCGGTTTGATGGCGCC
The DNA here is from genome assembly GCA_964467525.1 of uncultured Calditrichaceae bacterium. Lineage (GTDB taxonomy): Bacteria > Calditrichota > Calditrichia > Calditrichales > Calditrichaceae > CAYXRA01. The sequence goes on from CAYXRA010000012.1 coordinate 21,987, forward strand.
GCTGGCTCTGTATCGGGGTCCCTTGAATGTCTGGGGCATGGGATACGGTCTGGCGGCCGTATTTCTGGCCAGCGGCATGAGTGCCGGTGCGGTGATGGGACTACTGCTGGCCGTTGGTCAGGTGCAGGGTATCAGCGATCCGACAAATACCCACAACGTGTGGCTGGCCAACGAAATGCAGCAGGATGTGCAGAAGGTGCTGTGGAATACGATTCCCTATACCTGGACGATTGCCGTCCTCGGACTGAGCGCAGCCGCGCTGATGTTTTATTAAATCATTTAAAATATTCAGAAATATTGAAATTCCTATGAGTCGAAAAATTAAAATTGGCATTGACGTGGGCGGTACGTTTACCCACGCCGTTGCAGTAGATATAGCCGATTATTCTATTGTGGGAAAAGCATGCCTGCCCACCACCCATCAGGCAAAAGAAGGCGTCGCCCGCGGCGTGGTGGACGCCCTGCAGAAGGTACTTGAAGAATCAAAAATCAAATCCGAAGAAGTAATACTGATTGCCCATTCCACAACGCAGGCCACCAATGCCCTGCTGGAGGGCGATGTGGCGGCGGTCGGTGTGGTTGGAATGGGTAAGGGTTTCGGGGGCAAACTCGCCGCCCGTGAGACTTTCCCCAAAAACATCGGGCTGGCTCCCGGTAAAAATCTGACCCTGTATCATGTTTATCTGGATGTAGAGAAAAAACTTGATAAAGAAGCCGCGCGCGAAGCGATTCAGAATCTGGTATCCCAGGGCGCGGAAGTGATCGTCGCTTCCGAAGCCTTTGGCGTCGATGATCCGGCCAATGAATTACTGTTAAAAAAGACGGCCACCGAAGAAGGTCTTCTTGCGACCGCGGCCAGCGAAATATCAAAGTTGTACGGATTGCGTATCCGCACGCGTACGGCAGTGATTAATGCCAGTATGATGCCCAGAATGCTGGAAACGGCGGATATGACCGAGCACTCTGTCCGTGAAAGCGGCATTAAAGCCCCGCTGATGATTATGCGCTCCGACGGCGGCATTATGGATATCAACGAAATGCGCAAGAGGCCGATTCTCACGATGCTGTCCGGTCCGGCCGCCGGCGTCGCCGCCGCCCTGATGTACGCTAAAGTCTCAGACGGTATTTTTATAGAGGTGGGCGGTACTTCAACGGATATATCGGTGATCAAGAATGGCAAACCGCAGGTCAAAAGCGCGCGCATCGGAGGTAATCGTTTGTTCATCCGTACGCTGGATGTGCGCACCCTGGGTATCGCCGGCGGTTCGATGCCCCGATTAAAAGACAATGAGATCATTGATGTCGGCCCGCGCAGCGCCCACATTGCCAACCTGGCCTATATTTCATTCTGCGATCATTCTGATTTTTCGGCGTTCGATCTGGAATTATTTCAGCCGGCTGCCGGCGATCCGGATGATTATTTTTACATCAAACCAAAAAATTCGAAAGATGACCGGCGCTACACGATAACCCCGACCGGCGCCGCTAACTTTCTGGACTACGTTGAGACCGAAGGACATGGGCTGGCCAATAAAACGGCGCTGACAAATTTTTTCGAGGGATTTGCCGAATATATCGGCAGTAATGCCAAAGATATCGCACATAAAATATTAACCCTGTCTGCTGAAAAAATTAAACCAACCATTCGTCAGTTGATTCGCGAATATAAGCTCGAATCCGAACTGGTGCGTTTCGTTGGTGGCGGCGGCGGAGCGCCTGCACTGGTGCCCTTCTCTGCCGCGTATCTGAAATTTGAGCACATGATTGCGGAAAACACCGAAGTCATTTCTGCCATCGGCGCCGCACTGGGCATCATCCGCGATTCGGTGGAGCGAACGATAATCAATCCCACGGAATCCGATCTGATTACGATCCGCCAGGAGGCGATGCACGCCGTACAATCCATGGGCGCTGTTCCGGAAAGTATTGAAGTAACGGTAGAAGTAGACTCACGCAACAAACGGGTTATCGCCACGGCTACGGGATCGAGCGAGCTGCGTACACGTGATCTGGCCATTAAGGAATTGTCCGACGCGCAGTTGCTTGAAATTTGCGCCAGGTCCCTCAAAACCGATCTGGAAGAACTGGAAATCAGCGGCAAAACGGACTTTCTGCGCGCCATTACGCATACGCAAAGCAAAACACATCTGTTCGGCTTAATTCAGAGCCGCACGCAGCGGATGCGCCTGATTGACCGTGAAGGCGTCATTAAACTGCAAATGAATGATTGCGAGGTATCCTGCGTCGAATGCCGTCAGGTGAAAAGCAGAATCAATGAATACATCGATGCACTGACCAGTTACGGCGATGCCGGCGCCCTGGTGCCGGATATTTTCCTGGCGGTTTCTGCCCGGATCATTGACATGAGCGGTCTGGTGCAGTCTGCACAAATCGCTGCCCTCGTTGATATCGAACTGAAAGACGTTCCGCCGGACGATCCTGTAATTATAATCGCTGCACAAAAGAAATAATCGATGCATTTTTAACAGGAAGGTTTTTCAAATATTCAGCATCAGGATTCACGAGCAGTTTGTAATCTGACGATAAATTAGATTCTTACTTGCGAAATCTGAGCGTGTATCTCTGACTTTGTCAGCTCCAAATCCCCCACCCCTGTATCCCGCCCGGGCGGGAAGCAAGGGGTGGGGGGGGTGAGGGATAATTTTTAGCAGTTTTATCCCGCTCGGGCGGGACAAATATTTTTGGTTAGGACTTTTGTTAAATTCAAATCCCACCGGAAATATTATCAGGACAGTTTATGAGTGAAAAAAAAATTGCAACGGATCAGAAATCCCCAAACAGGATTTTTAGCCTGGATGCCTTGCGTGGATTTGCCATTTTAACCATGGTATTATCCGGCGTCATCCCATACGGCGTATTACCGGCCTGGATGTATCATGCCCAGATTCCGCCGCCCGATCATCATTTTAATGCCAATCTGCCCGGTTTGACCTGGGTCGATCTGGTATTCCCGCTTTTTCTTTTCGCCCTCGGCGCCGCCATTCCCATGGCCCTGGGCAGGCGTCTGCAAAAAGCGGATTCCATGGTAAAAATTTTACGCACAATATCAGAACGCACCCTGCTGCTTGGCGCCTTTGCCATTCTGCATTTTCACTTCCGGCCGCATTCGATCAATCCCACACCCGATATACAGGCCTGGCTGATAGGGATCGCCGGATTTATTCTGTTTTTCGGTTTATTTGCCCGATTTCCGAACAATTGGGATAAAAAGCTGCGCTGGTCTGTAAAAGGTCTGAGCTGGATTTTAGTGCTGGTGCTTCTGTTTTTTATCGAGTACGCCGATCCGGAAAAAACAGGATTCAGTCTTTCCCGCAGTAACATTATTCTAATTGTTTTGACCAATGTTTATTTTTTCGGCTCTCTGATCTGGCTGTTTACGCGGACGAATATTCTTGCCAGATTAAGCATCCTGGGCATTTATCTGGCACTGCGTCTAACCCATACGGAGCCCGGATGGGTGCAGTGGCTGTGGGAATTTTCCCCGATCCCCTGGATTTACAAAATGGATTATCTGAAATATTTGTTTATCGTCATCCCCGGTACAATTTGCGGTGACCTGATGGTGCAATGGAAAAATAAACGAACCATGATGCCTACCAAATTAGACTGGAGAACCCGGCGGCTGGTGACGATTGTATTGATTATGACCGCATTTCTAATCATCAATTTTGTCGGCTATCAATCGCGGTTGCTCTGGCAGACTGCCCTATTGAATGCGGTTCTGGCCGGCATCGGATTCTATCTTATGTATCAGCCTTTCAGCGCCGCCGAAAAACTACTGAAAAAAATATACATTTGGGGTATATACTGGCTCATTCTGGGCATTATCTTCGAACCCTTCGGGGGCGGGATTAAAAAAGATCCTTCAACGCTCAGTTATTATTTTATCACTACTGCCCTGTCGATTTTTGTGCTCATCGCTTTTGCGATCATCATTGATATACTGAAAAAGCAGCACTGGGTGCAGCTTTTAATCGACAACGGCCAGAATCCGATGATTGCCTATGTGGGATTCGGCATGTTTATCTGGCCCCTGCTGGCTTTAAGCGGACTGGAATCGATTATCATTAATTTAACCCCGACGCCATGGCTGGGTTTTTTGCGCGGCCTTTTTTATACATTCATATTAGCGCTCATGGTACGATGGTTTACCCGTCATAAAATTTTCTGGAGAACCTGATGAAGTTCGTTTGGATTATCTTTCTTGCACTCAATCTGACCGGCGCCGCGCTTGCCGGCGTAAAAGAGGAATTACGCGCCGTAAAAATTACCAACGTGGATAGTGATGTTTTGTTCTCTGATGAAAAAATCGCCGAAGCCATGGATTATCTGGCATCGATTGGCATAAACACCATTCTCTGTGTCGTCTGGAACAGTAACAGCGCCGACGGTGACTATACCCTTTATCCCAGCGATGTGATGGAACGTTATTTCGGCACTAAAATCCACCCCCTTTTCAAAGGACGCGATCCGCTGCAGCGGGTCATTATCGAGGCACACCGCAACGGTATGGAAGTACTGCCCTGGTTTGAGATGGGATTTTCAACTTCCTACTCCCAAAACGGCGGGCATATTATAGAGAAGTACCCGCACTGGGCTTTAAAGGATAAGCATGGTCAGTTGTTGGTTAAAAACGGTTTTGACTGGATGTCCGCTGCCAATCCCGAAGTGCAGCAATTCATGCTCGAACTGACTGTTGAAGTCGCCGACCAGTACGATATCGATGGTATCGAGTATTCCGACCGCATTCCGGCGATGCCTGTTGAAGGGGGTTATGATTCGGTAACCATCGCCCTGTACATGGATGAGCACGACGGCAATGTACCGCCGACCAACGAGCGGGATGAAGCCTGGAAGCGCTGGCGCGCCGATAAATTGTCGCAGTTTTTTCAAAATGTACGTGATTCAATCAAAGCACGCGGCGACCATCTGATCGTTTCATCCAGTCCCAGCCTGTACCCCTGGTCTTACAATGAATATTTGCAGGATTCAAAAACCTGGGTTGAATCGGGTATTGTTGATAATATTATTCCGCAGGTCTACCGCTATAACTACAGCGAATATCAGTATGAACTGCAAAAATCCCTGAATAATTTTCCCAATCACCGTGATGTTTATTTCTCGGGAATGCTGATCAGGCTGGGAGACTACATCATTGATACGGATTTTTTTCTTGATTGTCTATCCCTTAACCGTGATAGAAACGTAAACGGCGAAGCTTTCTTTTTCTATGAAGGACTGCGTGCGAATAACAATATTCTTGGTGACACACTGGGCGCAACATTTTATGCCAAACCGGCCTTAACGCCCGGCAGAAACGGAAATATCCGGCGGCCAAAAGCGACGATTGTTAATGAAGATAATGCAGATGTTACAAAATCAGATGGCTGGCAGGCTTACACCAACATTTCCGGTTTCAGGGGCGGCTGCCTCTATACAACCGCTGGGGCCGAACCTTACATCGAATATGCAATGGACGTCGAGTTTGATGCCTGGTACGGCCTGTATGCCTATGGCATAACGCACTGGAATGCCACAGACAGTGCAGGCTATATAATTAATACCGGAACGAATCAGGATACCATCGTCATCGATCAAAGCGATATCGCCAATAAAGGCTGGCACAAATTGAGCGATATTTATCTCACCGAAGGCGCCGGTCAAAAAATTGTTCGTTTATCTAACTTGGACGACAATGATAAAATTTGCTTTGCCGATGCCATGATGCTGATGATTAACCGCAAGCGTTCCCCGGAAGTTGTTGTTACCAATCTTACTCCAAAAGATACCTCAAATGTAAGCCTGCCGGAACCGATACAGCTTTACCAGAATTATCCCAATCCGTTTAATCCGGAAACGGTGATTCGTTATTCGTTATCCGTTAATTGTCATGTTGATTTGAACATCTACAATCTGCTCGGAGAAAAGGTTGCCACACTGGTATCGGAAAAACAAAACGCCGGAATCTATTCGGTTAGGTGGAATGCGTCCGTATTTTCCGCCGGGGTTTATTTTTACAGGATCATAACGGATAAGGGATTTATGCAGACTAAAAAACTGGTTTTGTTAAAATAGTTATTGAAAGGACCGTACATCTCTAATATTTTTTCATGAAAGTATGCCGGTTAGAAAATTCAATACCTGTTTTCGATAGCATCAGCAAAGCGTTTTGTAATCAGCCACGGACGCGTAATGGCCGAGCCGACAACCACAGCGAATGCGCCAAAATCAAGGGCCTGGCGCGCCTGCTCCGGGGTCCGGATGCGTCCTTCGGCGATAACCGGAACTTTATCACTCAAACGTTTGGCCAGTCCTTCGAGCAAATCAAAGTCGGGTCGGTCAGTTGCCGCTTTCTTTTTAGTATAATCGGTATATCCGGAAAGCGTTGTGCCGATAAGATCGAATCCCGCCTCTGCAGCCTCAAAGCCCTCCTCCGGTGTTGCAATATCGGCCATCAGCAAAACCGATTGATCAAATTGCCGGATAGCCTTAATTATATCACTGATTTTTTCATCATTGGGACGTTTCCGTCGCGTCGCGTCAAGGGCGATGATTTCACATCCGCTTTTGGCCACGGCGAAAGCCTCATTCTCCGTCGGCGTAATAAAGACATCAAATCCCGGGTATACTTTTTTAAAGATACCGATTACAGGCAGATCAATCGCTTTTTTAATTGATTTTATGTTTTCAGGCAAGTTCGCCCGGATGCCCGCAGCACCGCCCATTTCAGCAGCCATGGCCATTGCCGCCAGCATCTCCGGGGCAGCCAGCGGTTCGGGCGGCTCAGACTGGCAGGAAACGATCAGTCGGCCCCGGATCTGATCTAATACTTTATTTTTCCTCATTAAATACTTTCAATTTATATTAACCCAAAACAGCACGCACCTGAATTTCATTATGATCATCAATCAGTGGCCGGATTTCAGGGTCGGTTAGATTAATCAGATTTCCTTTAATCCGTTTATTGTTGACCAGAATAGATCGCACGCCTTTGTTCCGGCCATCCGGGTTTTCAACTTCAATATGGTAAACTTTACCTCTGTATTTTCTTTTCAGTGAATATTGCTTCCAGTCTTTAGGTATACAGGGATCGATGCGCATTCCTTTATATTCAGGGCGGGCACCCAGAATATAATCAATGCCGTCGCGCAGCATCCAGGTCGATGAACCGGTGAGCCATGAATGGCTGGCCTGACCAAAAGTCGGATGATCCGGACTGGTGACATATTCGGCATACACATAAGGTTCCACTTCAAAGCGATCAATATCAATTACCGGATTCATGGGCAGCGCTTTTTGATAGATATCATAGGCACGGTCGCCATTGCCCATCAGGCATTCGGCCAGGATGGCCCAGCTCACCGGGTGATTGAACACCGCGCCGTTTTCTTTTTTACCGGCCACGCAGCGGGTAGCCAAACCCACATTGGGATCGATCTTTGTATAAGCCGGATGGAGTATCTTTGGCCCTTTCGGTGTATCCAGATGTTCAGCCACGGATTGCATGCACTGCACTGCCCTTTTGCCGTCGGCCACACCGCTGATAATGGCCCAGCTTTGTGTATTCAGAAAAATCCTGCCCTGCTCATTCTTAGCCGATCCGATCACCTCACCCAGATCGTTGGTCGCCCGGATATACCAGGCTCCATCCCAGGCATGCTCATTGATCGCCGATTTTACTTTTTCATATTCATTTTCATAATGAACGGCTTTTTCAGCAAGATCAATATGCTTACAGAGTACGGCGGTCTCTTTTAAAATGTAAGCCAAAAACAAGGTCACCCAGATGCTCTCGCCTTTCCCTGCCCTGCCCAGGTAATCCAGTGTATCATTCCAGTCGCCTGGACCGATTTTGGCCAGGTAACGGTCAGTCAGATTTTCAATCACGTGATCGATCGCTTTGAAAAGATGCTCAAGTAACGATCCTTTATTTTTATCAAAATATGATAATTCCCGGTTCAGAAAATCAAAATCGCCCGTTTCCTTCAGATAAACCATTATGGCCAGCGGCAGCCACAAGGGGGTATCGGAATGCCCGGTGCGTTCACCACTGCCGGACAGCGGATGGTACAAATGAAAGGTGCTGCCATTTGCAAACTGATACTGACTCATCTCTTCTATCCGCTGCTTTACCCAATCCGGGCGCGTCATAACCGGTCCCATAATATCCTGACAGGAATCACGGTAACCGCGGCCAAACAACAAGCCGCCGTGGTAGTAGGAGGCATCGCGTGAAAAGCGAAAGGTGACCGATGACTGGTACTGATTCCAGACATTGAGCATCGTGTTCATATTGTCGTCCGGCGTCTGCACATTGACCGCGTCAATGTAATCCTGCCACTCCGCCTTAACTTTTTCAAATTCTCTGTTTACCGTTGACAGATCGCGGTATTTTTTAACCAGTTTCGATGCATCTGTTTTGTATTGCTGTTTTGGGGCAACACCGAGGAGGATAACAAATTCCTTTTGTTCACCGGGATTCAAACTCAGTTCCAATTGCAGGGCGCCAACAGCATCGCCGGCGGTAATTTCACTATTCTTACAGCGACCCTGCTCAACTGCAACGGGATTCGCTTCCGAGCGCCAGCGACCAATGAAAATATTCTTACTGCCGTCCCAGCCCGTAACAGGCAGTGATGAAGCCAAATATACAAATTTATCCCATTCCTGATTGGCCTGTTCAACGGAGGCGGCGGCAGCAGGCATCCAGTAGCGTTTACTGGCGTAAAGTATCTGATCATTCCGGTCGAAGAAAACATCATTGAAATGCTGATCGTTGGGCTGATTGATCAGATCGACCAGGGCATGACCCAGGGTTAGTTCAACGAAAGCGAAAACATCTAATTGTCTTCTGATATCAGTATGATTCTTTATACTGATCTTCCAGATTTCCAAATCATCATCCGGTACAAAATACAGAGCGCTGTGCTCTAAATCTCTGTAAGCTGAGGAAATTTTAGTATAATTCAATCCATGGCGGCACTCAAAGCCGGATAGTTCTGTTGCGGTCGGCTGCCAGGTTGGCGACCAGTATTTTCCGTCAGATTTGTCCCTGAAATAAATATAACGTCCCGGACGATCCATCGGCAATCCGTTATAGCGCCAGCGGGTGATGCGGCTGTCCCGCGGCGACTGATAAAAACTGAATCCGCCGCCGGTATGGGAAATTAAACCGGTATAACGTCCGTTGCTGATATAGTTAATCCACGGCGCCGGTGTATCGGGTCGTGTGATAATAAACTCCTTTTTATCTTCGGAAAATCTGCCGTATTTATTCATAACCGGATACTCCGTTTATCAGGGATTGAATTGTCGAACAATTCATTTTTTGCACTTTTCAATAACTGATTTCGATTCGATCAAACGATTTATTCATTCATAATTAGTAAATCTTTACCGGCCGACAATAAATCCTCGACCGTCTGCTTCGCGCTTCCCCCGACATAAATCCGGGCCAGTGGTTCGGTTTGTGAAACGCGCATCAACATCCAGGCATCATTGGTAAAATAAAACTTGATGCCATCGATTAAATTTACCGAATCCACTTTGTGCTGCCCTATTTTATCGGGAGGATTGTTACGCAGTTTTTGTAAATTTGAAATCAGCGTTTGCGGTAAAAACATCTGATCGATGCGCTTGTAATGAAATGGTCCGAACCGGTGACGTAACTGCTGAACCAGCGCACTAATGGGCAGGTCATAATATACAAGTAATTCCAGCAACAGGAGTGCCGACAATATGCCGTCACGCTCAGGAATGAAGATGTTATAACCGAATCCGCCGCTCTCTTCGCCGCCGATCAGGACATCTTCCGTCAGCATTTTTTCGGTAACATTTTTGAAACCCACAGGCACTTCAACGACTTCTGTATTGTAACTGGCTGCAACTTTATCGATAGTGTTGGCCATGGATGTCGTGCGAACGACATTGCCTTTCCATTTCTTCACTTCTACAAGATATTGAAACAGAATCGGCATTAAATCATGCAGTTCAACGAAGTCGCCCTTTTCATTCAAAACACCAAAGCGATCGGCGTCGCCATCGGTGGCAATGCCAAGCATCGCTTTTTTGCGGAACACCATTTTACTTAATTTCGCTAAATTCTTCAAAATGGGTTCCGGAGCACGCCCCTTGAACATCGGATGCGGTTGCTGATTAATGGCCTGCATAAAATCCGTTTTTCCCAGGATATTATAAAACATGCCGTAACCGGCGCCGTGCATGGTATCAACAATAACCGGGCGTTTATTATTTTTAATCAGATTAATATCTATAATTGTCTTGATCTTCCCGATGTATTCAGGGAGGAAGTTATCTTCCTTTAAAAAACGCCGGATATTCGGAATATGATATTTTAAATCATGCCTGTCCAGATTCTTTTCGATAGCCTGTGTCATCGCCGGCAAAGCCGGTCCGCCATAAGCATCTTTAAATTTTATCCCGTTATATTCGTAGGAATTATGACTGGCCGTTATCATTACACCCGCGGCCAGATTCCTGTTTTTTACAACGAAGGAAAGCACGGGGGTAGGGGTAACGGTCTTACTCAACCAAACGGGAATTTCATTGCTGGCAACAACTTCGGCAAACTGAAACGAAAAGCGATCGGATAGAAAACGGGTATCAAATGAAACGGCAATGCCTTTTCCGGCATCACCTTTTTCGCGCAGGTAATCTGAGAAAGCCTGTGCGACACGCATTACATTTTCTGTTGTAAACTCCCGGGCGATAATTGCCCGCCAGCCGTCGGTTCCGAATTGTATTGGTTCAGTTGATTTTTGTTTTGCTTTCATGCGTTTGTTTCATCTGTTTAAAATCCCCACACCACTCTCGCCCGGGTGGAAGTGTGAACCCTCTCCCCCACCCCTCCCCCGATTCCTCGGGGGAGGGGTGGGGGGTCTTTTTAATCATGCTTTTGTGTGTTTGCTAAAACATGGCTGTTTCATTCATTAATATTCCGCATCTTTGAAAGATATAATCTGAAAATTGATTATACCGCGAATTATCCGTAAAGGATTAAATTAAAAGTAGATCCGTTAAATTCTAATCCGGTCTGTTTAATATAAAAAAGGATGCCGGCATGAATACCGGCATCCTTTTGCATTTAGAAAAAAAGAGGTACTTATTTCATAAGAACCATTTTTTTAACCGCATTATACTCACCGGCTTTCACTCTGTAAAAATAAACGCCGCTGGAGAGTCTGGAAGCGTCGATTGTAAAGGTATGGAATCCGGCATTTAATTTACCGTTGAATACCTCCGCAACCTGCTGTCCGAGCATGTTGTAAACGGTTATTTTTACATCGCCTGATTTAGGCAGAGCAACATCGATATTTGTTGTCGGGTTGAACGGGTTCGGATAGTTCTGGCTCAGATCGTATTTAGTCGGCAGATCGCCGTTTTCATCGGTCAGAGACGTTAACGTATCCGTCAGCACAACGTCATCGATATGCCAGTTATCACCGCCGGCATTCGCATTGCCGGGATCGCCAAAGTTATTAACCATGAATCCGATAAAGGCATAATCGCCCTGGATCTGATTCAGATCGATGACGATTTCACCCCAGATGTCATAGAAATCACTTTCGGTGTAGGTTTCCAGAAGCGTAAAGTCATCCGGATTGCTTTGCGAAGCTGTTGAGTAGTAAACCTTCAGCTCCGATCCGAAATCGTTCGCTGCCGTATTCCAGTCATCTTTCGCATACAGTTTCAGGTAGTGTTTGTCAATACCCAACTGAATAGCCGGTGTAACGAGCCAGCAATCGGATGCCGTGTTATAATTCGGCATATAGGCGTTCTTTTCGCCGGTACGCGGATTGAAATTATGGGTTTTCCAGGCCGGAACCGGGTCGCCCGCAGTTACATTGGTAGCAAATGCAAGCCATCCGTTCGGCACCATACCAAGCTCCGTGTCCTCAAATCCTTCTTCGAGTTCATTAACAACGACAAAGTCTTTGATTACATCCGGAATAACAATATCCATGCTGTAGGAAGAAATACCGTTATTGGTAATTAATTCAACCAGTGAATTTGTAATATTGTTATAGACTGCATGACCGGTTGCATTCAGGTTTTCATTGACTTTGTAATCTTCGGTCGGTGCTTCGATCAGAGCGATATCGGAACAGAGATTATCACCGGGTTCGCCAAGCAGTTCAACCACATGGGTTCCTGCGCTCCAGCCATTGGTAAGGCCGAGAAATCGGCGTGTTCCGGTTGCTGTTTCTACCTCGAAATAGTTACAGCTCGTTCCGGACGGAATCACTGCCGTATCAAAGGTGTACAATACCGTACCGTCTTTTTTGATGTAGCGCGGCGGAACCGTTCCGTTAACGAACAGGTAATCGCCGTTTTCATCGACCGGTGCAATACCGTAGCGGGCTGCATTGACTTCAGGCAGCGTGATATCGGCGCCGCGGGTCCAGGTTGTTCCGTCGGTGGTTGATACCACAACGATTTTGTCGTTATTCGATCCACTGGCAAAAACGGTCAGATTATTTCCGGTTCCTGCAACACCCAAAGCATCACACATTCTGCCGGTTTCGTCGAAAGTGCTGTCGAAAATCAGCGTCGGTGCGGCTGCTTCACTCTTGTAATGATACAATCTGGTAATCTGTCCGCCCCAGGCGCCCAGGTTACCAACAATGATTTGTCCGTCTTCCGTGCAGGCGACGAGGTTAATATGGTAAGTACCACCTTCGATACCGGTCGTATTCAAATGACCGAGTGTATCGCCGGTAAAGCCGTCGAGCACGTAAACAAAAGTGCCGCCGACGCGGCTGGCCGCATAGATATGGCCGTTAACCGGATTCATGGCCATACCGCGAACCATATTTTCCAGAGCGCCTTCAACATAGAACCACTCTGAAGTGGAAGAATCAGCGTGTGCGCGCCATTCCAGCGGCCACAGCACATATCCTGTACCGGTCAGATAAACCATAAACTCACCGGATGGTGAATGAACAGTCATCATATCATCGACCTGCTCTTCTGTCATGGGCATAAATGTAACCGGGATGGTCAGGGTATCGCCTGCTGCAACCATGGTATCGCCGGCCATCGTGGTGCTGTAGTAAGCCGTTCCGAAAGTCAGGCTGTCCACGTGCAGACCACTGCCGCCGACATTGACCATGTCAACCAGCAGGGTTTTGCTGCCGTTGATGGCTACCGAGGCGAAATTTAACGTATCTTCGGAGAATTCGACCAGGGTTGGTGTCAGATCAATAAAGTCTTCACGGAAAGTTCCCCGGAATGAATAACCGTTGTCCGGCGGAGTGCTGGTCGTGTACTGATCGTTAAGTGCGATCAGGTTCATTTTACCCGAAGGCGGCGTCCAGCCGTCTAGATCGCTGTCCTTATCGATATAGATATAAGACGTGTCGGTACCATCGGTAATATCGACGCTGCCGTTGGAACCTTCGGCAGGCCACTGATTCATATCCACAATCCAGACGCTGTCCACTTTAACCAGTTCCGCTTCATAATCTTCACCCAAATCGGGGATGGTAATCATCGCCGGCGTAACTTCGTTACCCGTGCTTAAAACTTCCACAGAAGTTTCTGATGTAGGTTCAATTTCGGTTAATCCGCGATACTGTGTCAGTTCACCGGTAACCTGAATTTCGTCACCCTTATTCAACGTAAAATCATAAGTACCTGAATAGAGGACGATACCACCGGTTGCATCCTGCATGTAGTACTGCGTGTGAAAACCGAAATTCGGACTGGTGATCACACCGGTAATCGTTACGGTTTCACCAAGGCGATCCGGAACAAAATCCGCATCACTGTCTACTTTAACCGAAGCAATATCTTCAACAACAACCGGTACACCTTCCACAAGCTTGGTGGCCATTTTGTTACTGCCTGTAAAATGGACAACATAAGCGGCTTTATTCGTATAATCGACCGCCGCACCTCTGGGATTTAACAGATCAGGAATGGTTTGCAAGACGGTGCCGTCCAGTTCTGCGATAATAACTTCGTTAGCGCTGGAATTGGAAATCCACATCCTGCCTGCCGCATCAATTTCACAGGCGGAAGGATTGGAGAGGCCGGTCATAAAATCGGCGCCCTGTGTGTAGGATACCGAATCGCCATTAATGATCGAACCTTCCCACAGGGCAATGACATCACTGCTTTCGTCAGCGAGAAATACTTTTGAACCATCTCCGGTAACGCTCATACCACGGTTAATGTGCCATCCGGCTGCACCCAGCGGGGAACCTTTCATCTCATTGCCGTCCTTATCGTATACGGCAAACTGAGCGGCTACTTTATAACAGACAAAGATATTGCCATTGTCATCGATATCCACATCACCGGGGCTGAAGCCTAAAGCAAAACCATTCAAAGGCGTACCGTCGGCAGCATTGTAGCGCAAAATCTTTTTGTTGTCGTAACTTATTACGTAAACAATACCGTCATGGAAAGCTACGCCGCCCGGATGCAGAACATCCACCTCCGCACCGGTTTCATCGAGACCGGTAGTAATCGGACTGAAATCAACTTCCATGGTATCTACGCTAAATACGTGCAGACCCTGTGTTCCCGGCGCGCCGTAATTGGTCACCCACAGTTTGCCTTCGCCGTCAACGGCGCAGTACTGAGCCGATTCACCGGAAGGACCAAATTCACCGTCCTTAACCCAGGAATCCACCGGTACAATCGGACCAGTCAGTTTTTCGATGTCATTGCCGTCACGCGGTTCCAATTTGAAAGCGCCGTAGGAATAGTAGCTCACGCCGGTGACATTGTATGTCCAGGCGCTGTCCGGAGCGTAACCAAACAGCAGATCGTCTACAACTGCCGGACCCGAACCATCATCCAGTTCCCATTCGCCGTAGCCGAGATCGGGATCCGTACATTCGGCATTTTCAACCTTAACCAAAACGCTTTCATATTTTTCATGCGGAAAATCACCGGTCGTAACTATTTCTGCTGCGGGCAGTGTATTGCCGGCGCTGTTTACGGTAAACTCAGTAATATCCTTCATTTCGGTAAGATCGAAGTATTCGGTAACCGTACCGGTAATGGTGACTTCGTCGCCAACCGCCGGTGTATTACTGTCATATACATACAATCCGTTCCAGGGGCCGCCGGCGTCCTGAATCCAGTAAGCATTGCTCTTTAATGCCGTAACGATACCGGTCGTTTTTACAACCTGATCGGCATAGGGTGAAGGTCCGGCTTCGCCGTCCGGGGTTGTCTGAATGTCGGCGATGGTAACCTCGGGAATGCTTTTCAGGCGGGTAACCATTTTATGCCCGCTGTCAAAATGGATTGCATAGGCCGTATTATTAGCAAAATCAAATGCCGCGCCTCTGGGAGTGGAAAGATCGGTGATGGTCTGCAATACGGTGCCATCCATTTGGGCAACGATAATCTCATTGCCGCCCGTATTAGAAATCCACATATTACCGTCGTCATCAATCTCACAGGCGGAAGGATTGTTTAGTCCGGTCATGAAATCAGTACCCTCGGTATAGGAAACCGAGTCGCCGTTTATGATTGATCCTTCCCACATGGCAATCACATCATCACTCTCGTCAGCAAGGAAAATTTTCGTACCGTCATCGGTAACACTTAAACCTCGGTTAATATGCCAGCCGGTAACACCGAGGGGCGAACCTTTCAGTTCATTACCGTCGATGTCGAAAACAGCAAATTGTGCGGCAACTTTATATGCGACGAAGATGAAACCATTATCGTCAATATCAAGGTCGCCGGCGCTGAATCCAATGGCAAATCCATTTAAGGGTGTTCCGTCGACAGCATTGTAGCGCAGAATCTTCTTATTATCATAACTTATGATATAGACAATACTATCGTGATACGCCACGCCGCCGGGATGCTGGACATCAACCGAAACGCCGTTTTCGTCCAATCCGGTTGTAATCGGACTATAATCAGCCTCAGTCGTATCGCTGTTAAATACGCGAACACCCTGATTTCCGGGCGTACCGTAATCGGTTACCCATAATTTGCCGTCCATATCAACCGCTGCAAATTGCGCCGATTCCCCGTCCGGACCAAACGTTACATCGATTTTGAATTCATCAAAACCGAAGGCGGGAAAAACGAACACGCCTAGCATCAGTAATAAAACTAAACCTGTAAATTTTCTCATAAGACCTCCTTTAGTTTGTGAGAAATGGTTAGTGAAAGTGACAAAATATTACAAAGCATATTTTTTTTCATCTTACATCATTTTATGTGTCGTTGGAATTAAAGTCACACCAATTTACAACATTATATTTTTATTCTCAATGCCAAAATTAAAATATTTTAAAAAATTTTAAAACGGCTTAACTTTATATATTTTATTATTTTAGATCACTTTAACCTATGTTAGTTTATTCATTTAACTTACTTAGTTGTCCGTTCATGGGGAAAACTGTGATCGGGAGTCCTGACTTATTTCTTCTTTTTCAAAAAAGATTCAACCGTTTTAACGTTTTCTTCCGATCCAATAATTAGCGGAACGCGCTGGTGCAGTTCTTCAGGTTTAATATCCATAATGCGCTTGTGACCATCGCTCGCCCTGCCTCCGGCCTGTTCGACGATGAATGCCATTGGGTTTGCCTCATAGGTGAGTCGTAACTTGCCTTCGGGCGCTTTACTGCTGCCTGGATAGAGGAAGACGCCGCCGTACAATAGATTTCTGTGCACATCGGCCACCATGGACCCGATATATCTTGAGTTCATCGGTCTGTCCGGATCATCATTGGTTTGTTTTACCCAGTGAATATATTCCTTCATCCCCGGTTCCCAGTAATCGTAATTACTCTCATTGACACTGTAAATTTTACCCTTCTTCGGCGTTTTCATATTGGGATGGGAAAGAATGAACTCACCGTAACTGTGATCAAGCGTGAAGCCGTGAACGCCGTTGCCGGTGGTATAAACCAGCATGGTGCTCGAGCCGTAAATGACATAACCGGCGCATATTTGCTTGGTACCGGGCTGAAGACAATCCTCTACCCTGCCGGGACGCCCTTCCGGGGTTATGCGGTTGTAAATTGAAAATATCGTGCCGACACTGACATTGGCGTCTATATTTGAAGAGCCGTCCAACGGATCAAACAGACAAACATATTTTCCCAGCGGAAATTCATCGGGAATCTTAATAATATCCTCACTTTCCTCAGAGGCCATCACGCAAAGTTTACCGCCATGATCCAGCGCCTTAACCATCGTTTCATTGGCAAAATCATCTAATTTTTTTACCACTTCACCCTGCACATTGACATTTTTGGTTTCACCCAGAATGCCGACCAGGCCCGCTTTATTGGTATGATAGGAAATCAGTTTCGCGGCGAAAGCAATGTCATTCATTAAATCGGTGAACGCCCCGGTTGCATAGGGGTGATTACGCTGTTCTTCAATGATATGACGGGATAACGTGATAATTTTCATTGTCATAATTCCTCCGTAAATATAAGATTATTTTGCCAGCAGTATGGGTTTGCCGGCTTTTCGCATTACCTGAACCGTGGTACTGCCAATAATTGCCTCGCGCAGCCGGGAATGTCCGTAACTGCCGATTAATGTCAGTACCTTATAGGGCGCATTATTATGGGCATTAACCAGTACTTCTTCAACATTGCCCGCTTCGTGTCTTAACTTATATTTGATTTCGTAAGGCAAAAGATATTCGTCGGCTTCGGCGAGCACTGCTTTCCGCTCTTCCTCATCATCAAATACGGAGATGACCTTTAATTCGGCATTCAGCATTTTGGCCAGAAAAGCGCCTAATTGCAGGGCCTTGTTTGCGGTTGTACTCCCGTCATATCCGCAATGGAGATGATCGACCGGAATAAATTCCTTGTCCACAAGGACGACCGGTTTAGTTATTTGGCGGGTCACTGCTTCCACGGTTGCACCGAGCAGCTTGTCACTCCATTTTTCATATTCTCCGCGGGCGCCAATGACGGCCATATCATTTTTTTTGGCATGCAGGCAAATTTCATCCACGGGGATTCCGGACACTTTGATCAGGTCGTATTTCACATCGCTTTTCTTGAGCATATCTGCAGCTTTTTCGATAATTTTATCGGCTTTTTCATCCAGCATTTTCTGTGATTCGGCCTGGAAATCAGCCGAGGGCATCACCGGCACAAAACTATCGGCGCTGGCAGCCATGCTCCAGTCGAAAAGACGGATATCCACGACGGTGAGTACCCGTAAAACGGCATCGAATTTTTCAGCAAAATAGATGCCGTATTTGAGTACGGACTCCGAGTAGTTCGAACCGTCGACGGTTAAGAGCAATGATTTTATCATTATGAAACTCCTTCGCTTTTTTATATTTTAAGCAGGATTTTTTCTGATATGAACATGCCTACCAGTCTTCGATCTTCGATGCCCGGCTCATCAAATTGGAAAGCGCATCCGCCGGTTTTTTATTTTCAAAAAGTGTTCGATAAATCTGTTCGGTGATCGGCATTTCGACTTTTTCATTTTTAGCTATTTCATAGGCGGATACGGTTGTGCGCACGCCCTCCGCGACCATCACCATTTCATCGAGTATTTCCTGCAGATGCCTGCCCTTTCCGATTTGTTCGCCCACGTGACGGTTTCGCGAATGTTTACTCATGCATGTAACGATAAGATCACCCATGCCGCTTAAACCGGCAAGGGTATTATTTTGGGCGCCGAGCTGAATGCCGAGGCGATTCATTTCGACCAGACCGCGGGTCATCAGGGCTGCTTTGGAATTATCTCCCAGACCGGCGCCATCGCAAATGCCGGCCGCAAGGGCAATTATGTTTTTAAGCGCGCCGCCAAGTTCCACGCCAATGATGTCATTGCTGGAATAAACCCGGAAATACTCATTCATAAAGGTATCCTGCACGATGGTTGCCGAATCGAGATCAGCACAAGCGGCGACAACGGCCGTGGGAATATTGCGGGCAACTTCTTCTGCATGACTGGGTCCGGACAGGGCAACGATTTTGTTTTCCGGGATCTGCCCCTCCTTTTTTATAACTTCAGAAATACGCAGATAGGTTTTATTTTCAATGCCTTTCGATACCGAAACCCAGATTTGATTTTTGTATCCCAGATGGGGTTTAATTTTAGGAATAACCTGTCTGACAAATTGGGAGGGAATGGCGTTGACAATCATCTCCGCACCATCAAGCGCTTCCTGTAAATCCATGGTAAACCGGATACTTGCCGGTATTTCGATATCAGGAAGGTAGCGGCTGTTACGGCTATTTTTTTTTATATCATCGATGGTTTCCCGCTCTATTGTCCAGCAGCGAACCTTATGCCCGTTATCATTTAAAACAAGCGCAAGCGCCGTTCCCCAGCTGCCTGAGCCGATAATTGCAACCTGCATTATTTTACCCCCAATAATTTTATTGACTACAATTTAAGTTTACTAAAATTGCATACATTATTCTTTATCCGAACTACCGAAGCTGATTTTATTTTCATTTCCTGACAAAAGCCGCCGGATATTTGCATGGTGCGCAATCCAGATCAAAACAACCACAGCAACAGCCAGATAAAATATAATATCCGATATATGGTAACCAAGCAAATATTTCCGCACCGCTATGACGATTAAAAATGCCAGTGCCGCCAGCAGCGAGCCCAGCGAAACGTAACGGGTGAGAGCCACAATAATAACAAAGACAAGCAGGGCAATTGAAACCGGCACCGGAGCCAGTCCCATAAACGCACCCGCTGAAGTGCCTACGCCTTTGCCGCCTTTAAATCCGGCGAAAATGGTCCACACATGCCCGCTTATGGCGCCGATCACAGCGGCAAACTGGTAATAGATTATGGTCTCGCCAGCAGTATGAATGAGCGGAGCTAACCAGAACACAGGAGCAAATCCTTTCAGCATATCAATAAACAAAACGGTTAATCCGGCTTTCCAGCCCAGTACGCGAAATACATTAGTTGCACCGGCATTGCCGCTGCCGTGCTCGCGGATATCGATTTTGCGTAATAATTTTCCGGCAATGATCGCCGTGGGCAGTGAACCGATAATATAACTTAAAACTAAAATAATAATCAGATCTATCATTTGAACTCCTGTTATTTCATTTTTTCAGCAAGGAGAAACCCGATCTGTTGCCGGTAAAGCGCACGCAGATTATTAAAAAATCGCAGCGACATTTCCTGCTTATAGTCCGGATAGGTCCAGGATTGCGGCTGATAAGAACCGTTTCGATACACCAGGTGCAGATCGCCGAAAATACCCTTGCCGATATAAATGCGGTGACTGTAATCCTTTGTGGTAGCCAGTATAAGCTTTGACTCGCATAGATATCCGGGATCAATATTCAATGTCCGATGATCATTTTTCGAATACTTCTTTTCGAGCTGATTGGTTTTTTTTTTGATATCCGGTAACAATTCGGCATCGGTTAATTTTTCGAATGATACGAATAATTTTTGCAGATTGCCACCCATTTCCCGGGTGTAATAATCCGTAAAGTGATTAAAGTTAAAAATAGCGGATTTCTGGTCAATTTTATCAAAAGTTTCCTCTAATGCCCGAAAAACTTCCGGCAATATGGAATTTTGACTGAAAGTAATTGCTGAAAAAAATTTTACCGGTAAATGCTTTTTTATTTTTCCCATCTTGTTTTAATATAATAAAAAAAGGAAGCCTGGCTTTGCTTCCTTTTTTTTGATTTTTTTTTGTAATTTACTGATACATTTGATCAATTGCCTGCTTGTATTTCTGTTCGACTACCCGTCGTTTAATTTTTAGCGACGGGGTCAGTTCCCCGCTTTCAATGGTAAAGGGTTCATCCGCAAGAATGAAATTCTTTATGGTTTCGTAACTGGCCAGTTTTGTGGTCAGCCGGTCAATCTCGGACCGGATCAGATTATGCACGCCGGGCAGTTCTTTCAGTTCTTTAAAATTGCTGTAATTCTGATTATTCTCGTCCGCCCATTTTTGCAGCGCCTCCTCCGAAGGGACGATGACCGCCGTACAAAATCTGCGCTGGTCACCGATCACCATAACCTGTTCAATATATTTTGAAGTAATCAGGGTATTTTCGATCGGCTGCGGGGCAATATTTTTACCACCGGAGGTAACGATGATATTTTTCTTGCGGTCGGTGATTTTCAGGAAACCGTCTTCATCGATCAAACCGATATCGCCGGTACGAAACCATCCGTCCGCATCGATACTTTCTTTGGTTTCGTCATCCTTTTTAAAATATCCAACCATTACATGATCGCCACGGGTGAGAATTTCACCGTCTTCATCGATTTTAACTTCCACATTGGGCAGGAGCGGTCCCACGCTGCCGAATTTAAAATTATCAAGCAGATTGACTGAAATAACCGGCGAGGTTTCGGTTAATCCGTATCCTTCAAGCACGAGCAGTCCGGCAGCACTGAAAAATTCAGCAATTTCCGCTGAAAGCGGCGCTCCGCCGCTGACAAAAAAGCGGATATTCCCGCCGACGCGGTCGATCAGCTTCTGGAAAACCAGCTTATCGGCCAGTTTCTTTTTCAGTTTAAGCGTACCGGGAATCGGTTCTTTGCGCATAATTTTGTTAATATATACTTTGCCAACGCCCATTGACCAGTAGAAGATTTTGCGTTTCAGCGGAGGACCTGTCTCGACATTTTCCAGAACCCGGCCATAAATTTTTTCGTACAGCCTGGGAACGGAAACCATCAGTGTCGGTTTGATTTCCAGCAGATTCTCAGCAACCGTGTCCACGCTTTCCGCATAGGCGACCGTACAACCGTGGTAGCAGCTTAGAAAGTGTCCGGCCATGCGTTCAAATATATGACTGAGCGGCAGGAAGGATAGAAAAGTATCATCGGGATAGACTTCGAGAACCTTCGTCGCTTCCTCAATATTAAACAGAAAATTTTTATGGGTTAGAACGGCGCCCTTTGGTTCACCCGTTGTCCCGGAAGTATAAATCAGCGTTGCGTGCTCTTCTCTTTTTACTTTGTCAATAGAATCGGTAACATAATCGGGTTTATTTTCCAATAATTTTTCACCTGCGTCGAGTAAATCCTGATATTTTTTCCAGGGATCGGAAAGTTTCAGGTCGTCGCTATCCAGAATGTAAAAATTCTTTACGGTATTTAATTCACCAAGCACTTCCACTACTTTTTGCATCTGCAATTCATCGGATACAATAACTACTTTTGCTTCCGAATCATTCAGAATATACTTGGTCTGATCAGCAAGAAGAGACGGATAAATCGGAACCAGCAACGCACCCAAAGCCAGCGCCGCATAATCGGCAAGCGCCCATTCCATCCGGTTGGGTGAAATTATTGCCACCTTATCACCTTTTTCTACACCCAGACTTGCCAGGCCGGCAGCCATGCGCTCAGCCTCGTCAACTGCTTCTTTATAAGTAACAGAAATCCACTTACCCTGTTCTTTGGTCACATAGGCGGTTTTAGAAGCGAGGGCATTACGCTTCTGAAAAAACATGTCCGCTAAATTTTTATAAGCCATATTTCCTCCGATTAAATTTTAGGCGGGTTCTTAATCTGTTAAAATTTAGTTAGATATGGAGAAACAGTCAAGATAATTTTGCCATTAGCCTCTTCTTTCTGCGTCTGAATGCCAGCAGTTCATCCCGACTTGTTGTGTCGGCGTATAATTCATGCGCCCACTCAAATCGCCTGAGCGCCCGGTTGGTATACTGCAGGGCCATTTGATGATCCTTTTGGACGTGTTCATAATATTTCGCCAATTCTTCCAGAGCAAACAATGTAAAATTATCATGATTTACCAATTCTTCCCATAAACTTAACGCACCGGGCCACTCCCGTTGCTTTTTCATGAGTAAACTCTGCCATACCTTTAAAACGGCGCCGTCGCTTTCCGAGGCATGCGCTGCATAAGCGTTGAATATCTTCTTAAATTGATT
Source organism: uncultured Calditrichaceae bacterium (assembly GCA_964467525.1). Classification (GTDB taxonomy): domain Bacteria; phylum Calditrichota; class Calditrichia; order Calditrichales; family Calditrichaceae; genus CAYXRA01. The sequence continues at coordinate 44,888 of CAYXRA010000012.1, forward strand.
AGTGTTTTTTTGTTCAAACGCCAGTTTCGCCAGACGGATCAGAGCGCGGGCATCCTTTAAATAAGCGGGATTTTCTTCAATTCTGTCCAATAAAATAAAAAGCTCGGCCAGCGAAACAATATCATAATAATTATGCTCAATCAGGCGTTTAATTTCATGTACAACGCCGCTGCGCAAAAAATCAAAATAGGCCTGTGGAATCATGAATCCCGGAATATCATTCTGGCGGCGGCGGTCTAAAACATGGCGTTCTATGGAAATGAGATCGCATGAGGCCAGGCTATCCTTCCATACTCTGCGCGCCAAATGCAAAAAGTCCAGATGCTTCAGACTGTCGAAATCATGTTCCATTTGATTAAGAATGAAACGGTTTTTTAATAAGGGCAAATCGTAGGACTTCCCGTTATATGAAATTAAAAAATCAAACCGGGAAAATAATTCTTTCAACTCTTTAAACAGATAATATTCGCGGCCGTAATCGGGCAGAAAATACTGTTCAACGCGCAACCGCCCTGCTCTTATCATGCCGAAGCCCAGAAGGAAGGCAAAGGTTCCGGCGCCGCCGGACAGTCCGGTGGTTTCGAGATCAAAAAAAAGACATCTTTCCGGATCAATCGAACTGTCACTGTCCCCTTTGGTTAGTAAAAGCAAATTTATCTCTTTTTTATTTTCCTGTGTATATAGTTCTGTACTTTCCAGCCGCTCTATTTTTAAGTAAGGCGCGGAGGGCCTGCAAATTTCACCGGTGAAATAGTCGGCTAAAGCGCGCAGTGCGGCAGGCGCCGCCCCGGGTCCGGTTTGCCGTTTACGCCTGCTGCCGTTTTTATAAAAATCAAGTTTATCTTTAAGATCCATTACTGATCGAGATCCATTAAACTAAGAATTTTTTGCGCGCTGTCTTTTCCGAAAAGACCGCTCTCCAGTTCGGGACCGATGCATGACGGACAACCCTGCTCGCAGGCACAGGATCCGATGTGGCCGCGCACGGCTTTAAGCACTTCCCTGTCAATCGAAAATAATTTTTTACTCAGTCCGACACCGCCCTGGTATTTATCATAAACGTAAATGGTCGGTTTTTTGCTGAATGGCGCCCGCACCATGGGTATCACTGAAATATCGCTTATATCGCACATGATGTATAGCGGAATCAGGTTGGACAGCGTATAGGCAATACCCTTCAAGCCTTCACCGATAATCGATTCTTTGAAATAGGGATCGACAAACAACTCATCCTGAAATTCCCACCACATGGCGCTGGTCTGCATTTCCTGCTCCGGCAGGTAAACCTTGCCGAGACCGATATTTTCATGGGTGTTAAATTTTATTTTTTTAAATCCGGTGGTAACCCGGGTGACGGCGACCTCACCATAATATTTTTGATACTGTCCTTCTTTTCTTTCACCTTCTTCATTAATATCCAGGACTTTGAGATTCGTCTTGGTAATCGCATCCGTGTAATGATCGACCTTTACTTTGTGGACATAGGCTTTCTGTTCACCCCAGTCCAGTTGATCCACATGATACTGGACGCTTTCATGAATATAGATGGCGTCGGTATGCACCAGCTCGGGTGCAGAGAACAGATCGACCTCGCCGATGACTTCATTTTTATTTGTTGTGTTTATGATAACCACATTTTCCGGCGAGGCGCTGCGCAGACTGATTTCATCGGCCGGATAGACATCGCGCATCCAGAAATATTTATCATCGCTTTTATGCAGGATTTTTTCCTCGACCAGAAAATCCAGTAAATCTGTGGTATAATCCGGGGTGAATACTTCGTCATTTTTAAAGGGCAATTCGAAAGCGGCGCATTTGAGGTGACTCATCAAAATGGGCAGATTTTCACGGTCGATCTGCGCTGTTTCCGGATTCTTATCAAAAAAGTAGTGGGGATGGGAAATAATATACTGATCGAGCGGCGCACTGGAGCTGACCAAAATGGTTAACGAAGTACTCTGACGTCGCCCCGCCCTGCCCGACTGCTGCCAGGTGCTGGCTACCGATCCGGGATAACCGGCCATGATTGCCACATCTAACTGACCGATATCGATGCCCAGTTCGAGAGCATTGGTACTGACAACCACCTGAATTTCACCGTTCTTTAGTCCTTGTTCGATTTCACGGCGCTGCCTGGGCAGATAACCGCCGCGATAGCCCCTGATCTTGTTCGGACTTATTTTCGACTGGCTGGCAATTTCGCGCAGATAGGTGACCAGCAGTTCGACCCGCAGACGGCTGCGGGCAAATACGATAATTTGTGCCCCGGTGGGTAACAGTTTTCTTACAATATTACGCACTTCAGAAATGACGGACCGCCTCAATCCCAAATCATGACGAACGACCGGCGGATTATAAAACAGAAAATGCTTTTTGCCGCGCGGGGCGCCGTTTTTAT
>CAYXRA010000013.1:0-47206 GCA_964467525.1 uncultured Calditrichaceae bacterium
ATTTTAAACAGATGAAACATCCATGATTTTGCAAACACACAAAGGCATGATTAAATAGACATAGGACGTTCATTCGTAAGCAAAGCACCCCCCACCCTTCGTCCCGCCAGGGCGTGATTGGGGAGGAGAAAAGGGGTGGTGATTTTAAACAGATGAAACAAAAAACCCGCTCCGCGATTAGCTGCAGAACGGGTTTATTTGTTTCAGTGGATAAACCTATTTCTTTTTATCGGGAATGGGGTGCTGAACTTGCTTAACCATCTCTGCGTAAACAAATGGCTCATGGAAAGGATTGTTTTCATTGTGACAGGTTACACATACTTCTTCGGTCGGAAGGATTAAACCATTCGCCAATGATTTCTCATGACTCTTCATAATGCTCATTTTGCGGTATTCACTGCCCGGCCCGTGGCAGGATTCACAGGATACGCCCTCTTCGAGCGTCAGCGTGCCTTTCGGATCGATTAATTTAGGATCAACCGTTGCTTTCGTTGCATGGCATTTCAGGCATTGATCGGCTTTAGTCGGGTCTTCAATGTTATTTTCCTTAGCAAATTTCATTGATTTTTCGCTGCTAAGCGATTTTAAAGCATTGGCATGCAAACCTTTGGACCAGATATCATACTGCTTACCGATCTTGGTTGTGTTATGACAGGTCTTGCATTTCTTAACGCCAACGTATAAAAATTTATCCTGTGCGAAGGACAGAGACAGAAAAGCCAGGATCAGAATTGTTGATAAAAACCACATCCTCTTCATAAAGAACCTCCTAAAAAAATTAACACTGTTTTAACTACGTAAAAAATGTAACAATGTCTCAGGAAGTAATCAAATATTTTTGAGTAAATTATATTTATTTACTAAATTTTGCTGAAAAGTAATCGCTAAAATAGTTATCTGAAAAAGTACCAGAAGCCATGCATGATTCGAATATAGAAATGACGGTCCGGGAATGAACAGATTGTTTTCTGGTTTAAATTTAAGATTTATTTTCTATTTTTTAGTCTTTTCTTATGTACCGCTTCTCATCTTTAGCAGCTTAGGCTATTATGTTAATAAAAATTTGATCCGGCGCGTGCATGAAGATAAACTGGACGACGTTGCAAGAGAAAAGTATGATCGCTTATACGATTTTATCGAAGAAAAGAAGCAAGCCCTTGTGAAATTTTATGAAATAAAAGCGCAATACAATTTATCCGGGCCATTGTTTTCTGATGCCGGGGATATGGAAATAGTCCGAAAACTGGCTGGTATAAATTCGCTTTACTATATTAACAGAGAAACATTAACTGTAAAGCCGGAAGTATCCTCACAACTGCAAAAAGCGCTTGTTCAATCATTTCAGAAAGACAGTAACTTTTTTTATCTGCGATCAATGGATCAATTTTTTGTGGGGCATGAACTTGATCAAAATTTAACAGTGCTGGCCGGAATATCAACAGATAAATTGCAGTCTCATCTGGTATCCCGTAATAAAAATACAAGGTTTTTCCTCCTGTCCCACCAAAAAGGTTTTATAATTTCGGCGGATAGTTTGAAATCGCTTCCTGTAGCGGAAAAACTACCGTCACAGAAAGCGCCTCTTTTTAAAAATGGCGGACATCCTGAGCATTTAAGTAAGGTATATGTGCTCGACGGGCATTGGCAATTTGTCGCTTTGAAACCGGTTCAGGGTATTTATCAGGAACTGAATCGTTTTCTTTTTGAAATTGTGCTGGCAAATTTAGTCATCGGTATTTTAATTTTGTCGGTGGCAGTGTTCATCTCCCGGCAAATCACGAAACCACTGCATTCATTAATTGAGGCGGCAAAAAAAATAAGCAGCGGCAATCTTTCTCAGCCGATAACGGTTGACAGTAAAAATGAAGTAAAAACGCTGGCCCGTGAATTTGAAATGATGCGCAGGCGTCTGTTGGAATCGTACACTAATCTGGAAAGCAAAATTGAGGAAAGAACCAATGCCCTGCGCGAAGCCCAATTCCAGATTTCCCATCAGGAAAAAATGGCCAGCCTGGGTTTGATGGCCGCCGGTATCGCTCACGAGATCGGCAATCCGTTGACCAGCATTTCATCTATGACACAAATTTTAAAGCGAAAAGTAAAAGATGAAGCCCAACTGGAATACATAACAACCATACTGAAAAACATTGATCGCATATCCAAGATCGTCCGCGAACTGGTCGATTTTGCAAGACCTTCCAGTTATGAGACAGCCTGGGTTAATGTAAACGAACTGATCAGAAATGCGGTGAATATTGTAAAATACGATCGCCGGGCAAAGCACATTGATATTCGTTTAGATTTGGATTCCGATATACCGCAGTTGTACATTGTTGCCGATCAAATATTGCAGGTTTTCATAAATATTCTGATCAATGCCGTCGATGCCTTAACAGAGGCTGATAATCTTATTTTGGTGCGTTCATCAAGATCGGATGACTATATTAAAATCGAATTTGAAGATACGGGCAGCGGTATTCCGGAAGAAAACCTGAATAAAATATTTGAGCCTTTTTTTACAACTAAAAAAGTGGGTAAGGGTACGGGACTGGGACTGTCTGTCAGTTATGGAATTATAAAAAATTTCAACGGACTGATTAATGTAAACAGTGAAATTGGTAAAGGCAGTACTTTTACGGTTAAGCTGCCCATCGAAAATACGGAGTCATAATAATGGCCAATAATATATTAGTTGTTGATGACGAGCGTACGATTCGCGAATCATTATATATGGTTTTAACCGAAGAGGGATATGAAACGGAAACTGCCTCAAACGGCAGGGAAGCCCTGGATATCATCAAAGAAAAGGGTTTCGATATTATTGTCACCGATCTCAAAATGCCGGAAATGGACGGAATGGAACTGGTTCGCAAATGTCAGCAAATTTGTCCCCAGACTTCGCTGATAATAATTACCGCTCACGGCAGCCTGGAATCGGCAATAGAAGCGCTGCGCCTGGGTGCTTATGACTATATCCTCAAACCTTTCGACTTTGACGATGTGCTCATCAAAGTTAAGCGACTGGTCAAACACAAAGACCTTGTCCTTGAAAATCAGGCACTTAAATATGATCTGAAGAAAAAGTACGATTTTGGTAAAATCGTCGGTAAAAGCGAACAAATGCAGAATGTGTTTCGATTGATCAAAAAGGTCGCAAAAACAAAAGGCAATGTACTGATTACCGGTAAAAGCGGTACCGGTAAAGAGCTGGTGGCCCGGGCTATCCACTATAACAGCGATCGTGCTCAAAAGCCATTTGTGCCCATTAACTGCGGGGCCATTGTCGGCACGCTGATGGAAAGCGAGTTTTTTGGTCATAAAAAGGGTTCGTTTACGGGCGCCGTGCGCGACAAAGACGGACATTTTAAAATGGCCAGTGGCGGAACGCTTTTCCTTGATGAAATCGGTGATATCCCGCTGCACCTGCAGGTGAAATTATTGCGTGCCATCGAGGAATCTGAAATATTACCGGTCGGCGGAACGACGCCGATTAAAATCGATGTCCGGATCATTGCCGCGACCAATCGAAATTTGATGAAGGCCGTAGAAAATGGTACATTCCGGGATGATCTGTTTTACAGGCTCAATGTTGTCGATATCAATCTGCCGTCACTTACCGAGCGCAGAGAGGACATTCCGTTGCTGGTAAAACATTTCATTGAAAAATATAACCGGGAATTAAATACAAATGTGATCAATACCGATAACGAAACCATGCGTATTCTGCTCAATTACAACTGGAAAGGAGGTATCCGGGAACTGGAAAATGTAATCGAACGGGCTTTAATTTTGAGCGATGGAGGTTATATCACCAGAGATGATCTGCCGCAAAATATGATTGATGTCGAATATGATGAGCCGATTCCCGATCGTCTGAAGGACGCCACGGCTTTTTTCGAGCGCAATCATATAAAAAACGTATTAAAGCGCTGCTCAAACAACAAAGAAGAAGCAGCCCAAATTTTAGATATCAGTTTATCTTCATTATACAGAAAAATTGATGAACTAAAAATTAAACCCAATTCATGATTAATCAGGAGGCCTGAATGATTCGAAAAGAAGATGCCCTGAAGTATCACTCTGAGGGCAGGAAAGGGAAAATTGAAGTTATTGCAACCAAACCATGTATCACCCAGCGCGATTTAAGCCTCGCCTATACGCCCGGCGTTGCCGAACCCTGCCGGGAAATCCATAAGGACGTTGGCAAAGTATTTGAGTATACGGCACGCGGTAATCTTGTGGCGGTCGTTTCGAATGGTACTGCAGTTCTGGGACTGGGAGACATCGGTCCCGAAGCGGGAAAACCGGTTATGGAAGGGAAAGGCGTGCTTTTTAAACGCTTTGCCGACATCGATGTCTTTGACCTGGAGCTGAATACAAAAAATTCGGATGAAATTGTAAAAACGGTTAAACTTTTGGAACCGACTTTTGGCGGCATCAACCTGGAAGATATTAAAGCACCGGAATGTTTCTATATCGAAGAAAAATTAATTGAAATGATGGATATCCCTGTTTTTCATGATGATCAGCACGGTACAGCGATTATTTCCGGTGCGGCTCTGCTTAATGCGTTGGAAATTCAGGATAAGAAAATCGAAGATGTAAAAGTTGTTTTCAGCGGTGCAGGCGCCGCAGGTATTGCCTGTGCCCAGCTTTATGTCAGTCTTGGTGTTAAGGTGAAAAATGTATACCTGATCGATTCCAAAGGACTGGTTTATAAGGGAAGAACCGAGGGAATGAATCCATATAAAGAACGCTACGCCAACGGGGATTCACCGGCAAGTCTGGCCGATGTGATGAAGGGCGCTGACGTTTTTGCCGGTGTTTCCCTCGGCGGGCTGGTTACCAAGGACATGGTGCGCAGTATGGCGGATAAACCGATTATTTTCGCCATGGCTAATCCCGATCCTGAAATCAGTTATCCGGATGCACTGGATGCCAGGGATGATATCATCATGGCTACCGGAAGATCGGATTATCCCAATCAGGTTAACAACGTGCTCGGATTTCCGTTTATTTTCCGTGGTGCGCTGGATGTCCGGGCCAGAAAAATCAACATGGAAATGAAAATTGCAGCTGTTAAAGCGCTGGCAGATCTGGCCAGGGAAGACGTGCCGGACTCCGTAATCAAAGCCTATGGCGGCAAACCAATTCGGTTCGGCAAAGAGTATATCATTCCCAAACCATTTGACCCCCGCGTTTTAACCTGGGAAGCGATGGCCGTAGCCAAAACCGCGGTGGAAACCGGCGTGTCCCGCAAGGATATCAAAGACTGGGATGCCTATCGCAATGCCCTGGAAAGCAGACTCGGAAAAACGTACGAAGTTATGCGGGGGATTATCGATAAGGCAAAAGATACGCGCAAGCGCCTGGTGTTTCCGGAAGGCTGTGAGACGCAGATTCTGCGGACGACGCAGATACTATTGGATGAAAAAATCGCAGAGCCGCTTTTAATTGGTGACAAGGAAAAAATTGATGCCCTGGCTAAAGCTAATAATCTTGATATCCGGAATGCCAGGATTATCGATCCTAACAAGTTTGAGAAAATGGATGCCTATGCCGAAGAATTATATCGCTTAAGGCGTCGTAAGGGATTAACACTGACAGCATGCAAACGCAAATTACGCCAGGAAACGAATGTGCTGGGTGTAATGATGGTCCGCATGGGCGACGCGGACGCCATGCTTTCAGGTGTCAATCATTATTATCCGGAGGTAATCAAACCTGCTTTGCAAATACTGGAGGTCGAACGCGAGAAAAAATTCGTTGCCGGTCTTTACGCAATGATATTTAAGAACGAGATTATTTTCTTTGCCGATACGACTGTAAACATTTCGCCTTCTTCGGAAACCCTGGCCAATGTCGCCATCCTGTCTGCCGATGAGGTATTGAACACCTTTGATATCACACCGCGTATCGCGATGCTGTCTTTCAGTAATTTTGGCAGTGTCCGGCATCCGCTCACAGAAAAGGTTGCCGAAGCGGTGCGGATCATAAAAGAGCGCCGTCCCGATCTGGAAGTGGATGGTGAAATGCAGGTTGATCCGGCGCTGGATACAGAATTATTGCAGTCTAATTATTCGTTCAGTGAATTAAAAGGACGCGCAAACGTTCTGATCTTCCCCTCGCTCGAGGCAGGAAACATTGCTTATAAGCTGATGGCCCGCCTCGGAGGCGCCGAAGCGATTGGTCCGATTCTGGTTGGACTGGAAAAATCCGTTCACATCCTGCAAAGGAACAGTGATGTTGATACCATCGTACGCATGAGCGCCATTGCTGCTGTTGACAGTGAATAGTCCGGTATGCTCCCCCGGAATTTTGCCGGGGGAGCTTTTTTACATCGAAGAATGCCGGAGGGATTGATTCCTCTGTTTGCTTTGATCGGACACAATGCGGTCAATGTCCTCAGCAAAACTCTGTAAAATTAAAGCAATTAAATGAAATGATCAGTCCTGCAAGCGTTACCGTTTAAATTGAAACAAGGTCCGGCCCTTGCGGAATAAAAAGGTAGTGTAAACCGTACCTAAATTACTGGCCTTGTCATCGCGGATAAAAAGTCCTGATAAAAGCCACTGTCGGCAGCCAGTACATCCATATAGTAAAAATAATCGGAACTTTAAATGATAACAGGACACCAGTATGCTGAAAGACTTCAAAAAGCTACAAACCAATTTGATTCGCCAGGGAAAAAAACGCATCGCCGTTGCAATGGCTCAGGATGAAGACGTACTGTTAGCCCTTGATGCCGCGCGCTCGGCAGATTTGAGCGCCGCCATTCTGGTTGGCTCAAAAGAAAAATTAAATGTAATCGCCGAGAAAAATAATGTTGATCTTTCCCATTATGAGATACTCGATACTCTGGATGAAAGCCAGTGTGTCCGTGAAGCCATCCATTTGGTAAAGGAAGGTGAAGCCCATGTCCTGATGAAAGGTCTTTGCAGTACAGCCGTATTTTTAAAAGGTATTCTGGATAAAGAAAAAGGACTGCGTGCCTCAAAGGTGCTTTCCCATCTGGCCATATTTGAAAGCCCCAATTATCATAAGCTGCTTCTCATGTCTGATGCGGCAATGAACATAGCACCCGATTTAAATGAAAAAATAGCGATTACCGAAAATGCCATCGCAGCGGCCAACAGGCTGGGTTATAAAAAGCCGAAAGTCGCTATGATTTCCGCGGTCGAGAAAGTAAATGCCGTAGGTATGCCCTCGACAGCCGATGCGGCTCTCATATCAAAAATGGCCGAACGCAATCAGATAAAAAATGCGATTATCGACGGACCGCTGGCGATAGATAATGCGCTGTCTGCAAAGGCCAACGAAGTGAAAGGCTTGCAGTCACCGGTGGGAGGCGATGCCGATATTTGTATCGTACCCAATATTGAAAGCGGCAATGTATTTTATAAATTACTTACCATTTTAGGTAATGCCAGGGTTGCCGGTGTGATACTCGGCGCCGCGGTCCCGGTTGTGCTCACCTCTCGCGCCGATTCGGAAACATCCAAATTTTTATCAATTGCATCTGCACTGGCAATCAGTTAATTATGGAGATCAGTATGGCTGAAGAGATGAATTATGTTTTGGCAATTAATCCCGGTTCTACAACAACGAAAATATCCCTTTTCGAGGAAGAAGAAGAAGTATTTACAAAAACGATAAGTCATAAAATTGAAGACCTGTCCCGCTTCAATAAGGCTTCCGACCAGGATTTGTATCGTATGGAAATTATTATCGGCGTGTTGCGCGAAAATAAAGTAGCGCTGGATAAAATAAAGGCGGTTGTGGGCCGGGGCGGATTATTGCGACCAATTGAAGGTGGCACCTACGCTGTAAACGATCAGATGGTCGCCGACCTGAAAAGAGGGATTATGGGCGATCATCCTTCAAATTGCGGGGGATTGATTGCCTATGCGATAGGCAAAGCGCTCGATTGCAGCGCGTATATTGTTGACCCCGTTGTGGTTGACGAAATGCTTCCGATTGCAAAAATATCCGGTATGCCGCTGATTGAGCGGCGCAGTATCTTTCATGCCTTAAATCATAAAGCCGTGGCAAGACAAACCGCGAAAAAACTGGGTAAATCTTATCTGGATATTAACCTGATTGTAGCCCACCTCGGCGGTGGAATTACGGTCGGCGCACATAAAAAGGGCAGAGTGATCGATGTGAATAACGGGCTTGACGGAGACGGCCCGTTCAGCCCGGAGCGCAGCGGCTCGGTTCCGGTTGGCGATCTTGTTAAGGCGGCGTTTTCCGGTACTTATACACTTCCCGAAATGAAAAAGCTAATTAAAGGCCTCGGCGGACTGGTCGCCTACCTCGGAACGCACGATATGCGCCGGGTTGAGGATATGGTCGCAGATGGTGATCAGAAGGCCGAACTTATATTCAATGCCATGGCCTATCAGGTTGCCAAAGAAATCGGTTCAATGGCAGCAGTTCTAAAGGGTAAGGTCGATGCCATTACATTAACCGGCGGAATTGCCAAAAGTAAGCCCTTTGTTGAATATATAAAAAAGCATGTCAGTTTCATTGCGCCAATATATCTGTTTCCGGGGGAACAGGAAATGGAAGCCCTGGCGCTCGGAGCACTGCGTGTTTTAAGCGGTGAAGAAACGGCAAAAGTTTACTAACCGGCGTTTAATTATTCTTTGTAACCTATGAGATTCATCGTCATCTAATCCAGCTATAAATTATAAATGAATATCAGGGAGTGATTAATAATGGGAAAAGTAAAAGCAAAAGTGGTGCAGATGACGGGTGTTACTTTTATGGGATCGGCAGACAGCAACCATTGGGTGCCCATGGACGGTCCTGAGCAATTTGGCGGCTCCAATGCCGGTACACGTCCGAAGGAGTTCCTTTTGCTCGCCTTAGGCGGATGCACAGGCAGCGATGTTGCATCAATCCTGAAAAAAATGCGTGAACCGGTAGAGCGCTTTGAGGTAGCTATCGAAGGCGAAATGGCTGAAACGCATCCCAAGATTTATACAAAATTACATGTTACCTACAAAGTATGGGGCCAGGGTATCAGGGAAGAAAATCTGAAACGGGCCATTGAACTTTCGGTGACAACCTATTGTGCCGTAACAGCAATGTTGAAAGACTCTGTGAAAATAACAGAGTCCTATGAAATAAATCCACAGGATTAGATTCCGGTTCAGCTAAAAAAAGTTAAATTTTCTTTAAAGTCTGCCGAACATCAACGCACAACGAAAATTTTATTTGCGGAGATGTGTATGAATAATCAAGTAATCGATCTTGATTCGGCTTTAGAAAGATTAGGCGGCGATAAAGAATTCTTAGTCGAACTTTTAGAGGATCTGAATGACCAGATACGGGAAAGCATACCATCAATTGAAAAATCCATAAAGGATTCTGATTTTACTGAATTGCGGGCAAAGGCACACAGCATAAAAGGCGCCGCCGCAAATCTGAGCGTAATCGGCCTGGCTAATAAATTTTCTGAACTGGAACAAAAAGCCTTAACTGAAGACGGTGCCGGTGCAACGGAGCTACTGGAAAATATAAAAGCTCTGAAAGATGAGTTTGATCAGGCTTTAGAAAAAATTTAAATCTTTGGTTGCCTTTTCCAGGTTTTCCTGTAAATAATTTGCGGGAGTGGCCAGGGCTGCAATATCAACCCCTGCCGCTCCCTGTTTTTTTAACACCTTCGCACAGGCATTTAAAGTACTGCCCGTCGTTATCACATCATCAATCAATAAAATCGACATGCCGGATAAATCGCTATCGCATTGGAAAGCATCGCTTACATTTTCTATTCTATTCTGTCGCGAGAGTTTGGTTTGCGTTACTGTGTTTTTAGTGCGCACAATAAGCGATCTGGAATACCGGCAATGCAAAAACCGGGCAGTATAACCGGCGAGAAGCGCGCTCTGATTATACCCCCGTTCCCTTTCCTTAATCACATTAAGGGGTACACAGGTTACCAGATTATATTTTTCAACAGGAATAATTTTCGCTAAACCCTCCGCCATATATTTGGAAACGGACAGAAAACGCTTGTATTTAAATAAATGAATTAATTCCTGGAATGGCTTACTGTATTGATAAGGAATGAATAAGCGGTCAAAATATTTGACCTCTATTTCATCCTCAAGGGATTTGATTAGCTCGGATGATAAAACCGGCAGGGCATCGAAACAGCGATGGCAAACGACACGTCTGTTTGCCGCAAGCGGTTTCTCACATAAAACGCAATGAGCCGGCAACACAAATGAAATTACCGGCTCAAAAATATTTTGCAGAAGTCTTAATAGTGGCATTTATTTTAACCACACATATTAATATTTAGATTCTTACTTGCGAAATCTGAGCGTGTATCTCTGACTTTGCCAACTCCAAATCCCCCTCCCCTGTATCCCGCCCGGGCGGGATAAATATTTTTGGTTAGAATTGCATTGAAAAACTGATACTGGGCTGAAATCTTTCTTGCGACTTGTAACTTATATTTCCTTGTTCATCTTCATCTTTAATCCAGTTCCAGCGATATTGCAATGTAACATAAATAAACTGATAGGCGCGGTAACCGATCTCGCCAACCGCGACGGAACGATAATCCAGGGTGCGCGCGTCATCAAAAGACTCAATACCCACTTTATCATAGGTATAGCGCAGCAACACGCCGGGGATCAACTCGTCCGATTTGGCCTCGAGATGCAGAATACCGCCGTGGGTGGTGTTGTTGATATGCTGATAACTGCCCAAAAGTCTGATCTTACCCAAAATATGTCCGGCTAATTCACCGTATATGCCTTCGGTTTTTTGGGCAAAAAGATTTAAATATTCTTTTTTGGTCAGCGATGAATCATAAAAAGCAGGATCATCAATTTCATAAAATTGGGCTGACTTTTCCTTCCTGTCAAGTTCATACAACGTATTAAAATAATTAGGCAGGAACTGGTCGCTTAAGAAACGTTTCTCCAATTTTGCATATATGCCGAATAATCCGAGTAATCCCGGCAAACCGGCCTTGACACCGAAGGCCTTACCATCGCCGAAATTGTTGATTTTTGCATAATCGGCATAAATGGTCGAAGTAAATACTTTCGATTTAATAATGGGAAGCCCAACATCTAAACCCCATTCATCGATACCGTCATCAGTATCGGTTCGGTTATCCGGATCAAAGTCCGAAACATAAGTACCTCCGACTTCAAAGTTTTTAAGAATCGGAATGCCAGTGCCTATCAACGGCCTGGCATACAGGCGCCCACCGATAATTTCAAGGCGACCGAGATTACTGGTCATTGTTTCGATACCGAACGAATTCATATCGAGATCGAATACGAGTCCAATTTTACGTTTATCGTAATTTGATTGATTGCTGTAATAACCCAAAATGAATCCATGACCCAGGGTTGCCGTCTGCAGCGAACCAATCCGGATATACAGGGGATCGTGTTTAAGTCCCCAGCGCAGATAGTTTATCATTCTAAGGGCACCGGCGCCGTCTTCCCATGCATCTTTGCGAAATTTAAATCCCTCATCATTATTGAACAGTAGTTCAACATTGAGCCCGACCCCGAATTTGCCCAATGCTAATTCCGGGGCAATGGTAAAGGTCGTATAGCTTTGTCCGTCAATCCAGGTTACGCCGAAACCACCATTAATTGAATTACCCTCCTCATCCATAAAATCTCTCATATCCTGCGCAAACAGGAAACTGCCCAAAAACAGGACAACCGTAATGAGTCGTACAGTTTTCATGATCAATTCTCCTATAATTAAGTATTACACTTTAAGCATAGCAAAAACAAATGATTTGTGCAAGCAAAATATTCGTTCATCATTCAAAATTTCTTGAGAAATTTTTGCTTAGTAATGCAAAAAATTCATGATTTAATTAAAGCCTGGTGTTGAAATTTAAAACAAAATCGTGTTGATAATATGGACAGTAGCCAGATATTATCTATTGTTTTCTTGCTAAAAAACGGCTGTCTAATTTGAAATAATAGTACGTATGTTATTAAATAACATAAAGATAGAGATATATCAATTTTATCTGGTCAAAAATTGGCATGATAAATGCAAATCATAGAGACAACCAATGAGTAAAACATAACAAACGAATAGAGGATATGCCATGCAAAAAGCGATTGATCCCATCTGGTTGGAATACAAAATGAATAACAATTTGGATTATCGTCAACGATTGGTCATTAAGTATTTGGGATTGGTGAAGTATGTGGTGCGTAAAATGATCAAGAATTACCCCCAGGCACTGGAAGAAGATGATCTTTATCAGATTGGTATTTTAGGATTATCGGAAGCAATCGATCGCTTTGATCCAGATTATGGCATTAAATTTGAAACCTATGCCATTCCACGCATTAAGGGCTCCATCATTGATGAGTTAAGAAAGCTGGACTGGATTCCGCGTTCACTGCGCAATAAGCTCAATACACTGCGTGAAAAAACCGGTGAACTGGATCAAAAATTTGCCGGCAGCTACACAGAAGATGAAGTTGCCAATGGTCTTGGTATCGGCGTTAGTGACCTGCATAACTGGAAAAAAGACGTCAATTCAATCAACATATTCTCATTGGATAAACCTCTGGACGAAAGTAATAAACAAAATCTTTACGATGTGATTGAAGACAGTGGCTATATAAAAGCAGATGAACAAATTGAAGATAGTGAAATGAAAAGACTCCTTCTCAGGGCAATAAAAAAATTGCCTGAAAAAACCAGGTTAGCCATTACACTGTATTATTATGAAAAGTTAACCTTCAAGGAAATCGGAAAAATACTAAACGTTTCAGAATCCAGAATTTCACAGATTCATTCTGAAACAATGGCTAAACTGAAAAAAGAGATCAACAAAATGACCTATGCCTAATATTCGGGCATATCTTTTCTGCAAAATTGTTGTTGCCAAAATCGTAACTAAAATCGTATATTACACACCTTGACGACACTGACTCAGGTTGGATATTTCAAAAATTAAGGGAATCCGATGTCTCCTGTTTCCAATCCTAAAATAATGATAGTTGATGACAACAAGGAAAATGTTGATTTACTGGCATATTTTTTAAAACCTCAGAATTATGAAATCATTACCGCCTACGATGGTGCGGAAGCGCTAAAAAGGGTAGAAGAGAACAAGCCCGATATCATTTTACTCGATATCATGCTGCCTAAAATGGATGGTTTTCAGGTTTGTGAGAAGATAAAGAAAAACGACAGCACCCGGTTTATACCAATTATAATGATCACCGCTCTTAAAGAATTAAAGGACAAAATACGCAGCCTTGAAGTTGGCGCGGATGACTTCATTTCCAAGCCGTTTGAAAATGTGGAATTACTGACCCGTGTAAAATCGCTTTTAAGGATAAAACAATATTACGATGAACTGCAAATTAAAAATCGTGAACTGGAAGAAAAGAATAAAGCTTTTATCAGAATGGAACAATTCAAAGATGAATTGAATCACCTGATTGTACATGATATGAAGAATCCGTTATTCGTAATTCAGGGTAACCTGCAGATGATGACCATGGGCGTTGATCAGGCAAATTCCAATATGATTAAAAAATACATTGACCGGATTGACCGAAGCTCTCAAAATCTGCTGCGGATGGTCATGAATCTGGTGGATATTTCCAAAATCGAAGCCGGCCGGATGGAGTTAAATCTTGAACTAACCAACATTAAAGAAATAGTAACAAATTGCATAGAAAAGATCAAAGATTATCCTGAAAATGCGGATAAACGGATCGCTATTGTATTTTCTGACGATATTCCCTTTTTGAAACTGGATACCTCTGTGATTGAACGCGTATTTGACAATTTGGTCAATTTTGCCGTGGCCAATGTCCAGGCGGATGGCAAGGTGGAATTAAAAATTCTTGCCTCGGATGATAAGGTTTTGTGTAGTGTGCATGATTTCGGCGTTCAGATTCCGAGTAAATACAGTGAGAACATGTTTGATAAATACCGCCAGGTAGAAATAAAGAATGAAGGCTTTCGCGTTGGTCGCGGATTAGGATTTACCTTCAGCAAACTGGCGGTTGAAGCACATAAAGGCAAACTATGGGTTGATTTAAAGAATAAAGTCGGAAACAGATTCATTTTCATCCTGCCGGTTCCTCAATCCAAAAAAGAATAATTCACAAAACAATCACGCTTCTTGTATAATCTTCTGACAGACCCGCCTGCCGGTTAAAGTTTCTTTTTTCGTAACCGAACATATCTGAAAGTTAATATTTATTTACTCATGCGCTTCGAGAGATGGATAATGGTACGAAAGAAGGACGATTCAATGGAGTCTAAAGCAAGTTCGGAAAACATTGAAAATCAAAAATTTGAACTGATAAGGTTGCGCATACGCAACAAGTACTATGACCGGGATGATGTACTTAGAAAAGTCATTCAGGAAATTTACGATCACAAATTCAAAGCAAAATCCGGTTATTTTTCATAGCAGCCCACCAAAATAATTTGTTTTTATCGTTATATTTTTCCATATTTAATCCTTTCCTTGTAATAACAGAAGCTGAAATTAATAATGAAACTTAACAGACCTGAAAAACAGAGGTATCTGTTTCTTCTGAGCATTATTGCTGTTATTTATACAGCAGTTTTAGCTGCTTTCACCTATCCTGAATTTAAAGAACTCCTTTTCTTTAATTTTTATATGATACTCTCAAATTGTTTTGCAGGCATGATTTTTCCGCACGAACCTTTAATGATTTACTTCGGGAAAATCTATCCCTTTTATATGCCGGTCGTAATCGCTGTCGTTCCGACCATTATCGGTTGTGCCATTGATTATCTGGTATTAATACCATTGTTTAAAACGAAATTCCTGCGCAAAATGCAAAATTCAGGCATTCATAGCCGTGCAGCCTATTATTTCAGGAAGAAACCGTTTCAAACCGTCGTGATTTTTGCATTGTTGCCTTTACCATTTTATCCGGTGCGTATCCTGAGTGTGACCACGAAGTTTCCGTTTAAAAAGTATGCAACATCGGTTGTACTGGGCAGGATTCCGCGCTATCTCTTTTTGGCATACAGCGGAAAAACATTCAATATTCCAGATTATGTGATCGTTTTACTTTTTGTAATTATTGCCATATTACCTCTCCTGATGCGCTTTTTGCCGGCAGCAGAAAGAAAACCGTTGGTTCTACCAGTGGACGAGCAAAGTCAGTATTAATCACACAATTAAAGCGCAACTTTCATTAGCCAATCAAATATAATCCGGCTCTCAAACAAGCCGCTTCAGGACAGATTCCTAAAATCAATTAATTTGCTTGATACGAACATCTTTCATAACTTCAGCGTTTTCATTGAATAAAATGTTACCAGGGAATAAAGGATAAATTTTAATTTTAAAAAATGATGCGGAAATTGAGCCGGCATTTAATTTGAACAATAGTTTCGTTCGGAAGCTCCGGTATATTCGGCATTTAATGTGCTGAAAAAAAATATGGAATTAATCGCAGAAAATATCACAAAGTATTTTGATGAAAAGCAGATATTAAGCAATATCTCGTTTTATATTGGCAAAAGACAATGTCTGCTCATATCTGGTCCGAACGGGTCAGGTAAAACCACACTGATGCGCATTTTGAGTTGTCTGACTCTGCCTACCGAGGGTAAAGTTATCTATCGACTAAATGGTTCGGAGCTAAAGAGAGAGGCAATTTTTCAATATATCAGCCTTGTCGGCCCTTATCTTGAGCTATATCAGGATTTAAGCGCATGGGAAAACTTGTCCTTTTTTGCCAGGATGAAAAATATCGACAATTATCAGGATAAAATTGACGGCCTGATGAAAAAACTGAATCTGGCCGGCAGGGAAGGCGACCTGGTGAAAACCTATTCATCAGGAATGAAACAGCGGCTCAAGTATGTCTTTGCCCTGTTGAGCGATCCCGGTGTATTGTTTGTGGATGAACCGCGTTCCAATCTTGATGAGCAGGGGATTAGGATTATTTACGAACTGCTCGAGAAACAGAAAAACAAGGGCATACTCGTAATCGCAACTAACGATTCGGAAGATTTAAAATTTGCAGATCAAACGGTGCATGTCGATGCTTAGAGCCTGGTACATATTCAAAAAGGATTCGCTGCAGGAATTTAAAACGCGTTATGCGCTCAACGCCATATTGCTTTTTGCCGTAGTAACCTTAACCGCTGTATCCTTTTCGATCGGGACGTTTACGGCAAGCCAGAATGTACTCTGCGCCCTGTTATGGATTATTATATTCTTCTCATCCATGTCGGGACTGGCGCATATCTTCGTGCGTGAAGAGGAAACACATACCGCGGATACACTAAAACTTGTGGCGCCGGCAACAAGCATATTCGTCGGTAAATTTTTATTTAATCTGATCTTACTATTTATTCTCGAAATTATAATCGTACCCCTGTTTCTGGCGGCAATGAATCTTACGGTGATTAATTATCCCTTATTTTTGCTTGTCCTCGTTTTGGGCAGTATCGGTCTGGCCGGAGGCGGTACGATGATCGCGGCGATAATTTCAAAGGCCAGTGCCAGGGGCGCCCTGTTCACCGTGCTTGCGTTTCCCATTTTACTGCCTGTGCTGATCAGTGCGATCAGTGCCACACGTATTGCAGCGGAATCGGCAAGCATCAGCAGTGCATCCGGTGAACTGCAAACATTGTTCGCTTACGATGTGGTGGTTGTTACCGCTTCTGTGTTATTATTTGAATTCGTTTGGAATGAATAATCGGGAAGAAAAATCAGATTGTATCAGTTAAAATATATGAAACATTCATGATTTTGCAAACACACAAAGGCATGATTAAATAAACAAAGGGCTTTCGCCCCCCTCCCCTTCGCCCCTCCCTGCCATGGGCACCCCTTACGGGGCACGCGTGGGGAGGGGTTGGGGTGGGGGTTTTAAACAGATGAAACATTCATGATTTTACAAAAACACAAAAGCATGATTAAATTAACAAAGGGCGTTTTTAGTTAGTAAAGCAAGCCCCCTCCCTGGCGCAAACCACCTGCCACAGGCCCCCCTTTGGGGTAACCATCCCTCACGCGCAGGAAGGGGAAGGGGGTGGGGATTTTAACAGATGAAAATTTTGAGAAATTAATAATGACCGTACTACCATTGATAAACCTTTTTTACCAGTATGAAAATGTGAGGCTATAAGTTTGAAAAATATATTATTAAAAATTTTTATCTGGCTATGGGTAAGTATTGTAATATTAGGCGCATTCCTATACGCTCCCCTGGATCCAGTGCTGAAGGAATTTACTCGGGCCTTGTATTTCCATGTGCCGATGGCCTGGATTGCCGTGCTGGCATTTTTACTTTCTGCTATTTATAGCGGCATCTATTTAAAAAAACGCATTCTGAAGTACGATTATTATGCCGAGGCGGCAAGTCAGCTTGGTTTTCTGTTTACTATTCTGGCAACCGTAACAGGCGCTATCTGGGCTAAAAATACCTGGGGAACCTATTGGAACTGGGATCCGCGGCAAACTTCGATTTTTATACTGTTACTCATTTATGCGGCTTATTTCGCGCTGCGCTCCGCCATAGAGCAGCATGACCGCCGGGCAGCTCTGAGTGCGGTTTATGCAATTTTGGCATTTGTTACCGTACCGTTTTTCATATTCATCGTTCCCCGCATCTATTTTTCATTGCATCCCTCGGAAACAATAATAGATAAGCAGGGCGGCATGGGCATGGGACCAAAACAACTGACCGTTTTCCTCAGTTCTATGTTCGGTTTTACGGTGCTTTTTGTGTGGATTTTACGGATGAAGATTAATGTTATTAAACTTAAAATCAAAATTAATGAACTGGAGAAAAAATGGAACCAATCTATGTGATTTTGGTTATCAATCTCATTGTATGGACGGGAATATTTGGCTATACTTTTCATGTCAATAATAAGATTGATGCATTGAATAAGAAAGTCAGTAAACTGGAAAATAAATGATTCTTTTCCGGGATTTATTCTTGTTGTGATTTTAACAGGGAGAAGCCAATGCGTGCAAAATATATAATCGGAGGCGTTATTATTGTCGCCTTTCTAATTTGGGCGGGAATCTCTTTCAATTCCTCTCTTACGCCCTACGTGTCTATTGACGAGGCCGTTAAATCCGGACAAACCGTTCAGGTTAAAGGTGAGCGATTGGGTGAAGGCAGCTTCGATATGCAAACCGATAACTTCCGTTTTAAAATCAAAGATGAGAACGGAGATGTTGTGGAAGTAATTTATGAAGGGGCTAAACCCGGCAATTTCGATCAGGCCAGCCATGTGGTCTGTGTTGGAAATTACCGGAACGGTGCTTTTCATGCTAAAGAACTTTTAATTAAATGTCCGTCCAAATATCAGGAGGAAGGTGCCGAAGTATGATTATTGGAGTAACAGCTACCGCCTTAACTTTCGTTTCATTGATTGTTAGCATAACTGCTTATTTTTTATATTATAAACGAAAAGATATTGCGCTGTTGAAAATAGCACGATCCGGATTTTACAGCGCATCCGTATTGATTATCTTTCAGACGGCATTATTGCTGTATGGGATTTTGAGCCACCGCTTTGAATGGGTCTATGTATTCAGCTATTCTTCCAGAGACCTGCCGCTCTATTATCTGATTTCCACCTTCTGGGCCGGACAGGAAGGAACCTTTGTGCTATGGCTGTTTTTAGGCTCGATTTACGGATTTGTAATCATCAGAGCCAACAGGGATGAAGAGCCCCTGGTGATGAGTTTTATGAGTCTGGTACAGGCCTATATTGTAATGATTCTAATCAAAAAGAATCCCTTTACATATGTTTGGGAAATGAATCCTGCCGCTTTTCAGGCCGGTGTGGTGCCTCCGGATGGCAACGGCTTAAATCCGTTACTTCAGGATCCCTGGATGACAATACACCCGCCGGTATTGTTCGCAGGATACTCCGCCACAATGATTCTGTTTGCCTTTGCCATGTCCGCTTTAATTAAACGAAACTATGACAATTGGATTCGTCCCGTTTATCCTTATGTGCTTTTCGTCGGACTTTCTCTGGGCGCAGGTATTATTCTGGGCGGTTACTGGGCCTATACAACCCTGGGCTGGGGCGGATACTGGGCCTGGGATCCTGTTGAGAACAGTTCGCTAATTCCATGGCTAACTTCGCTGGTACTGATACATGGTATCCTTATTCAGAAAAAACAGGGTGGCATGAAAAAGACTAATATTTTTCTGGCCCTGGCCACCTTCGTTCTTGTCCTTTACGGTAGTTTTCTCACACGGAGCGGTGTGCTTACCGATTTTTCCGTACATTCGTTCGGCAGCTCCGAGCTCACACTTTATCTGAGCGGATTCGTGGTTTTCTTCCTTGCCCTGTCCCTTTTAGCATTTATTTTCCGGAGCCAGGAAGTAAAAGGAGAAAGAGTACAGACAGCGTTATTTACGCGGGAGAGTTTCCTGCTCTTCGGCATGCTGATTATGCTTGTTCTGGCCGTATTGACATTCTTCGGCACCTCTTCGCCCATTATAACCGGGCTTTTCGGAACCGCGTCGAATGTATCAATTGAATACTACAATCTTATAGCCAAGCCGGTGGCAATTCTGTTTGCGCTCTTCATAGCAATTTCTCCGGTGCTTCAATGGAAAAAAAGCAGTGAGGAAAAATTAAAACAAATTGTTTTGCATTTTGCAGCGAGTGTGCTTATCGGGATTGCCGCATTTATCCTTGGTATGCGCGATGCCGTTTCACTCATTATTACGACTCTGGCAGTATTTGTGATTCTTGTTAACGGCGCGGTAATGGTTAGTATGATCCGTAATAAAAATTACGCCTTTGGCGGCTATTTCAGTCATGTGGGCGTTGGGTTGATGATTATCGGCATTATCACTTCATCCATTTATGATAAATCAACTAAAGTGAAACTGCCCAAAGATACAACCGTCGATGTGATGGGGCATGATCTGCAATATACCGGCAGGATACCCTCTCCGGATGGGAAGGACAAAGTTGTCATAAAAATCGGTGAAGAGGAGGCTTACGCCAACTTCTACTGGAGTGAATACAATCGGGCTTATATGGTGGGACCTACGGTAAAAAATTTACCTTTTAAAGATCTTTATATCTCACCGATTCAAATTATTCCTGCCGAGCAATCCTCGGGTGTTACGGACAATGTAACATTGAAAAAGGAACAGCCGGTTCGGTATGAAGATTTCACCTTTACGTTTACCGGTTATGATATGGGTGAGCACGGCATGGGTAGTAGTATGGATATCGCTGCCGTTGTTAAGATCGCAGATGTAAACGGAAACATGCTCGGAACGATTAAACCGGCAATCCACATGGAAGGGGAGGAAAGACATGTCCATCCGGTAGATCTGCTGGAAAGCGGCCGGAAGGTTTATCTGAATGGCATTTCCGTGGAAAATAATTCTATTGCCCTGGCTGTGACAAAAGGAAATCAGTCTGATGATCCCTATGCCGGAAAAGAGGTGTTGGCTGCGGAAGTATCTGTTAAGCCGCTGATTAATCTATTGTGGCTTGGAACTGTACTGATGATGATCGGATTTTTGATGTCAACTTACCAGAACCGGAAAAAAAATTCAGCCTGATTTTTCTCATTATTAGAATATCATCCGCTGTTGACAAAGTTGGCAGCGGATGATTTTTATTTATGAAGTCCCAGTAAATAATTGACCTGCGGAAATTCAAGCCGTGGTTCACTTCTTGTTTACAATTACATTTTAAAAATGATACAATACCTACACAGGCCGGCAACGGCGAACTTGAATCAAGAAATAAAAAAACTTATATTCAGCCTTTATAATATTGAATTTAATCAAGGTTAAATGCGGCGGATTAAGCTTGTCATCGAATATGATGGCCGTCAATTTTTCGGATGGCAGCGGCAAAAGAATCAGGTAACCGTTCAGGAAAAAATTGAGCAAGCGCTCTTTACCATATTCAAGCAACGGATTTCAGTAATCGGTTCAGGCAGAACAGACACAGGCGTGCATGCAAGAAATCAGATCGCCCATGCCGATATTCCGGATTTTGATTTGTTCAGGCTGAAAAATGCACTGAACGGACTACTTTCCGAGGAAATTGTCATAAAACATGTAAACCACTGTGAAGCGGATTTCCATTCACGTTTTGATGCTTCCGGTCGTTTATACCGATATTACATTTCGCAAGAACCAGCGGCAATATTCAGAAATTGGGTATGGCAAATTTATTTTCCATTAAACTTAACCCTGATGATTAAAGGCGCAGAAATTATTGAACAGACCCATGATTTTCGCTCATTTTGTAAGGCAAAAAGCGAGGTAAATCATCATCGCTGCACTATTTACCATAATCGTTGGTTCTACAGAGATGCATTATTGGTTTATGAAATCAGCGCCAACCGGTTTCTCCACGGCATGGTGCGCACTATTGTCGGGGCTATGGTTGAACTGGGTCGGGGTAAGTTTTCGCTGGATGATTTTATCCATGGTGTAGAAAGCAGGGACCGGAAATGCATGCCGTTTTCAGCGCCGGCACAGGGACTCATACTGGAAGAAGTAAGGTATTAGAAATATTGAAAGGAAGTACATGAAGTTTTTTATCGATACTGCAAATATTAATGAAATCAAAGAGGCGGCCAGTCTTGGCGTGCTTGACGGGGTGACGACAAATCCAACTTTACTGGCTAAGGAAAAAGAAGATCCGAAAACGCTTTTTAAACAGATTTGTGAAATTGTAGACGGACCAGTTAATGCGGAAGTCGTTTCGCTGGACTGGCAGGGCATTGTTAAAGAAGGGAAGGAACTGGCCGAAATTCATGAAAACATCGTGGTTAAAATCCCTGTTACGAAGGATGGCCTTAAGGCAGTTAACGCTTTGAACCAAAAAAATATAAAAACGAATGTAACGCTGATTTTTACGCCGATTCAGGCCTTGCTGGCCGCAAGAGCGGGTGCGACTTTTGTATGTCCCTTCGTCGGCCGGCTCGATGATATCGCTTCACCGGGTATGGAACTGATTAGTCAGATAAGGCAAATTTTCGATAATTACCAAATTAACAGCGAAATCATCGTTGCCAGTATCAGGCATGCTATGCACGTGGTTGATTCGGCCATGATCGGTGCGGATATTGCAACAATCCCCTTTAATGTACTTGAAAAATTAACCAAACATCCGTTGACGGACAGCGGAATTGACAGGTTTCTGGCGGATTGGGAAAAAGTTAAGGCAAGATAAACCGGGATTCGAGCGCTGATTGACTATGATTATTCGGTTGGCATCGGTTAAGGACATTCCAGAAACTTTAATGTCCGGAGCACGTTGTTAATTATTTGATTACTGTATTATCAAGCGAATTTCAAAGATCTGAATTAAGGAGAAATTTAAATGAAGTTTTTTATCGATACCGCCAATATAAAACATATCAATGAAGCGGCCAGCATCGGGATTCTCGACGGCGTTACAACCAATCCTTCGCTGCTTTCCAAAGAAGAAGGGAAGCCTGTCGATATTTTTAAAAAGATATGTGAAATCGTTGACGGCCCGGTCAGTGCCGAAGTTGTTGCGCTCGATGCCGACGGCATGTTAAAAGAAGCCCGTGTTCTGGCAAAGCTTCATGATAATATCGTAGTGAAGATTCCAATGACAAAAGAAGGACTGAAAGCGGTCAAGATTTGTACGTCTGAAGGAATCAGTACCAATGTCACGCTGGTATTTACGCCGATTCAGGCCCTCCTGGCCGCAAGAGCGGGTGCAACTTATGTCAGCCCCTTTGTCGGTCGGCTTGATGATATATGCACACCGGGGATGGAAGAGGTCAGTCAGATCAAACAAATATTCCTGAACTATAATATATCAACCGAAATCATTGTTGCCAGTATTCGTCATCCGATGCATGTGGTTGAAGCCGCCATGATCGGCGCCGATATCGCAACCATTCCGTTCAAGGTGATCGAAGCGATGATGAAACATCCCCTTACCGATAATGGCATCGAACGCTTTCTGGCGGATTGGGAAAAAGTGAAAAACAGATAAATTTAGAGGGAATATATTATTTTACTGTTTGATTAACATATTGGAATACTGATATGATGAAAATTGTTCGTCCGGGCTTGTTGATTGCCCTGGGATTTGTTATTGGTGTGATTGCCTACAAAGGATGGGGAAACGCCACTGACCGGCAGGTGAAACAGATTGATACAACTCTGGCGCGTCCGGTTTATGCCGCGCAGAATAATGCATCCACCGATCAGTGGCTTTCTGATAACAGGGCCAATGCGATTACCCGAGCGGTTAAAAAAGTAAGTCCCGCCGTTTTATCGATCAATGTGCGTAAAATCCGGGAATATGTTCAGCGGAATCCGTTTAGTAACGATCCTTTTTTGCGGCGGTTTTTCCCTGAAATTTTTGGCGACCGCGTACTTCGCGAACCGGTTCAAAGTATCGGGTCGGGATTTATCATATCGGAAGATGGCTATATTCTCACAAACGAACACGTGGTGAGTGAAGAAAACGTCGCGGATATTAAAATAACAGTGGTAACGGGCCATGGAGAAGAATATGAGGCTGAGTTGATCGGCAGCGACCGGCTGCTTGATGTGGCTTTGCTCAAAATTAATGAGGAAAACCTGCCCTTTATTCCTTTCGGTGATTCTGATGATCTCCGCATCGGTGAATGGGCGATTGCTTTTGGAAATCCTTTTGGCCTATTTATGAAGCATGATCCGTCGGTAACAGTAGGTGTTGTCAGTGCAGTTGACCGAGATTTCAGACCTCAGGATGAACGGGTTTATCAGGATATGATCCAGACAGATGCCTCGATCAATTCCGGTAACAGCGGCGGACCATTATGTAATGCCGACGGCGAGGTGATCGGTATGAACACATTTATTTATACCGGTGACTGGCGCAATTCGGGATCGATTGGAATAGGTTTTGCGATTCCTATTAACCGGATCAAGCAACTGGTTAACGATTTGAAGGAGAATCGCGGCGTTGACCGCGATATTTGGATCGGATTGCACGTTGAAAATTTAACACCATTCCTGGCACGTCAACTGGGATATGACTCAACTGATGGAGTCGTTGTTATGCGGGTTGACCGTCGTAGTCCGGCGGCAGCGGCCGGCATTGAACCCGGAGATATTATTACCCGTATCAACGGTCAGTCAATCAGAAATCATCGCGATGCCAATGAAATAATTCTTACGGCTGCCGTTAAAGTTGGAGATAAGTTGAAAATCAGCATCCGGCGCGATAATAAAGAACTTGAAACTGTTCTGGTTCTGAAAAAGAGACCGCAATGATCGGCAATATAATGAGGTGAAAAATGATGTCAGATTTCATAACCGAAAGTTTCAGGAAAATTATTTGAATAATTAAGCCAATAAAATATAAACGTCTCATACGGATAAAAAATAGCCGCATCATCTTTTTATGAGCACGGAGGGAAGGTTTTGGCTGAGAATAAAATTATGCTTGATGGAACGACAAAACGTATCTTTACGGCGGATAAGAAAGATCAGCTCATCATTCAATTTAAAGATGCTGAAACCGCTTATGATGGTGAAAAAAAGTCCCGTTTTAAAAATAAAGGTGTGTTAAAAAATAATATTGCCGTACATCTTTTCGAATATCTCTGCGGTTATAATATTCCGACTCATTTTATTGCCCGGTCAAGCAATGATCGCATGCGTGTAAAGAAACTGAATATGATCCCGATTACGGTTTTTGTGCGCAATATTTCGGCGGGTACGCTGGTCAAACGTTTCAGGGTAAAGGAAGGAACCGTTTTGAAATATCCGATCCTGGAGTATTATCTCAGAGATGAAAAACTAAATAACCCAATGGTGCTCGAATCACACGCCTATTCTTTCGGATACGCAACCCCCGAGGAAATGAAACAAATTTCCCGTATGTCTTCAAAAGTCAATGCGGTACTGAAGTCTTTTCTGGAACGGAGAAGTCTGAAATTAGGCGATTTCAAGCTCGAATTCGGGCGTATGCACAGGCAGATTTATGTGTCGGATGAGATAACACCGGATACGGCCCGTCTCTGGGATATTTCAAATAGTGGTGCACATGAGCAATTCAGTTTCGAAGGGAATACCGCTGAGAAATCTTATAAAGAAATTTATCAAAGAATAATTGGAGAATAAATTATGCCCAGCAAAGATGGCATCAATGTAATCGCTATAAAGGGAATCCTGTTTCTGATTTTTCTGATTTTAGCCTTGCTTTTTTCTCACATAATACTATACATTACCGTGTTTGTAACAGGGATTTTTTTCCTGTTCAGTTTCTTTTTCTTTCGCGATCCGGAAAGAACCGTGCCGACGGGTGAACAAAGTGTAATCTCCCCGGCAGACGGACGCGTGATTAAAGTTACTGAAGTAAATGATCCCATATATTTTAAAGAAAATGTCCGCATGATCAGTATTTTTATGTCGGTTTTCAATGTGCATGTCAATCGGATCCCGATCTCAGGAAAGGTTGACTACCTGGACTATAAGAAAGGCGCTTATCTGGCGGCATTCAGGGACAGAGCCTGTGAGCACAATGAGCAGTCGATTATTGGTATTTCCGGCAAAGCCGGAAAAATTTTGTTCAAACAAATTGCCGGACTGATTGCCCGACGCATCGTCTACCGCGTTAAAGTTGGTGATGAAGTTAAAGCAGGTGACCGTTTCGGTATTATCAAATATGGCTCAAGATTGGATGTGTTTCTGCCTTTATCTGCTAAGGTGGAAGTAACGGAGGGCGACAAAGTGAAAGCCGGTGTTTCTATTCTTGGAGAGTTATAAAGTGCTTAGAGTTTCCCGTTCAATTGTTCCTAATGTTTTTACACTGGCAAATATGTTCAGCGGATTTATGGCAGTCATATTTGCTATGTACAGTCGTGAACTAATTTCCGCAGCATGGATGATTCTTTTGGCTGCTTTTCTCGATGCAATGGATGGTAAGATCGCCCGCATTACCAAAACATCAAGTAAATTCGGCGTTGAGTATGATTCACTTGCCGACATCATCTCCTTTGGCATTGCCCCATCCGCGATGATTTATGTGCTGCATTTTTCAAAATGGCATACGGCTGGTATTTTCCTCAGTTTTTTTCCTTTGTTGTTCGGCAGCATCCGGCTGGCCCGGTTCAATGTGCAGTTGGAAGGGTTTGACAAAAGTCATTTTAAGGGCTTACCCTCACCGATGGCTGCAATTTGTCTGGCAACGTATGTCATTTTTCTGAATGAGTATTTCCCCGGCAAAGTATTTCCCAAAGTCCTTTTGTTGCTTACACTGGTCGTTTCGGCGATGATGGTCAGCACGATACGTTATGAAATATTTCCCCGACTCACGGTTAGGGGCAGTAACTATCAGCGCGTTGTTTTTTTTGTGGTTATTATACTTGGGATTACACTTTTAATATTTCCACAAACACTGTTTTTTCCGTATATTATGCTTTATATTCTGAGCGGTTTAATAAGATATGTTGTCAGGCTCGGACAGGGATTACCGATAAAGTAATCTCTGAATAAAAATGGATATTTAAATGAAAAAAAAACGGCTGGCTACAATAATCTTAATAATCTTTGTCGGCGCCTTAATTGGGACGGTACTGGGTGAAGTAATTGGACTGATCATTCCGGATGGGGTCGTAAAACAGTTTTTTTTAAAATCGGCGGGCGCATCGATTGGCCCCGGAACATTGGATATTGTTATTTTAAAATTTACGCTGGGTTTTAGTTTTAAAATTAATATAATTGGCATATTAGGCATTTTAATTGCAGCCTATGCATTGCGCTGGGTTAATTAAATTTATATGAGGTGATCGCATGTTTGGAATAGGAACAACAGAATTATTAATAATTCTTTTCATCATATTACTTGTATTCGGATCAAAAAAATTACCGGAACTGGCTCAGGGACTGGGCAAGGGTATCAGAGAATTTAAAAAAGCATCGAATGAAATTCAGGATGAATTAGATCTCAATAAGCCGCTAACGCCTTCCGATCCTAAAAAAGAAAGTGATGAGAAAGAAGCGGATACCAATGATGAAAATAAAGAAGCGGATAAAAAATAGCCGTAAAATAGTTCTCCTATCCTAAATCAGGCTGATGCAAAACGGCAACGTAATCCGATTTGTATCAGCCTGAAATATAGGAAAATCATATACAGTATTAATTGAAATATATTTTACTATGACAGGAAAATAATCTATCTTTTAAATCAGTTCCGGAGTTATTTTTGGGAAATCGATTTGAATTATCCACGAAAAATAACAATAATATATTTTATTATCCTATGCCAGATGCAACTTAATCCGGCTCAGTCGTTAAAAAATACTGTGCAGCCCGAAAAAACAGCAGCAGACAGTGTTCGGCTTCCACAACTCTGGAATCCGATGTCATCTGCCGCATGGGCTAATAAAAATTTGAATTTAATGATGAATGAGCCCGTTATTTCACTCAATGCACCGATCAAAAAATCTCGTATCCCATACTATGATCTGCGCAGTGTTTTTCCTGCAAATCCGCTGTTACTCGATTACCGTCATCACTCATACTATACCCCGAAAGTGGTCAGCGATTATATCACCCACACGATGAATCGTCCGCCCGCGGATAGTTTTATGCCGTGGCCAACGGTAGCACTGCTTGCGGCCAGCGTTGCCCTGCAATATGCGGAAATCGGTCAGAGAATCAAAATCACGTCTCGTGATTATCTTGTGGATGAAAAGTATCATCCCGTCTTACTGGCGCTTTGGAATGAAGCGCCGCAAACAGCCGCTGATGTTTATCGCAGCGTGCAGAATGAGATGGAAACGACGGCGGGACGGGTAAGGGAGGACTTGCAACATCTTGCGGAACGGCGGTTGGTTAAGGTGAAGCAAATAGAAAAGGAAGCAACGCGATATTATCCGGCATTGTCCGGGGAAGCGGCCGCGCTGTTATTCAAAAATGCCTATCTGGATGAGGCTTTGACTTCCGGTCAGTTGATAATAATTGCGAAACTGAAGGATAAAATAATAAATCCGACGGGTGAATAGAGGCAGAGTATGGATGCGAACAGAAAAATATTACCGCGGTTAATCATACATGGCGGCGCCTGGGATATCCCAAAGATACATCACCGCGCGCACCTTTCCGGTATCGAATCGGCATTGGAGTGTGGCCGGAAAATACTTAAAGAAACCGATGATGCCCTAATAACGGTAAAAGAAACCATCATGACCCTGGAAAAAGATTCGACCTTCGATGCCGGAACCGGCTCGTTTTTGAATTCTTCGGGAGAAGTGGAAATGGACGCCGGTATCATGGTCGGTGCAGATTTGAGCGGTGGCGCCGTGGCGGCTATCCAGCAGGTGCGGCATCCGATTCAAATTGCCGATCTGGTTCGGACTGAAACGCAGCATGTGTTACTGGTTGGGGAGGGCGCCACGAATTTTGCGCGCCGGCAGGGCATTGAAATGGTTTTGACGGAATCCCTTTTGGTGGGCAGGGAAAAGAAACTTTACCGCGAATTACAGGCACAAAAAGAAGTAAGAATAAAATCCTTTTTTGAATTAAAACATCGCGCTCGTGACACCGTTGGGGTGGTTGCGATAAATAGTAAAGGTAATCTGGTGGCCGGGACATCCACCGGCGGCACGCCCTTTAAATTGCAGGGTCGGGTGGGGGACAGTCCCATCATCGGATCGGGATTTTATGCCGATGATCAGGCCGGGGCAGCTTCATCCACCGGCTGGGGTGAAGGGATCATGCGTCTCATGCTTGCGAAAAGTGCGACCGATTTTCTACGTTCCGGTTTAAGTGCGAAACAGGCCGCCGAAAAATCTGTAAATGATCTGAAAGACCGGGTTTCCGGCGATGGCGGCATTATCCTGATCGATAAGAATGGCCAGGCCGCTTATGCCTATAATACACCCTTTATGGCGGTAGGCGAGGCCACCATTGAAAAAATTCTTTATGTTCGTATTTAGCCGGATATACAGGTTTTCTGCTTTGATCTGTATTCACTGGTAACAGCATAGGCATTTGATTAATACCGGAAGTAACCGCAATGCTTTTTCATATCCGGAATTTTATAATCCTATCACGTCCCCTAAATGTTATTATTGCCATAGCAACGATTTTGATTGCTGCGCTTGTTTCAGGAAATTTTCAATGGAACGAAAAGCTGCTGTATGCCTGTCTTACAGCGGGCTTAATCACCTGCGGCGCTAATATTATCAACGATATTTTTGATGTTGAGATTGACCGGATCAATAAACCCGGACGATCTCTGCCTTCAGGAAAAATTACTATACAAACAGCCACAATATATTTTATAATAAGTTACAGCGCTGCGCTGGTGTTTGCCGTTTTAAGCGGCTGGCGCATGATGTTGATTGCCATTGTAATTGCCGGATTGCTTTTCAGTTACAGCGCCTATTTCAAACGTACGGTGCTGTGGGGCAACATCATTGTCAGTTTTTCAAGCGCCGTTGCCTTTGTTTACGGGGCGATGGCCGTCGGCGATTGGCGGGCCGGCATAATTCCGCTGGTATTTGCATTCTTATTTCACTTCGGTCGCGAGATCATTAAAGATATGCAGGACCTTAAAGGCGACCTTTCCCAAAAGGCTATCACTTTTCCCGGAAAATTCGGTATAACAAACAGCGCGCTATTGGTGACCGTTCTTTTTTTACTGTTGGTGGGGCTTACATTTGTGCCGTATATTTTTTCAATTTATAATCTTTCCTATCTTATCATTGTCTTACTTGGGGTTGATTCTGTTCTGATTAGCGTGTCCATTATGATTTGGTTCAGGCGTGATGAAAAGACACTGGGAAAAGTGAGTCATCTCTTAAAACTGGATATGTTTGTCGGTTTACTGTGTATCTATATCGGCGCGGAGAATATAAATTTCATCTTGTAATTTGATTATAGAAGCATTCTATTAAATTTAAATTAATTTTGGTTCCATGGAACATGAGGCCGGTTATTCAGTATGACTTAAGTAAATAATTCAATTAAGTTTATATGAAATAAACATCGGATAACGGAAACCTGAGCAGAGAATATAAAATTGAACTGTTTAATTTAAAACGCCACCTGTATTGGTTTAAAAAAAGACAGTCTGTTAATCCGATTTATTTTTGACAAAAAGACATAATATGCGTATAATAACTAAATTTAATAAAAAAAATGGATTTATATCGTTTTGTTAAATAATAATAAATTAGATAGTTATCTCAAAGATATTTCAACAATACCTTTACTTCAGCCCGATGAAGAAGTAGAACTGGCGCGTCGCATCAAACAGAATGATCAACGCGCGCTGCAAAAACTGGTCAGCGCAAATCTGAGATTTGTTGTCAGTGTTTCAAAATCATACCAAAATAACGGGCTCTCCCTGGAAGATCTGATTAATGAAGGTAACCTGGGATTGATTAAAGCCGCTTATCGCTTCGATGAGACCCGCGGTTTCAAATTTATCTCTTATGCCGTATGGTGGATCAGGCAGGCAATTCTGCAGGCGATCGCCGAGCAATCACGTCTGATTCGGTTACCTTTGAACCGGGTCGGGATTTTAACAAAAATTCATAAAGTACAGCGTCTGCTCGAACAGGAATACGATCGCGAACCCACGCACGAAGAAATAGCCAAGTGCATGGAACTGGACACTTCGGAAGTAGCCCGCTCTCTGAAAAACTCCCGGCGTCCCGTTTCCATGAACGCGCCGCTTAATGCCATGGCCAAGAATAAGATCATCGATATTCTCGAAGATGAGCAAACCCCGCAAACCGATCTGAAGATAATGGAAAATTCGCTGAAGGAAGAAATTGACCAGGCCCTAAAAACACTGACGGCGCGGGAAGCAAAAATAATCAGATTGTACTTCGGCCTGAATGGCGAATCTTCGCATACCCTGGAAGAAATCGGGGTTATCTTCAAATTAACCAGAGAACGTGTCAGGCAGATAAAAGAAAAGGCAATCAAAAAACTGCAAAATAAACGAAACAGCAGAGCACTGAGAATTTATCTCGGATAAAGCATTTATAATCCGGATTTATAATTTCAGGGAAAAAAATCATAATTTTAATAAATTCATTATTGATCCTCTGATTGATATTAAAGTTGTGATTAAGTAAAAAAACAAAAATCATAGGCTTAAGCAGGAATAAATTCCGCAGGCCGCAGAATTCACGCGACACAGGAGAGGATTCAATAATGAATATGTATGTAGGCAATTTGACCAAAGAAGTAACCGAGGATGACCTTCGTAAACTATTTAAGGAATATGGCGAGGTCAAATCAGCAGTAATTATAAAGGACCATTTTTCCGGAGAATCACGCGGTTTTGGTTTTGTGGAGATGCAGAGCAAGTCGGAAGGCTTGGAAGCGCTTCGCGAACTCAACGGCTTTGAATTGGATGGGAAGAAACTTGTTATCAGCGAGGCAAGACCTAAAAAGGATCATCGTAAGCAAAAAAAATACGGTGGCCGCAGAAACTACTAAGTCATCAATTGCAATATCGGCGGTATTTAAATGATTCGAAAAAAACCACCACTTACGGTGGTTTTTTTATTTAAAAATCTATTCAAACGGTTGCTAAGACATTTAATTTTCTTTAATATAATTTTAAAGTATTCATAACATGATTGATTAAGAGTAATGTTATTTTCTCTGATTAACGGACTGGAAAAAATTGATGTCATCCTGGCTTCCACTTCCCCGAGAAGGTATGAAATATTAAAAACATTGGGATTGGAATTTATTGTCATCGATAGTAAGATCAAAGAGGAAATCAGCGTCGAAAATGGTCCCGAGGCTAATGCGCTGCTCAATACGAAGAAAAAAGCGCTAACCGTAGCAAAAAAATATCCCGGTTCTCTGGTAGTCGCCGCAGATACCGTTGTCGCAATAGATGATAAAATCATGGGTAAACCGGAAAACGAGGCACAGGCTTTTGAAATGCTGTCCCTGCTGAGTGGAAAAGCACATCAGGTTTATACGGCATTCGGACTGGTGTTTGGTAAATACGAGCGCGAAAATTTTGATTGTGTAAAGACAGATGTTTACTTTCGTAAACTGTCCGAAGACGAGGTCTGGGCCTATATTAACACGGGCGAACCTTTTGATAAAGCCGGGGCATACGGCATTCAGGGGCAGGGCGCGGTTTTAGTGGAACGTGTCGATGGTTGTTATTACAATGTGGTCGGTTTTCCCTTGTCCCGATTCTTCCAAAAACTGGATTCGTTTTTATCGCACATTGTTTTGTGAACAGGAGACTAATACTTGGAAACTGAAGCAGGAAGCGAGACCAAAGTACTGTTTGTTGATGACGATCCGCACATGCACCGTATAGTAAACATATTACTTGAAAAAGAAAATTTTGCGCTCGAATTTGCCAGAAACGGGCGCATTGCCCTGCACCTCATCGAACAAAACAAATACGATCTGATCATCTCTGATATTCAGATGCCGGAGCTGGATGGCCTTAACCTGATTAAAAAATTAAGGGAAAAATTTGCAGATATTCCGGTGGTTCTTATTTCCGCATATGGACTGGAACAAATTTCGACGATGGCAAAAGAATCCGGCGCTTTTGATGTACTATTTAAACCATTTCAGAGAGATGTGTTGGTATCAGTGATTAAACGGGCATTGAATGCAAAATCTTAATTTTTTTTCATAATGGAAATATATATTGCACTTATCGGCCTGCTGCTATCTTTTTTCTTTGCAGGATCAGAGGCTGCTTATACTGCATTTAATAAGGTACGACTGGAAATTTGGTCACGCCAGGGTAAAAAATTTACCGGATACGCCCATCAGTTTCTTAAAATGCCCCAACAATTTTTCTCGACAATTCTTGTCGGTAACAATGCCGCCAATATACTTACCACAACGTTTGCAACCGTATTTTTGATTGAATATTTCAATGAAACAGTGACCTGGGCGATGATCACTCTTTTCATTCTGGTAATCGGGGAAATTATCCCCAAGGTGCTTTTCCGTTCGCTCTCAAACCTGATCATCCTCAAGGTGCTCTTTTTAGTACGCCTATTTTATATAATTCTGAAACCGGCGATCGTTTCCATTAATTATTTCGTCGATTTCTTCCTGCGCACTCTGAAGATTAAGCATGAATCCGTGGCAAGATACTTTTCCAGGGAAGAATTCGAGATTCTTCTTAAGGAAGGTATTGCTACTGAAAAAATTGATAAAGCCGAGCAGGATTACATAACGAATATTCTCAATTTTTCACAGGCCAGAGTAAGAGAAGCCATGGTGCCGAGAACAGAAATCGTGGCTGCTCCGGAGAATATTTCCTGCTCTAAACTGCACCGCCTGATGTCCAAAAGTAAAAAATTGCGCATCCCGATCTACCGTGAATCCCTGGATAACATTATCGGAATCGTTTTTGCATTTGATATGTTCGATCCGTTGGATGATATACGACCGGTAATAAAGCCCGTAAAAAATGTACCGGAAAACTTAAGCTGCGCCACGCTTTTGCAGGATTTTCAGAAAGAAAATATATCCATTGCCGTGGTCATAGATGAGTTTGGCGGAACGGCGGGTATCGTAACCACCAACGATCTGATTGAAGAAGTTTTCGGGGATTTTCAGCAACTGGATGAAATCATACCAGTGGTGAAAGCGTTGAATGATCGTACCTGGCTTATCGATGCCCGGATTGATATTGATGAATTGAGTAAAATTACGGGACTCGATTTTCCCAAAGGCGACTATGAAACCTTTGCCGGTTTTCTGCTCGAATCAATCGGCCGCATTCCCAAAAAAGAAGAAATTTTATATTTTAACACCTTCCGCGTCGTTATTATCAAAGTAGATTCTAAAAAGATAAACCAGGTTCGCCTGATTAAAGAAGCTGAGCCAATGTAAAATAACCTGAAGCAAGACGACAAATTAACAATATATTTTCAGGCAGGACGGTTTTAAAGTTAACCGTTCCACCCGAATAAACATGTCCGTTTTAAAATGAACAAATTCTTAAATTGAAATTCAGACTGATTGAATCAGGTTAATGATGCATTACAGAAAAGAATAGGAAAGTCCTACAGCCAGCACTTCCTTAAGCTGTCTTTTGGGGTGCACGTCTTTATCGTAGTACAGCGTAATATTCAGACTAACCACAATGTACCTGGAAACTTTCGCGGCAAATAAGTTATCCCAGTTCACATCGATTTCATCGAAGCTTTCAAGATTTGAGAAGAGCTCCAGTTTGGATGTGTATACAATCAAATCACTCAGTTGCAGCTTCACATCGGTAACGGATTCCGCACCGTATTCCACCCGTAATTCTTCGCCCTCTCCATACCGGGCTTCAAATTCTTTAGTAAATGTTTCTTTAACGGCGGCGCCAAGGCGTGTTTTAAACTTATCATTCGGGGAAAAACCAATACCGACGCTTTGTGTAAAATAACCCGGATCCATGAAATTTGAAATCGGAATCTTTAAAGTATCGGTATAAGTGTAACCTTCTGTGAATTGGGTATGACCCGATACCGCTGCATAAGGATCGACATAAAAACCGATTTTACGGGTATAAACACTCTCAAGTTTAATTTCATCGGCCGATTTGCGGCTGGCGGCATCGCCTAACTTGGTTTTGCCATAGGAAATCTTTCCGCTGTTTGACCAGTTATATTTTTCCTGATTATTGACAAATTTGCCGTTAATATCCAATTGCCATGACCACGAATCCTCACCGCCCGCGCGCCAGTTATCAAACTGATTCTGGGTGAAGTTTAAGGTACCGACCATTTCTTTCTGCCAGCCGTATTTTGGTTTTTTGTCTTCGGATTCGTCTTCCTGTCCAAAGATAAACGAGCCGTTTCCGATTAAAAAAATAACCGAAAATATCCACAATAATTTGTACATCTTAGCGCTCCTTTTTTAAATCAATGCCAAATCTGAATTAATTTTGAAAAATCCAGGATGTATGCCAAATTAATATTTCGCATATATTAATTCAATTGATTCTTAAAATATTTCCCTCTGTTTAGTCCCGCACACGTAAAATGAATTTGTTTTCACCCGGGGAAAGGTTTATTTGGTAATCTCGATTTTGCCCGATTTGTCAAAAGGGACATTGAATTGTCCCAGCATTTCAATGGAGCTGCCTAAATCGACCTGCCCTGACAAATGGTAGTCCAGTTTTTCACTTCCGGCGATCATGTCATATACAGACTTACCCATGTCCATGAAATTAAGGAAAATGGGAACCTCAAGCACACCGTCACTTTTACCGGAAATATTTTGCTGTTTATCTTTATTACCCTGAATCCACTGCCTGCCGCCGACTTTCAGTTGATAATCAAAGCGGTTTAACATCATTGCCCAGGCATTTGGATTGTCCACCGAAATCTGCATCCTCAGGTCGGCTCCGGTGATACCTATCTTTTCGAGCCGGATTTGTTTAAGTGCAATTTTTGGCAATTTTAAATTAGGTAAGGCTCCCGAGTAAGACAGGGGAACCTGCACGGCGCCAATAGTGGGTAAATCAAAACGTAATACAGTGTTCAATGTATAATCCAGACTATCCGCATCTTTTAGTCCCTGATAAATCTCATAAATATCTTTGAAAACCAGTGTGACCGGCAGAGGCAGATTCGTTGTCCCCCGGGCAGGGATTTCGATTCGGGTATTTTCGTTGCTCTTCAGCAGTGATGCATCGTTAATCAGCAGATTATAATCGAATCCGCTCAGGTTAACGGACACTGCGTTTGGGTTACTGATGCGGATATTAAACAGCATATCTGCCTCATTGAAAGTCAGGTCGTTTAATTTAACATCCTCAAGTTTTGCATCAGGTTTTTGTATATTGGTCAGATTCAATAAATTTATTAGTTCGGTACAGCCGCCGAAAAGGATGACGGCGACGATTGTTAACAGGCCGACGGTGATAATCTGTTTTAAATGACGATAAATTTTCATAGGGTTTCCTCGTTACTTTTTATGCTGGTATAAATGGACATCCTGTTGTGGAAACGGTATAGAAATACCCTGCTTATCGAATGCCGCTTTAACTTTTTCCTGCATGTCAAAATAAATACCCCAGAAATCAGCCGCATTGCTCCAAACCCTGACCGTGAAATTTACCGAGCTGTCACCGAGTTCGGAAAGGACAACAACCGGCTCCGGTTCCCTCAAAATACGTTCATCCGCATCGATTAAGTCCTTCAATATATTTTTGGTTTTATGAATATCATCAGCATAGCCAATGCCGAACTTCATATCAACCCGGCGGGTCTGTTCGGTGGAAAAATTGGTGATGCTGCCGTTTGATAAAGGGCCGTTGGGAATGATAATTGTTTTGTTATCAAATGATTTTAAAATAGTGTTGAAAATTTGTATTTCATGAACAATGGCGGTAAAGCCCTGCGCATCAATGACATCGCCGACCTTAAAAGGCTTAAAAATAAGAATGAGCACACCGCCGGCAAAATTGGCCAGGCTGCCCTGCAGAGCCAGTCCAACAGCCAGACCTATGGCGCCGAGAATGGCCACAAAAGAGGCCGTTGCAATTCCCAGCATCGAGGCAACACTAATAAGAAGCAGAACTTTTAGGCCAATACTGATAAAGCTATGAACGAATTTGGCCAGCGAGGGATCCAGG
Source organism: uncultured Calditrichaceae bacterium (assembly GCA_964467525.1). Taxonomy (GTDB): domain Bacteria; phylum Calditrichota; class Calditrichia; order Calditrichales; family Calditrichaceae; genus CAYXRA01. Next base: position 36,602 of record CAYXRA010000013.1, read on the forward strand.
TTACTCCTGGTCATGCCTTTGTCGGCGACTTTGGCGATAACTTTGATAATCCAGAGACCGGCCAGCAAAACAACGATAGCCAATATCAGGTCGGGTATGATCTGCCATAAAAGCTCGATCGCATTTTCCGTGAAACTCTGAATTTCCTGCATAAATCCTCCAAAAATTAATTATATAAGACAGAAGTGTTTTTGTTTTCACTTAATTCCGGCAAAGTATTAAATAACAACTTTCTAACTGTATTCCGGAGCGTAGACAGTGATTTGATAATAAAATATTCCCGTAAATGTTTTTAAATTTTCAAAATGTATCCTCAACCCGTTCGCGCTGACCGGATTAAATGTTTTGTCCGGCGTGCTGATATTTATCTAACCGTCTACCTTTCAGTAAAAAAAGTTTTCAAACAAAGGGGGGCTTTGGTTTTATGTTCAGGCAGACTGCCGTTTAAGCGTCATTAGTCAGTCTGAGTGTATTATGCGCCTCATATTAAGGGCTCTGGTGATTTGAACGGCTGTTATACATTGCCGGGGCGGTTCGCCACATTTTGTTATCAATTACAAGCCCGGTGAAAAAACAGTTCGATTGGTTAAAATTAAAGGGCAGCGCGTCAGCACTGCCCTTTAAATGAAAGCGCTACTTTATCCTGAAAAATTCAATCCGGCGATTTTTGGCGCGGCCCTCGGGGGTATCATTTGACGCAACCGGATTTTCCGGGCCGAATCCAATCGCCCTGACGCGTGAAAAGGGAACGCCGTTTTGGACCAGATAATCTCGGACGGCATCGGCGCGCTTTTGTGAAAGCCGGACATTACCGGCGTAACTACCCGTATTATCCGTATAGCCTCGGATTTCAACTTCGATATCCGGATAATCCTGCATCGTCCGCAGAACTTCATCTAAAATGCGCATGGCGTTGGGCGTTAATTCGACGCTGCCCGAGGCAAAGTTTACGCCCTCCAAAATAATACCTTCGCCGGCTTTAATTTCCGGTTCTGGTTTCTCGTCGGGACAGCCGTCCTCGTCTTCGAATCCGTTAAGCGTTTCTGCCTCATCCGGACACTGATCCAGGCTGTCCGGGATACCATCGCCGTCATTATCTAAATCGGGACAACCATCATCATCTTCAAAGCCATCGAAATCTTCCGCGGTAAATAAGGCGTTTTTGTCATCACCCGGACATTGATCTTTGGAATCGACGATACCATCACCATCGTTATCTTCCTCGGGAACGCCATCCTCATCCTGAAAATTATCAAAATCCTCCGCGATGTTCGGCGCTTTGTCAAGCTGGTCAATAATGCCGTCGCCGTCATTATCGGGATCGGGCACGCCGTCGTGATCCATATAATTGTCAAAATCTTCCGCCTGATACGGCGCACCGTCAATTTTATCGGGAATGCCGTCACCATCGGTATCTTTATCTTTGCCGAGATATACGGACAGGCCAAGGACGGCCGCGGCGAAACCATCCTTTTGAGATCCGGCATCATAGCTGTCGATATAATCGGTAAGCGCATAATGATAGTAGGCCTCAAGGTCCAAAGCAATGCGTTCGGAAAGAAAGGTGGTCAGTCCGCCGCCAAAAAGTACCGCATACTGACTCTTATCATAATTTGTTGTATTTATCCGCGCCGGCTTTATACCGCTTTTATCTCTGGGATCAATTTGCAGATATTCCGCGCCGACTGCAATATACGGGTTCAGCGTGCTGGATGGTATTAATTTAAATTTAAAAACGCCGCTGGCATTGTAATACCAGTTTTTAAAATAACGGTCATTTTTCTCGGCTTCCAAAAATCCCTGGCCGATATTAAAACCAATGCCTACCTTATCCGCGGCCCAGTAGAAGATTGAAATATATCCGCAGGGTTCCATTTGCTGATTTGCAATGTCACCGAAATAAGTGTTGTAACCGGCGGCAATCCCCAGATGAACTTTGTTACCTGTTTCCTCGCTGCGTGCAAATGAATGAAAAACAAAAAGCATTAACAAACCTGAAATAAAGATGCGCATGGACTCACTCCTTATATTATTTGGCCACTGTTTGCGTGGAAAATAATAGCTCGGTAATTGGCTTTAATCTGATGAGGCTTAATTTACTAATAATGATAAGAAAAACACAAAAAAGTTGACAATTTTTTAACTAAAACCATTCACGATCGTTTTATATAACGAAGGAATACAGCTCCGGAACCGGGAATTACATATTATGAAACCGTAATATATGATAATTTGTAAAGCTTCAATTAGTTCAAAATATTGTTATTCGGCTCAGGATATATTATTTTACAGAAAATTAAAGGAAAGCGCAGATTGCATCAAATAAAAATAATCATATATTTTTGCTGTTTTTTCATTTTAATACCGGTCATTAATCTGGCCGAAGTGCATAGTTTATACCGCATCGAAAATCCCGACCGTGACATTATTAATTACCTCGAGCGTGAGGGAGGACTGGTTGAACGATATTTCCCGGGCGCGTTTGCCGAAGTATATCTCACCGATGATTTGAAAGAAATGCTGATCGAAAAAGACTACATTTTGCGTCCGGCCGAAGCCAGGCAGCTTAATAAAATAACCAGTGATTCCCTTTCCGACGATCATATTATCGGCAGTTCCTATCACAGCTATGCCGCGGTCAGTTTCATTCTGGATAGTCTGGTGAATCTGCACAGCCACATCACGCGGCTGTATAGCCTGGGACAAACCGTGCTGGGCCGGGAGATGTGGGCGGTCTGTATCACCGATAACCCGGACCGTGAAGAAATTGAACCGAAGGTAAAATTTATTGCCAATATGCACGGGAACGAAGTGATAACGCAGGAAATGATGCTTTTCCTGATTGATACGCTGGTAAATAGTTATGGTTTGGATCAGCGTATAACCAATTTAATCGACAGCACTGAAATCTGGATCGTTCCAAACATGAATTTTGACGGCCTGGAAATGGGTACGCGAATGAATGCCAACGGGATTGATTTGAATCGCAGTTTTCCCGACCGCGAATATGATTTATTCAGCGATCCCGCGGGCCGCGAACCGGAAACCCGGCACATTATGGCCTGGTCGGACGCTCATAATTTTGTACTCGCTGCCAATTTTCACAGCGGCGCCCTGGTCGCAAATTATCCCTGGGATAAAAATCTGCCGGGATCTGCCGGTTATGCCGCAACACCCGACGACGATACATTTATCCGACTCGCTTTAAGTTACTCCCGCAATAATCCGGCAATGTATGCCAGCACATATTTTGAACAGGGCATCACCAACGGCGTCATGTGGTATGAGGTTCCCGGCAGCATGCAGGACTGGAATTATCATTGGCTGGACTGTATGGAAATTACCATTGAGATATCGGAAAATAAAATACCGCCTGCGGAACAGTTGTCTGATTTCTGGAATGATAACAGGAAAGCAATGCTGACTTACCTGGAGCAGGTGCATACCGGACTGCGCGGCGTGATCACCGATTCCAAATCCGGTGATGCTATTCCTGCGGAAGTTCGTGTAGCGGGTAACGAAAAAATAATACAGGCCGATGGCGAGTTCGGCGATTATTACCGGCTGCTGGAATCCGGCAGCTACGATGTCGAATTTTGGGCAGAAGGATATTATCCTACAATATTCGAAAATGTAATTATCGACAGCGGAAAGGCAGCCACGCTGAATGTATCCCTCGATGCCATTCCGCGCTATGCTTTCAGCGGTACGGTAATCGATTCCTTCAGTCTTGACGGCGTTAACGGTGCTGTTATTAATTTTTATCAGGATGCATTGCTGATCGATTCCGTGCGCGCAGATGCAATCGGATCCTTTGCGATCAGTCTTTATGAAGGTGATTACCAGTTGAAGATTCGTGCCGAAGGATATCTCAGTAAAACGGATTCACTGCAACTGTACAGCGATCAGGCGCGTGGTTTTGCGCTTGTCAGATTAGAACAAACCTGGGTTTACGGAACAGTCAGCCTGCAGGACGGTACCTCGCCGCAGGGTGCCGTTGTTTACTGCCGCGACCGAACGGATACACTGAGCGACAGCGGTCGGTACAGCTTCGAAAATATTAGGCCCGCTGAAATCAATATTTTCGCTTATAAAACCAACTATCGTACCGCTCACCGCCAGGCAACGGTCAAAAACGGCGATAGTCTACAAGTCAACTTTAACCTCAGTCCCGGTTTCAACGATATCTTATATGATTTTGAACATGATTCGGCTATGTTCACGGGAAATCAGGACTGGCAGCATGGTATCCCGCATGACGGTCCGGGGCATGCCTTTTCAGGTGAAAAAGTCTGGGGGACGATGCTGGATGAAAATTACAAAAGCGGTGCACACACAGCCGTGCTTGAAACCCCATTCATGTTCATTCAGGGAATGATTGTTCCAAGAATTGAAATATATCACTGGTATGAGCTGGAAGAAGGCTACGACGGGGGAAACGTGAAAATTTCCACGGATGAAGGACAATCCTGGCAAGTACTGCATCCCAGTCCCGATTATTTACTCACGGCCCTTCCCGATGATTATGGCAATCCTCTGGCCGGTCAGCCGGCATTCACCGGCAGGAGTTTTGAATGGAGTGCAGCAACGTTTGACTTGTCAGCGTTCAAAGACACACCCTTTATTAAACTGCGCTTCGAGCTCGGTGTCGATGAACAGAAAGAGGCGCCGGGCTGGTATATTGATAATTTTAAATTATTCGACGCCAATGCGACGGTATTTTCATCGATGCTGCCTGAGAATTTACAAAATAAGCCGCAAGTAAAACTATTTCCCAATCCGGCAAATCCGGCCAGTAGAATATTCTTTAAAAGCGATCAGGCCGGAGAAATTAAACTCGACATTTTTAATATCAGGGGCCAACGGATTCTGAGCGAATCGTTACCGGCACAACCCGGACAATGGCAGCGCTTCGACTGGCAGGGGAACAATAACCATAATTTGCCGGTAGCTTCCGGCGTTTATCTGGTACGTGTAGAAATCGGCGGAAAAAGTATCACAAAAAAACTGGTTTTAATCAGATAAATTATTTTTATGAAACCGGTGACCGGCGTGCAGATAAAAATTTTTAGTTTTATAAGTTTTTGTTTATCCAATCGGAAGGCGAAAGATCAGTAATTTGATATTAGAAAACAAAGGGATAAAGCTCGTTGCCACAACGGATGACGATTCCGATATAAACCAACGGTTAGGGCAGCAGTCTTTTATTCAGAATTTGACCGAAGTCCGGCAGTACGCGCAGTCGATGCCCGCCGAGATGATATTCAGGATTGAATCCGACGGCAGCCTCATCGGTGAAGTGGCGCTTAAGTCAATCAGATGGTATAACCGGAAAGCGGAAATCAGTATCTTAATTTTTGATGATTATCAGGGACGGGGATATGGTAAACCGGCATTGCAGATGATGCTTGATTATGTCTTCAATACGATGAATTTTCATCGCCTGGAAGCCGAGGTGATGGCCTTTAATAAAAAGGGAAAGGAATTGTTCGAAAAAGCAGGCTTTATTCAGGAAGGTTCGCTGCGCGAGGCAAAATATTTTAATGGCAGATACTATGACATTTTACGGTACGGATTATTAAGGAAAGAATATTCTGCTGATTATTAACGTTATAAGGAACAAATTCAGGCAATCCGCAATAAATGTCGTAACCAGAATAATTTAGTTCGATACAAATTAATTCTCTGAGATTGCTGATCAAAATTGAACAATTTAAAAAAAATGCTTTAATTTTGCGCTATCTCACTCTATGTAAATTTTTATGTGTTATATAGGGTTACAGATAGGGAAGTCTTAAAAAGTGTGGGTGAAAATCATGGTAAAAATAAATAACTATTCCGATGTAAAGAAAGAAAAACAAAATCAGATTCTGAAATTAGTGACTAACAGCTTTTATAAGGAACTGGTTAATTACGGCATCGACGCCAGCGATATTGTAACGGTGTCCGTTAATTTGCTCGATTATATCACCAAAGGACAGCAACGTGTGATCAATGGCAACGGATTTTATAATAAAACCTTCAGTCTGGATGAGGTAGTCGATCGCTGGCAGGAAAAGCAGGAATTGATTTATCAAAACGTCAAAATATGCCCTTTACCGAAAGATTCCGTTTCACTACTCAGCGCCTGGCTTAAAGGCAGTGATAACAGTCAGACCTTTATCGGATTCTTTCCCAGGGAATCCGGAGTATTGAATGAATACCTTTTTGGCAGGCCGGACAGGAAGTATTTCGGTATTTATTATGAAGATGATCAGCTTGTTGGTTTCATCGGTGCGGAAAACATCGACCAAAATTTTAAAAAGTTAGAGATGAAAAAATACATCGGTGTTGACGAACTGCGCGGTAAGGGCATCGGAAAAATGGCGACATTGCTTTTTCTTTACTATACCTTTGAAATTTTGCAGTATAACAAGGCATATATCCATTCTCTGGACACAAATATTAAGAATATCAATCTGAACAGTAAATTCGGATTTGAACTGGAAGGTATCTTATACGAGGAGGCTCATCTCAACGGAAAATACCGCGATGTGCTGCGCATGAGCCTGTTGGCTGATCATTGGAAATATATTTTTAAGAGATAGGATTACCGGCGAAAACAGTCAGAATATAGTGCTGCAGATAAAAACATCAGATTCCGAAAGATAAATAATGCTCATTATTCCCGGAATCAGGGTTAGTCTTGGGTGAAGATGGCATCGATTCCGATCCCGATAGCGATACCGACTCCGATAGATAAACAAAATTGATTCATACGTTAATTTCACAAAACACAGATGCATCATCAACCTCAAATATTTGATATGCTTTGCCCAGCTTCAAGCACAATGCATTGAACTGTTCAAAAGAAAAAGTTGTTGCCGTAAATCCGTCACAGCAGATGATAACACCTGCGCCCGTTTTATTTTCATCAATTTTTCCGATAAGTCCGTGTTCAGCCTGGATGCGGAACCATTCCAGCCGTTCTGCCCAGATTTTATCAGAGTAACCGGAAAAGACTAATTTCCCTCCCCGTCGGGTGACGCGCAGCGCTTCCCGGATCATAGATAACGGATCAACCCTGAAAACTGCGATACCGTTTTGGATGCAAAATACAAGATCAAACTGTTTGTCTTTAAAAGCAAGCTTTGCTGCATTCATACAGCAAAGCTGCACTGATTCGTTTTTGAGAACGGTTGCTTTACCAAAGTGCAGATTATGCGGGGAAACATCTATGCCGTGATATTTTCCGGATCGGGGTCGGGGTCGCTATCGGAATCGGCATCGAAACAGAGAAAAATCGAATAGACAAACCCATTACCCCGCCAACCACAGCATTCGGAATTCGCTCCCGGGTTTACCCACACAAAACGACATAAACCCATTTTTGTTATTATTTATAAAAATTGTTTTCATAGGAATTTCCTCATTTTGTTTTTTAAGTCATTATAATTTAACAAATTATCTGGTAAATTCCTTTTTTTCTGCTTTTATAAATTTTCAGGATAAAAAATTTTGTAACTCACTTTGGGCTTACTTAAAACACTAAAAAAATGCAAAAATCATAAATATCAACGATAACAAATGGTGCCGTATTTATTTTGTATTTAAATAAAAGGTTTCTTATATTTGGGTCAAAATTTTAAAAGGAGCGCATTGATGGCAAATGTATTTAAAGTTATCGAAATTGTTGGAACATCGTCTGCAAGCTACGAACAGGCAATTAAAAATGCCTTAACCAAAGCTTCGGATTCCATTAAGGCAATAAGCTGGTTCGAGGTCGTTCAGCACCGTGGCGCGGTAAAAGACGGCGAGGTGTCAGAATTTCAGGTTATTTTAAAAGTTGGCTTTAAATTAGTCGATTAAGCATTTCAATTGAATTAACTTAAATCCTAAATAACAGGAGGAAGAAAATGGCTTTATTAATAAACGATGAATGTATCGCATGTGATGCTTGTGTACCGGAATGCCCGAATGATGCTATTACCGAAGGCGATCCGATATACATAATCGATCCGGATTTGTGCACGGAATGTATTGGCTTTCATGATGAACCGCAATGTGCGGCTGTATGTCCCACAGACGCATGTGTTCCTGATCCTGATCACGATGAAACAGAAGACCAATTACTGGCCAAGAAAAAGAAAATTCACGGCGAATAAACACACATTTATAAATCAAAAGGCGAATCGTTTGCGGTTTGCCTTTTTTTATATCTATACCTTTTCAAGATCAAGAAATATTCCTAATTTATTGTTTACAAAATCAGATATCCTGTAAAATAACAGCTTCAATAAATTTATTTAGCTTTCTCTTCAGTTATAATCAGGAAAAAACCCCAATCAAACGCGTTTGAACTTTTTTGACCATAAGCAGATTAATAATTTAAGGCATAATGGCGGCGCTATCTTTGAATAAATCATTAATTTAACAATTCAAAAGGATCTGGCATTAGCCGTGAAAGAATTTTGCAATGAATAATCAAATCTTATCTTTATCGGGGTCAGGGGCCGCTATCGGAATCGGTATCGGACAAGAACGACTGTGAGCCCGATACCGATATCGACTCCGAATGGAAAGCCACGCTGTTAATCAATCAATTAAAAAGTAACTTCCAATACCCTAAGATCGTTTATCAAAAGAAAAAATCATATATCCCCTAGATTACAAGTATAACAACTTTTGCTTAACATAAGGAAATATATTAATTTAGTACCGATGTTTACAATGAAAATGAAGTGAGTCAATCATTTCCGTTTGGGGAATGATTAAAAAAATTGATACAGAAACGGAGCAAAGAAATGTTAGAAAATACAATTATAATCCATATTTTGTTGAGTATAATAAGTCTATTTGCCGGGATCGGAATCGGCTATTTTCTATACTACACCATAGCAAAGCAGAAAAAAATCACGGCCAGCCAAATAGTGGCTGATGCAAAAAGAGACGCCGACAAAATGATTAAGGAAAGATTATACAACTTTAAGCAGGAACAGCATAAGAGGCGAACGCAATTTCAGTCAGAGCTGCGTCAAAAAGAAGAGAAATTCCAGCGACTTGAAGCGCAGATCATGAAAAAGGAAAATGAGCTGCGTAAAGAAGAAAATCAGATTAAAATCCGTGAAAACCGAATCGATAGTAAAGAGAAAAAGATTAACGAGCTTGAAGAGCTTCTCTATGAAAAACAACGTAAGATGGATAATCTTATAAATAAACAAAATACAAAGCTGGAAAAAATCGCCAATTATTCCATTGAGGAAGCCAAAAAGCAACTTTTGCTCAACCTGGAAAGCAAAGTAAAGTTGGAAGCCGTACAGATGGCCAATGAGATCAAAGAGGAGGCAAAGGAACGCGCCACCCGCGAAGCAAAAGAATTACTGGCCCATGCCATAGAAACGCTAGCCTATGAATTTACCATGGAATCAACCCTGGCCACCGTCGAACTGCCCAATGAGCGTTTTAAGGGTATGATTATCGGAAGGGAAGGACGCAATATTAAGGCTTTTGAAGAAGCAACCGGTGTAAAAGTCATCGTTGATGACACGCCTGAGCTGGTTGTTTTATCGGGATTTGATCCGGTTGCCCGTGAAATCGCCCGGATTACCATGGAAAATCTGATCAAAACAAAAAATATTAATATCAATTCGATACAAAATGCCGTAAAGCGGGCAACGGGTGAGGTTAACAAATCTATCCACCGGGCAGCCGATGAAACGATTCGTGAACTAAAAATCTCAAACGTACACCCCCTTCTGCGTGAAAATCTGGGCCGTTTGAAATACAGATACAGCTATGGCCAAAATATGCTGCAGCATTCAAAAGAAGTTGCTTTTCTTTCCGGTTCGCTGGCGGCGGAACTTGGATTCAACGTGAAACTGGCACGTCGTGCCGGCCTTTTTCACGATATCGGCAAAGCGGTTAGTAATAATGCAGAGGGCAGCCATGTTACACTCGGTGTTGAGCTGGCTGAGAAATGCCGCGAACATGACATCGTTATTAATGCTATACTTGCCCATCACGAAGAGGCAGAACCAATCGATCCGATTTCCGTTTTGGTCACAGCGGCCGACCGCATCAGCGGCAGTCGTCCGGGCGCCAGGCGCGACACGCTGGAAGCTTACACCAAACGAATCACAAAACTTGAAGAGATTGCCAATTCCTTTGACGGCGTCTCAAAAACATACGCCATTTCCGCGGGCAGGGAAATACGGGTTATTGTAGAACCGGATAAGATTCCGGACGCTCAGGCTCAACTGCTTTCATCAGAAATTGCCGGTAAAATAAAAGAATCAATGGAATTTCCCGGTCATATAAAGGTTTGTGTCATCAGGCAGACAATCGCATCCAAATATACCGACGATTATGAAGAGACATTAAATCTTGATGAAAAATAGCTGATTATCACAATAAATATCATCTTTTCTACCGGAAAATTATATCGAAAAATTCAGAGGCTGTAAAAACTGTTTTGCAGCCTCATGATTTTTCGATCACATCCGCATAATAAAGCATCCGCTATTGTAATTTTTTTTTACCATGAAACTCAAACGTACAACTCTGTCTTAGCTTGCCCTAAACCGGATTCAAAATAGTAAAAACTGGTTACAAACTGCTTCAGAAAAC
>CAYXRA010000014.1:0-45030 GCA_964467525.1 uncultured Calditrichaceae bacterium
TCCATTACCGCCAGCGGCAGCTCCCAGATATCCATCATCCGGTCCCGCTCAATATCATAGGGTCGAAATGGCAGGCAATAAGAATTCCGCCAACCGGTATGATCATGAAATCCCCAACTGGTATCATATTTGAAACCGAGCTTTTCCTGAATACGCAATGTCTCCGGATATTTAAACCGCAACCAGTGCTGACGGCAGCCAACCGGACGCTTACTGCCAAGCATCTCAAACTGACGCAAATCATCACGCATGATATCTTCACTTATCATTGAATCATAGCTCGGATGTAAACCAATCTCATCGCCGGTTTCCTGTAAATAGTCTACGAGTTGTTTTATCCGACTCTCAGAAAAACTGTAATAGGCATCTATATTTTTTTTTCGTTTCGGCAAAAAATACCAGGCAGAATTAATTCCGTATTCTCTTTCAATCTGTTTGATCAATTCGAAATTCCAGTAGGGATTTTCCCCCTTTAACCACTTAACTGCCGCTTCCCCTAAATCGCTTACATTACTGAAAAAATTTTGCCCGTCCTTTGTTAAACAGAGAAGACGCTTGATGCGCAGTTTTATTTCCGGCCAGTGATACTTATCAAGCCGGTCAACATCATGCGTAACTGATACGGCAAAATCATGGCCATCCCACAAATTCCGTTCCTTAAAGGGAATGCCATGCAGCGAACAAAACTCTTTTACTCCTTGCTTAATTTTCTCAAAATAGATATTGACCAGCGGTTCATGAATGATCCCTAATTTCTTCTGAATGCTGTTATCGTAGGAAAATCGGCCATTTTTATCGGGGGTATATGGCAATGTTTCCTGAAAACCGGAAAGTAAATAAAAAGCAGACTTAAGTAAATCATCGAGAAATATTAAATTCCCACGGGCATCGATTTTATAAAATGCTTCTCTGTCAGACAAGGGAAACAGTACAGGTGTATCGTCAATATATTTAAGCGCTTCAAGCGACTTTTCGCTTAAAGGAAAATAAATACCCGGGCATTGCGGCACAGCGGTATCACCAAACAGAAACAGCTTTTTTAATTCATCTGAAATCTCAAAGTGATGATTGAGATGATACAGCAGATAATCAATTTTATTAGTATTCATCATATCCTGCATATTATTTCCCGATCATCTCACGCATGTCGTTATACCGGTTTGTCATTTCAGTGACCGTATCTTCCCAGAAAACATTTGTGTTTTTAAATAATTTTTCACTGTTTGCGGAGACCCGTGCTTTAATATTTTCATAATCGGCATATATCATTTTCACCGTACGAATAAAATCGTCAGTATTTTCGACATCAATGGCAAACCCTAATTCATTTTTTTCGACAAATGCCTTCATCATTTTGGCTTTACTGACAATGATCGGAAGGTGCATGGCGGCATACTGGTAGACTTTTGTGGCAATCGTTTTGTTTATTTCATCATTTTCCAGATTCGTTGGCGTAAATACGCCTATTTTTGATGCAGCCATATATGAAGGCAATTCCTCAACATTTAGCCAGCCCAGAAATTCAACCAGATGTGCAACGCCCTCGCGTTGCGCTATTTGAACAGGATCACAGTTACGACTTATTCTCCCCGCCACTATGAATCGAATATTGGGAATATCTTTTTCCAGTTCCGGCAACGTCCTGATAATTAATTCGATCCCCCGGGTAATACTCATTACGCCCGCATAAAATATTACAAATTGATCTTCGAACTGTTTATTGATAGTTTGATCGATATTTTTCGACTGAAAATAGCGTCGCGCCGGTGTGTTAGGGATAGTAATCACTTTTGAGCACCGAATGCCAACCTCATTAATATAAGCCTCTCTCAGCGGCTCCGTTACCGTAATTACCAGATCTGCTTTCCGTAGATACTTTTTTTCGAAGCCTTCCCAGTCGCTAAAAATGTTAACGATTTTACCGGTAACAGTATTATAATGTGCCGTAGTCCCAATCCAGTTACTCCAGTACTCGTGCTGATCACAAACTAGTTTCAAACCATATTTCTCTGCCATTTTCCAGCCAATATCACAGAAGGGTAAATCATGAATATGCAGAATATCAATATCTTGCTCAACAATCATCCGCTCAATTTGCTTCCGCCAAATCCAGCGATAAAAGGGTAAGACCAGATAGGCCGAACTCAGCTTTTTTCTAACAAAATTATTGATTGAAAATCGATGGACATGAATGCCCTTATAGATTTCATCATTTGGTAAACCTTTTTGCCGGGGACATAAAAGATGAACTTCAAATCCCGCTTCAATCAGACTGATTGCTTCTTTTTCCGGCCGGTCATCCGGTGGATATAAAATATCCAAAACCATACCAACTTTTATTTTTCGAGAAGTATCAGGCATGGCCCATCCTTAAAGTTTCGTTCAAGATTCTGATATTCGTCCGGTTGTAAAATAAGCGTCGATATTTTCCGTCCGATCAACTTTTCAGTTTTTTTGCGAACCCGTTCTACCTCCGCAACATTGACATCAGGTCCGACAATGACCAAATCGATCAATCCTGAATCCCTTCCCGCGGCATAATCGCCACGGACAAAAGCCAGATGCACATCGCCCAGCTTACGAATGATATCTGAAATTACTTTATCAATGCCGGTCGATTTCAAAACTATATTGCGGATGTCGTCAAACAAAGGGTGCCCGTCATTGGCCCGATATATCTTATTACGCCCTTTTACCTGTGATTCAATAATATTCGCATCCGACAATTTGTTTAATTCCAGACGAATTGCATTGGTCGATTCACCGAACTCTTCAGCCAATTGACGCAGGTAGCCGGAATTATCAGGATTTAAAAAAAATTTTAACAATAATTTAATACGCGTTTTAGATGTAATTAATGAATCTAACATATGTTTCTTTTTCGAGTAGTTTTTTTACTCATAATATAGGCCTGTAAAATACTCGAATCAAGTATTTTTATCTATTGATGTAAAAAACAGAAATAGCCTGTAGAAATTAACCGTGGAAGTTAGCCGCCCGGAAATCCCTAATTCTCCTGCATCACCTGCTCGTCATACTCCAGCTCGAAGCGCAGCTTATGTTTTGCCTCCTCCTGTGCCAGAAATAAAAACAAATCGCGGATTTCCGTGGAACTGACTTTGGCCGCCAGATCATTGTACAATTTAAATGCCGCCTTTTCCTGCTTCATGGCAACGATCAGCGCTTTGGGATATGAAATATGCTCGCCGGGCTCGACGTCGGCCAGGTAGTCGGCCATTTTTAAATCTTTGACCTGATCGGTCTCGTTTTTAAGATTTCCCGTAGATTTTATCTGCTGTAACTTTTGCTTATGTCCCTGCTCTTCGGCGGCGAACTGTTCAAACACCTGTTTCATCCCCACAGTTTTGACCTTCTTGGCCAGATCAGTATAAAAACGGCAGGCTTCCTCTTCTTTTTCTATGGCAAAGTCTAAAATGTCATCAACATTTTTCCATTGCTGCATGGCGGATTTCCTCCTTCACTAATGCGTTGTCAGATAATCATGAATGGAGCGGGCGGCTTTACGGCCGGCACCCATAGCCAGAATGACCGTGGCCGCCCCGGTTACCACATCCCCGCCGGCCCAGATCCGTTCGCGGGAAGTCTGACCGGTTTCCTCGTCGGCGGTAATGTTGCCCTTCTTACCGATTTCCAGTCCGCGTGTGGTAGATGCGATAATGGGATTGGGACTGTTTCCGATGGCGCAAATTACAGCATCAACCGGCGAGGTAAATTCCGAACCTTCGACAGGGATTGGCCGACGACGACCCGAAGCATCCGGTTCGCCGAGCTCCATTTTGAGACAGGTGATGTCCCTGACCCAGCCGTTGGCGTCGCCCTCGTATTTTATCGGCAGGGTCAGAAAATTAAATTCGATGCCTTCCTCCCCGGCATTCTCAATTTCCTCCAGGCGGGCGGGCAGTTCCTGCCGCGAACGGCGGTAGATGATATTCACCTCGGCGCCCAGACGCAGGGCGGTGCGTGCGCAGTCCATGGCCACGTTTCCGCCGCCGATCACAGCCACACGATGGTGATCCTTAATTGGTGTATGAAACTGCGGAAACTGATAGCCCTTCATTAAATTCATGCGTGTTAAATATTCGTTTGCCGAATAGACGCCGTTGAGATTTTCACCGGGGATATTCATGAACCAGGGCAAACCGGCGCCGGTCCCGACAAAGACCGCATCGTATTCTTCCATCAGACTGTCTACGGTTCGGGTTTTTCCGACAACGAAATCGGTGATCATCTCAACGCCCAACTTTTCCAGATAATCGACTTCTCTTTTTACAATGGCCTTGGGCAGACGAAACTCGGGGATGCCGTAAATCAAAACCCCGCCCATTTCATGCAGTGCTTCAAAAACCGTAACCTGATGACCAAGCAATATCAGATCGCCGCCAACGGTCAGGCCTGCCGGTCCGCCGCCGATGACCGCCACCTTTTTCCCGGTTGCCCCATTGTGTCCGGGCAGCTTCAGGTCGCCCTGCGCCGCTTCCCAGTCAGCCAGAAAACGTTCCAGCCGCCCGATGGAACAGGACTCGCCTTTTTTATTCAAAATACAGGTTTTTTCACACTGTTCTTCCTGCGGACAAACGCGCCCGCATACGGCCGGCAGACAATTTTTCTCTTTCAGAATTTTGATTCCCCCGGCGAAATCCCGCTCGGCGATGCGGCCGATAAAGCCGGGGATATCGATTTCCACCGGACAATTGGCAACGCATAGCGGCTTTTTGCACTGCAGGCAGCGTTTCGCCTCCTCTACGGCCAGCGCCTCAGGATAACCCAGGGCCACTTCCTTGAAATTGTAACGGCGCACGCCCGGCTGCTGCTTGGGCATTTCCCTTCTGTGCAAATCAAGCGTTTTTTTCTGCTTCTCTGCCATATTTTAAATCCCCTGATCGTTTGCTATAATTTAAACCGATTGTTCTCTCTGCCGCGCGTGTTCCTCACAGCGACTGCTGCGCAGCGGAATCGATTCCTCTTCCATGTAGGTTTTGCGGCGCTGCAGCAATTCTTCCCAGTCGACCTCATGGCCATCGAAATCAGGACCGTCAACACAGGCAAAGCGGGTGTCTTTTCCAACGGTGACACGGCACACGCCGCACATGCCGGTGCCGTCGATCATAATCGGATTCAGACTGACGATGGTTTTAATTTCAAGGGGCCGGCTGGCCTCGGCGCTGCTTTTGACGAGATGCGTGCAGCCGTTAACAATGATCCGGTCGGCGTTGATTTCCAGTTTTTTCAAAATCTCGCCGAGCCGGGAAATGTGTCCCCGGTAGCCCCTGGTGCCGTCACGGGTAATAACATGCAGCTTATCGGAAACCGATTTTAGTTTATCTTCCCAGTACAGAAGATAGGAACTGCGCCCTTCGATGATAGTGTGCACGGTATTGCCGTTTGCTTGCAGCGCCCTGGCGATGGGATAAATACTGCCGATGCCGTAACAGCCGCCGATGCAGACGACGGTGCCGTATTTTTCCGTTTCCGTGGGCATGCCCAGCGGACCGACTGCGGTGGGTATCTCCGAACCCTCCTTTAAATTTGCCAGAATATCGGTCGTGCTGCCGACATTCATAAAGATCACGGTAATCGAGCCCTTTTCGGCATCCCAGTCGGACAGGGACAGCGGAATACGCTCGCCATCGGCATCGGCGCGCAGAATGACAAACTGTCCGGCTTTTGCTTCACGGGCTACGGCGGGTGCTTCGATTTGCAGCAGGTGCATGTTGGGAACAATCATGCGGCTTTCTAAAATATTAAACATCACTCTGTTCACCTTATTTATATTTTACTTATCCTGACCGGATAGGGATTGGCGACATGCAGGCTTTCCGCCGGCAGTGTTACATGAAGGATACCGCGTGGTATTTCACTGGCCAGATGCGCCGTCCACGTTTCATGGAAAGATGCGGCATCAACCTGTACTGCATCATTTTCTTTAATCCCGTAATCCGATGCATCTGAAGGATTGATATCAAGGCGTTCCCGGGCAAAAATGGTCCTGGCGCCGTCCACCCAATTACTCAATGGATACCCCCGGTAACTGTTCTCATTTATCGAAGTACATAACATAAGCGGGAATTTCTTTTTATCTTTATCCGCCTTTTTAGATTTTCTTAGTACGGTTTTAAAAGCATTTTCAATTCTGATCGGAACAGGCGCTCTCGACAATTTTTCAATATGATCGAATCCTTCGATCGTCGCGCCAATTTCACGGTGTATTTCGGCCACATCGGGATATTCGAAACCGGACATGTTTAATTTGCGGGCGATATTACATAAAATTTTCCAATCGGGCAGCGCTTTGCCCGGCGCATTTACAGCCTGGCGCACACGCTGCACACGGCCCTCGCCGTTGATGAAAGTGCCGTCGGATTCCGTAAACGCCGCCGCCGGTAAAATCAGGTCGGCCTGATAATCTTCGCCCGGCGGATAAATATTCTGGTAGATAAGAAAATCGCACGACGGCCGGATCCGCAGCGGGTTTTCTCCAATCATATAAAGTACTTTTGATTTTGATCCCGAAAATAATTTTTCCGAATTCCAGCGGATGCTTTCGGGATTTTTATGCGGTACTGCGCCGAACTGTAATTCCGGATAAACGCCCATTAATAAGGAACCGGCCAGGTTGTTCTGCGCGGGCAGAGGCATAATCCCGGCATCTGTTTGTTCCGCCAGCCGCTCAATGGCCTGATAAATTTTTACGCTGTCTTTATGCTGCATATAGGCAGAGCCCACCAGAATGACCATGTTCTTTGTTTCACTGAGCATCTTCGCGGCCGTAATTATCGCCTGCCTTTGTTCCTTATCAGCATTTTCCACCACCTTACGCAGGGCATCGCTTACATCACCCGTGTTAAACAGGGCTTCCAGCAGAGCGCGTTCCTGTCCCGGCAAGGGATGCAGCCAGACATCAGCCAGCACCGAAAGATGATGCTCCCGCGGATATACCGATATAACTTTTGCACCACGCTGCATGGCTTTGCGCAGGGCAACCCCGGCCACCGATCGCCCGAAGCGGGCATCGAGTCCAACACATACAATATGCGAGGCGTTCTGCAGATTTAAAAGCGGCACGGATTTATCGAATAGTTTCACATAAGCATTGAATCCGCGGCCGTAATAATGCCGGGTCATGGTATCGATATTATCGGACTTAACCACCTGACGTGTAAATTTTTGAGCGATGTACAAGTCTTCGTTACTGCAGTTTGCGGAAACCAGCATGGCAAACTGATCGGGTTTACAACGGGAAATTCTATCGGCAGCGATTTCTATTGCTTCTTCCCACAAAATATCGACATTCGTGCCGTCCTGAAATTTGTAAGGCACTTTGAGACGCTGATGATGGTTTACCATTTCATTCACACAAAAACGGCCTTTTACGCAAAGCTGTCCGTTGTTGATCAGCGGATCATCCGCGGGCAGACTGCCGATCACGGCATTGTGCTTCACCTGCAACTGCAACTGACAGCCAATACCGCAAAAAGCACAGGTGGTTTCCACCTCGCTATCCGCCGGTCCGTCCCATTTGCGCGCTTTTTCGGACAGGGTGCCGGTGGGACATACTTCAACGCATGCGCCACAAAATTCACAGCCCGCCTCCAGATGAGTGCGCGTATAAGCGGGTCCGATTACCGTATGCCGTCCGCGCTCCTTAAAGGCCAGCGTATTGGCGGCGCGTACTTCGTGACAAACGCGAATACAGCGTCCGCACAAAATACACAAATTGTAATCACGATCGTAGAAGGGATCTTCTTTCTCTACAATCATATTCCTGTAATAAATCGGATAATTAATGTCCTTTAAATCCAGATATTTTACAACATCCTGCAGTTCGCACTGTCCGTCTTTGGGGCAGTAGCGGCAGCCTGTGGTAACGCCTGCTTTGCGAATGGTGCCCATCGCCTCACGGCAGGCATCGTTTTCATCACAAATCAGGCAACTGGCCGTATGCTCGCTGAGCAGCAGACGCAGGATCTCTGACCGTTCGTCATTGAGTTGTTTAGTGTGTGTGCGGACAACCATCCCTTCTTCCACGGGCGTGGTGCAGGCCGTCGGAAAGCCGCGCATGCCTTCCACTTCCACCAGGCACATGCGGCAGCCCCCATAGGGGGCCAGGTCTTTATGGTAGCAAAGCGTTGGGATATAGATATTGTTTTTCTGCGCGGCCTCTAGTATCGTCGTCCTCTTTTTTACTTTAAACGGTTTATGGTCGATTTCAATTTGCACAGTACGTTTAGACATTGGCTACACTCCGTTTGGAACTTATGATGATTGCATCGCCCGCTATGGCATCGAAACGGCAGATTTCATAACAGGCACGGCACTTGATACATTTTGTTTTGTCCAGATTATGCGGTTCGGCGCGCGGGCCGGTAATCGCCCCGGTAGGACAAACGCTTACACAGCGCTGACAGCCGGTGCATTTCTCCGGGATAACGCGATATTCTATCAGATCGGTGCAGACCGCCGCCGGACAGAATTTTTCTTTGATGTGTTCCAGATATTCATTTCTGAAATAACGCAGGGTGGTCAAAACCGGATTGGGTGCGGTTTGACCCAGACCGCAGAGCGCGCCCCGTTTGATCGCCTCGCCCAGAACCTGCAGTTGATTCAGATCTTCAGGCTGACCTTCACCGCCGGTTATGCGTTTCAGTATCTCAACAAGATGGCGCGTACCTACCCGGCAGGGCGCGCATTTGCCGCAGGATTCATGCTGGGTGAAATCAAGAAAATAGTGGGCCACATCCACCACACAAGTGTCACTATCCATTATGATGAGGCCGCCGGAGCCCATAATTGAACCGGCGGTAGCCAGTGATTCGTAGTCGACGGGCATGTCCAGAAATTCCTCTGAAAGACAACCGCCCGAAGGTCCGCCGGTTTGCACGGCCTTGAACGGCTTGCGCGTTCCGCCGCCGATTTCAAAGATAATTTCCCGCAATGAGGTGCCCAGGGGCACTTCGATTATACCTGAGCGGCGTATTTTACCGACGAGAGAAAAGGTTTTTGTACCGCGGCTTTTTTGGGTGCCGAATTGCTTGTACCAACCGGCGCCGTTACGCAGGATATTGGGCAGCGTACCCAGCGTTTCCACATTATTGATAATCGTCGGCTTGCCGTTTAGTCCTGCAACCGCCGGAAAAGGCGGCCGCGACCGGGGCATGCCGCGCTGGCCTTCGATCGATGCAATCAGCGCCGTTTCTTCTCCGCAGACAAAAGCGCCGGCGCCTTCTTTAATTTTAATGTCAAAATTGAATCCGCTGCCCAGAATATTATTACCGACTAATCCATAGCGGCGCATCTGATCAATAGCCTTGCGCAGGCGTTCGATTGCCAGCGGATATTCGGCACGGATATAAACATAGCCTTGAGAAGCGCCGATGGCATAGGCGGCAATCACCAATCCTTCCAGAACGGCATGGGGATCGCTTTCAATCAGCGAGCGGTTCATGAACGCCCCGGGATCGCCTTCGTCGGCGTTACAAATCATATACTTCTGTTTGGCGGACGATTGGCGGCAAATTTCCCATTTTTTATAGGCCGGGAAGCCGGCGCCGCCCCGTCCGCGTAAACCGGCTTCCTTAACTTCATCGATCACCTTTTTCGCGCCCAGCTTAAAAGCCTTTTTTAAACCGGCATAGCCCTCATTGGCCACGTAATGTTCGATACTTTCGGGATTTATAAAACCGCAATTGCGCAGGACGATCCGAACCTGTGGTTTCAGCATCGGGAGATCGAAAAATGACGCCATATCTTCAAAAGATGCATCGCCGTTGTTACCCAACCAGCCCACCGACGAGGAGAGTTTCGGTTTGTCATCGATGAGAAATGAAGTGAGTATCATCCGCGCTTTTTGCGGATTCACATTGGAATAGCTGACCCGCGGTGTGTTCGGCATTTTGATATCCATCAGCGGTTCGAGGTAGCATGGACCGATACATCCCACTTCGATAATTTGGGCCTTAATCTCATGCTTTTTCAGGAACTTGTTAATTTCTTCAAGCACGGACATGGCGCCGGCCGCTTTGCCGCAGGAGGCCGTGCCCAGAAAAATCAGCGCCTCTTTATTGTTTTGCAGTTTATCCCACGCTTTACGGGCGCTTTTTAATAATTCATTGAACTTATTCATATTGATCCAATACTTCTTTTAAACGAACTACCGTCATTTCACTGAAAATATCATCATTAATTTTGACAACCGGGGCCAGGGCACAGCATCCGAGGCAGGCCACCCGCTCCAGGTCGAAACGACCGTCTTCCGTTGTTTCACCGGAGACAATATCCAGCTCCCTTTGCAGGGCCAGCAGCAGATTTTGTCCGCCTTTTACGTGACAGGCCGTGCCAAGGCAAACTTTAATCGAATGCCGTCCCGGCGGATTGAACCGAAACTGCGAATAAAACGAGGCGACTCCGAATATCTGGTTTTCGGAAATCTTAAGAAAGCGGGCAATGTGCTGCACGGCGCCCTCCGGCAGGTAACCGTAATTGCGCTGGGTTTGCTGCAGCAGGGGAATCAGATTGCCCTGTTCCCTGGCGAAATCTCTGGTCAGCCTGCTGAAATCACTTGATACCACAGGATTTTCTCCTTACACTTTTTATTTAGTACCCCGGACTTGAATTTTTTGCTTTTTTTCCCCTACGCTGGATGAGTCACCCGACGAGTCGGGGACAGGCTGGCGGAATTTTTTACCCCCTTCTTTAACCCTTCCCCACGCGTGGGGAAGGGTTAGGGATGGGGCCTCTTTCGTTTTTTTAATCATACCCTCGTTCGGTTACAAAATCATAACTATTCCACTAAATCAAATCAATTACCTGCCGACGGCGACTCCGAAGCCGACAGAAAAATGCAGTCTGTCAGTTCGGCCTCCCCGCGCACAAAATCCTCGGCAAAGGCCATGCAGGTCGGTGCGCCGCAGCAACCGCAATCGATCTGCGGCAGCTTCTGAAAAACGCGATCCTTTTCTTTCATCCTTTTGATTGAAGTGGCCAGGTCCGTATCAAAAAACCGCGTCGGACGCGGCTTAAGCGGATTCTCAAAAAAATAGTAGCGCTGTTTGAGCATTTTTTCTATATCCGCATCAGCCACAG
Organism: uncultured Calditrichaceae bacterium; assembly: GCA_964467525.1. Taxonomy (GTDB): domain Bacteria; phylum Calditrichota; class Calditrichia; order Calditrichales; family Calditrichaceae; genus CAYXRA01. The sequence continues at coordinate 11,101 of CAYXRA010000014.1, forward strand.
ATACAGGTTCTTCGTATTTTTCCCGCAGTTTGATCATATTGGCTCTTGCCACATAGGGATTCTCCACATTATACGGCCCGCCGATACAGCCGAGCATGCAGGTAAGCGCCTCTACAAAATCGATGTTACGCAGGCGCGAGTTTTCAATATCATCAAAAATCCGTTTCACATGATCCAGGCCCGAAACGGCCAGCCAGTTTTCCATCCCCCCGGAGCGGGTAATACTGCCCAGCGTCGCCCAGCCGGTATTAAAATGAAAATCTTCAGGGACATCACGCTCATCAAATTCCTTGCTGATACTCACGATATGCGGATAAATGAGCGGATAGACATCCTGAACGGACAGAACGCCGTCAAACCAGGACTTTGCTTTTTCAGCGGGCTGCTTGATCGAAACGATTTTTGCCGGGCAGGGCGCTACATAAATAATACCGATTTCCTCCGGTTTTAAGCCGAGTTTTTGGGGATGCGATTTGCGGATTTCTTTCGCCGTAACCTCGCGCGGCACATCGATCGGCGCTATTAATTCCACCAAATCCGGATATTTCACCTGAATTAATCGCAGCATGGAAGGACAGTGCGAGGAAATAAGCGGTAACCGGCCCTTGTATTTTTCCAGATACTTGACCAGTGTTTTGGCCAGCAGTGTTGTGGATGTACTGACGTCAACAACCTCATCAAATCCTAATTTTAAAAAAGCAAGATGAATAATATAAGGGTGAATACCCGGTTCGAACTGGGTGTAAAGTACCGGGGAAGGTACGATGATTTTATATTTGAATCCGCTAAAGTCGGTAACGGTATCTGATACGTGCTGAATTGCGTTGGACGGGCAAACGGAGATGCAGGTACCGCAATCGACACAGAGCTCATCCGAAATTTTTGCTTTGCCCTTTTTTACACGGATTGCCTGCGTCGGGCAGGGCCGCATACAATGCATGTGCCCATGGCACTTATCCAGCGCCACCCGGTGAACATGGTAGTATTTAGCCGACATGGCAACCGCTCCTTATTTTTGTTTAAATCATAGCGCGATCAGATATAGAACTTCATTTGCAGTCTCGTACCCTTTCCGACTTCACTGGTAACATCAAGTTCATCGGCATTTCGCTTAATATTGGGCAGGCCCATACCCGAGCCAAAGCCCATTGCCCGCATTTCCTCCGTAGCCGTTGAATAGCCTTCCTGCATCGCTAATTCCACATCCGGAATACCTTTTCCTTCATCATCAATGATAACTTCAATTTTTTTGGTGTTGACCAGAAGATTGACTTTTGCCCTTCTGGCGTGCATCACCACATTCATTTCACCCTCATACGTACTGATGGCGACTCTTCTTATAAAAACCGGATCCAACCCGATTTTTTTTAATATGGATTTGAGATTTGTTGAGACCATCCCCGCATTGCTAAAATCATTTCCCTCGATATGAAATTCATGACTGAGCAGAATGTCTTCGGATTTCTCTTTTTCGGATACTTCGTTCGCCTCAGACTTCACACCATTTTTGGCATCTTCAATTCTAATGCAGGCCTCATACATATCATAGGTGGTGCTCAACAAAATCATGTGATTTTCTCTGGCAAATATTGCCGAGCCCTCTTTCGGTTTTTTACCCCGGATAAAAACGACGCCTTTAAACTCAGCCATATGAGCGGAAATGACTGCCTGGTGATTGGCCAGGCCGGTCAGCAGCATTGAATTACTTTTTCCGAATGCCAGCACATCGGACATCAAATCGGAGGCATAGATTTCCGCCACTTCCTGATTAAGCCACTGTTCGCCTTCAACAACCGCGGCATCCAGGGCTTTTTTGATGGTTATAATTCTCACCTGACCGCACGTATTTATTACACGATATAATTAACTGCACGTCAACTGCAACGCCGGAGCGTATTTTCCCCGCAAATGCAAATTATTAACTCAGGGCCGTATCAGTCTTATGCATTCGGAAGGCCGGCCGTCACTGAATCCATTCACCGGAAGAATATTCCGGGATTCCTTTTAAAAACGAAGAAGGTGAAATTCAGCTTTTCAAACCAATTTCGTACAGTTTCCCAACCACCTGAAAGGTCGGCATCGCAGTAGTAAGCAGGGCGATATTGTACTTATCAGCAAGATCGGTCGTTTCTTTAGGAGGGTGTTTATCACTGGTAATAACAATTGCAGATACATCAACAAGATTGGCTGCCGGAATAATACTTTTGTGCGTTTGAACGGTTAGCCACAGATTGCCGGATTTTGCACCGGCCATCACATCACTGATCATGTCGGATACGAAAACGCCGTCAATTTCACGATCTTCAAATTTACTTAATTTTTTTAGTTCTATTTTTTCTGTTAATTCGTTGACTGTCATGAGTATTCTCCCAAATAATTTTATTTTGAGAACAATGGTTTTCTTTCTTTCGGCGGTTCCTGTGAAAGCATATCGACATCATGCAGAAAATCGCCGCGGCATACGGAAAGGTCCTTATTGATTAGATCAAATGAAAGAAATTTTATTCCGGAACGCGACGTATCCCTGCGCTGATTGAAGTAATCGGAAAGCATATTCAGTTTTTTTGCAGGAATTGGATGTTCTTCCACTTCGGGGAAAAATCCGAAGGCAACCATGACCCAGGTTTTTTCAGACTCATATTTTCTGCGCAGCACATCGACATCACAATCGGCCATGCAGCCCGTGCAATGCATAATGCCCATAATCTCGCTGAAATTTTCGACATGCCCGCACTTTTCGCATCTCAGATCAAAGTGAAAAGACTGGGCATTATCGACACGCGACCAAAAATGGGGACCCTCGCGATACTTATCGCCGAGTAAAAATGAATCTTCTGTGGAAAAATATGTGCGCAATCCGTCACAATGGAAGCAGCGTTCGTAGGCAATATAACCAAATTGAATATTCGTCATTTTCCACTGATGTTTGCATTTGGACATTTGTTTACCCCTTTAAATTATAATGGAAAACACTCAGTCACTGCAAAACTTCTACCGGAAAACTATGGGAAAAAACTCACAACAATATAAGCGACAAAATTGACGTATGCAATATTTGATTTTTTTTTCTTACAAAATAGTGGATAAACAATGACATTTTATCTTTTTCAAGAGGTTGTGTTTTAAGCGGTTATAGTGGGACGGGTTGTTTATAGAAAAATTTAACCTTAAATGAATTTAGGTGCCTCAAAAACGGAAAATCATGTTTCTTTCGAAAAAAAAGCCCCACCTTGTTTTCAGGCAGGATGGGGCTGATTAATTTAGTCGTCTTTCAGAGAGAAGGTTTCACCCTTTTCCTTAAACCGGAAGGGATTGACTACCTGTCCGGTTTTTCCATCCCGGTAATGAACCGTTAACGATTCGGCATTTAGCGACTCAAAAATGCTGTCCGGGCTGATCTGTCCCTCCAGATAATAAACGCGGGCCATGGGCTGTTCGTCATAGACCGTCTCAAATCGGACAATGGCGGTGTCCCCGGAAATATGACTTACCAGTAAATTCATCTGTCGCTGCAGTGAGGCGTTTATCGCCTGAGGCATCGGTAATTCATAAACGGCGATTTTTTCCGGATCATAATCCTTATAATTATTAAAAGTTAAATTATACGGCTTAAAAATTCTTTTCATAAAATCCGATTTACTCAGGGCGGCCGTGGAATCGGCGACGGAGCTGACTTTAAAACTGAGCGGCACGGTATATGATTTACCGCGTGACTCGTAGGTAACTTCGTCTTTTTCAATTACCTGTTTTATTTCATCCGCAGAAATTTTATCGGGATTGAAATAGAGCATGGCTTTAACCGGCTCGCCGTATTCCGTTGTAAATCCGTAGATCCCGCCGGTCTGCGCCAGCAGTTGCCTCAGATAAAATGAATCGTAGCTATCGAAAAGTTTGTCAATAGCCATTTCTACGACGGCCAGGTTTTCCGTACCCGCTGCCGGTAGCTGCAACAATGTTTTTGACGGGGTGAACAGGGCCTGATTCAGGTCTTCTTCGCTAAGGCGATCCGGATTATAAAAAAGTTTTACCGTATTGGACTTCACATAGGTTTCGACACCCAGCACGCCCTGAACCTGCTTCATTTTAGAAGCGAATGACATGGAGCTGCCGTAGCATTTAATATTTTTCAAATCCGATTTATTAAAAATGGCCGCTGTTTCAAACTGCCCCTCGTTGCCCCAGCGCAGATTGATCGTAGGCAATTCAATGGTTGTTGCCAATAGTAATCCAACTGCGATGAGCAAAACGGTAGCGGCGGGAGGCAGCCAGCGCATCCGTCTGCGGTTAATTTTCAATACGCCGCCTTCGGGGCAGGCATTAATGCAATCGCCGCAGAGATGACAATCGATATGACGTACCGGACTTTGTTCCGATATCTTAATCCCCATCGGACAGGCTTTATCACAATAGTTACAGGCGGTGCATCCTTTTTCATCCCTGGTAATTTTGAAAGGCGGAAACACCCAACCGCGCATGGTTATCATTTCCAGGATAAATCCGCTAATGGCAAGTACGGCCAGCAGCCACACCCAGCTTATATCGACGCCGAAAGTAACCAGAAGAAGATAAATGACAATCACCCCCCCGGCAATAATTCCGTAAGTAAAAAGATTAGTCGCAGCGCCCAGCGGACATAAATATTTGCACCAGAACTGACGGATAAAAACGGCGCCCAAAACGGTAATGATGATCGCCGGAATGGCATACCATAAAAACACATCGCTGTCAAAACCGCTGAAGATGGCATAGTAAGGATCAAATTCCTTGCAGAAGAGTTCACTGCTTTTCACCGAAAAATAGAAACTTGCAAATAACAGTCCGTATTTTCCGCCGCGCAGCACCCGGTCGGCAATACCGCGAATGGTATAATGCATGTTGATCTTTTGCCCCAACTTACCCAGCCACTCGGTAAATGTGCCGACCGGACAGATATAGCTGCAAAACAGTTTGCTGACCAGAACGACGCCAACAACCAGGATAATACCCATAAATATTTGTGTTTCGTTCATACTGCAGGCCAGTGAATTGCTTACCAGAAAACTGCCCAGCGCCTGCATCCCGCCGAAGGGACAGTATGCTTCAAAATCGGCAATGTATCCCTCATCGACAAATAACCGAACAACCATATAACCCAAAAGGGCAACAATAATAAGCTGAATGATTTTTCTATACCAGTTCACTTCTTTAAAATTCATATGAGCCACTCTCTTTCTCCTTAAACTTATCTATAATTGGGGACGCTCAAAAAGCAGTATGGCAATAAAACCATAAATTCCCGTGATGACGACTATGATCAAATCCAGCCAGTTGTCAGTCAGAGGCCGCTTTGTACGTATAAATATTCCAATGGTTATCAATAACAGCAGGATATTAAAAAACAGAACATTAAATCCGGAAAATTCTAAATTGAAATTGACGAATGCCGAATCCTCGCTGTGCAGATCCAGGGTAAACGGGAAGAGGTAATTTCTGACGATACCAGCAGTGCGCTGTTCCATGCTTTTCCATGATTCCTCATATCTGTCGATAACTTCGTAATCTCTGTTGGTAACCGTAAAATATACCTTGTTTTCCTTTATTACCATAAACTGGCGATTGAAGATGTTACCCATGAATCTGAGATAATCATGCTCAGGAACATAATGTTCGAGCGGTACCCGAACTAATCTGTAATCATCCGTCATCAGCATATATAATTGATTATCTTCCGAAATAACCACACCATAGGATTCGCGAAGCTGACGCTCTTTGACAAAAATAGTCTTAATCTTTACGTCTTGCGGAAAATTAGTATTTTTACAAAACGGCCTGCCATCGATCATTTTAATATGAAATAACTTGTCGGCATTGTCGAGGACAAAATATCCGGCATCGTATGGCTTGCGTGTGGTCGGATTTCCCCTGACCATCTTTGCCGGAAACTGAAAATTTTTGTTTCGCAGGGCTTTTGTAAAACTTTCCGTCAAGTCCGGGATGATTTCATTTGTCGCTGCTGAAATAAATTCCATTCTGTCGGTTATACGAAAAAATTCCTTTGGCATCTCCAGATTAACACGTTTCGGCTTTGACTCAAAAAGCGGATAAAGCGGAATTTCGGGTGCATTGATACTGCCGGGACGGATCCGATCAAAAAAGTTATTTAGGCGCACCTCATCCAGATCAATCTTAATGCCCTTAACAGAATCGGGCATTTCACCCCTGGAAGTTAACTGGCGATAATTAAATAAAGGTATAAGCGAATCACCCTGTTCTAATGTATACACATTACCCTGTTGATCCAGCCATGACCTGCCGCCATCCTCATAGCTAACGACAAGTACTTCTTCCAATATCGGGCTGTACAACATAAAAGGTGTTCTTATATATTCATCAAAAGCCATCCGGTAAAAGTAAGGGAGGTATATAGCCGTTACAATAATTACCAGAATCACTAACAGAATTCGGCTGAGTCTTACTAACATTACATTACTCCTTTACGAAAACGATAAGCAGAAAAAATAATTGATATTGAAAAGAACAGGCTAATGAGTATGAACCAGTGAATTGATTCGTTAAACAAATGATAACCACGTAAATAGAACAACTGATTTATAAAACCGTAGGTAAGGAGTATGAGCGCAATGCGCTTGATAAACCATTTGGGTTCGACAAAAATCATCGACACCGACCAATAACAAACATATCCGGCCAAAAACCAGGGCAACGAAGTCGTTAAAACACTATACAAAATTTCTACGGGAAAGTAGATTGATGTGATAATCGTTAACAAAAGATACGCCACCAGGTAAATTAGGGTCAGGGCAACACTGCCCACGACAATCATTGCCATCATGGCTTTATCCTCGTGCACCGGAAGATGGAAAGTTAGTTTTAAACGTTTGGAGTTAATCTCCGGGTAAAACTGGGTAATGGCCAGGGTCACGCCCGCGACCACCGGGACGTATGTAAACACCCCTGCATAAAACATCAGGCTGCGAAAAATGACATTGTACCAGTAATTATGGGCTTCATTGAAGCGTATCCCATAATCGAGATTCAACACAACATAAACCAGCGTGAGCAGGAATACGAGCAGCATCGCAAAAAATGCCCAGCGAATTTTCAACCATTCCTTGTAAATTATTGCCTTAATCATTTCAGCTCCTAATATTTTCCGGTTAATCCAATAAACGCATCTTCCAAATCCATGGGCACCTCCTTCATATCCCGTGCCTCTATGTTGAAATTGCTCAGATGTTTTTTAACCGTATCCATGTCTTTAAATGAATATACAACACCATGATTCTTTATTATCTCGTAGTTTTCGATGATCTCATCTTTTTTAAGCTTAACGGCGTCGCCGTTTTTAACCGTAAAACGGAATTGTTTGAATTCATCCTTGATTTTTTTGACGGGCGCCGATAACAGCACCGTACGGTAATCCAGTATCACACATTCATCTATAAAATTATCGAGGTCCTGAATGATGTGCGAGGTGATAAAAATGGTTTTATTATCGGCCCTGGCGTATTCCTGAAGATAGTCGAGAAATAAACGCCGGTAACCGGCATCAAGACCCATCGAATAATCATCAAGTATCATCAGATCCGGGTCCTGGGCCAGAATAAGTCCCAACGCCACCTGCGACCGTTGTCCGCAGGACATGGTGGCAATCTTTTGATCCGGCGTTACTTCAAGCATGGACATCAGCTCGTAGTAGGCTTCGCTCTTCCAGTTATCAAAAAACGCCGAATAGAATTTCTCGATCTGATGGATATTCATAAAATTATACTGGATGTGACCTTCCATCAGAAAACCGATGCGCGCTTTGGTCAATGGTCTCAGATATTGCGTATCTTCACCAAAAATAAAACATTTGCCTTTAGCCGGTTTTAAATATCCATTAAGAATATTAATCGTTGTGGTTTTTCCTGTGCCGTTTTTGCCCAGCAATCCGAAGATGCTGCCCGTTCGGACCTTGAAACTCATATTCTCGTAGATTAGTTTATTACCGTAATAATGCGTAAGATTATCACATTCGATGGCGTATTCCATAAAAATTCCTTTTAACTATGTTTTTTAAGCTGATAATTTACTAAGGCGTCACGGTATTATTCAAGCCTTGAAGTATTCTTTTTTCGGTTATTTTCGCTGCCATTCTGATTGAATCGCTGCTATCGCTGTCACGTATAACGCTGCGGCAGGCCTCTGCAATACGATCGCGGTGCTTACTCATGGTAAACCAGCCCAGGGCTTCGAAAATCCTGACGCGAAGTTTTTCATCACTTTCCTCGTTCAGGGCAATTTTAATTAATTCCGGAACCGCATCATGAAAGTGATAGTTGCGGAAGGTGCGCACCGCCGAGAGGCGCGCTTTTAATTCGGTGGTATCGGAGATAACTTTCCCCAGAAGATCTTTTTGAAGCCAGTTTTCCGAATATCTCAGGGAACGGCGCAGGCGTTTTTCCAGATCATCTTTGTAGCGGCTGTTTGGCATTCGCTCAATCGTTTTTAAACAAAACGGAAGTGCTTTTTGCGGACCAGCCTGATCCAGGGCATTTTTAGCATTGAAGCGAACCCGCTCCGAAGGATCAGTAATACGCAGTTCGGCCAGCGCCGGAAGATATTCCCCTTTCCCGATCTCGCCCATCCAGATTGCCGTTATACGACGAATAAATTCATCAGGATCATTGGCGGATTCAAAAAGTAAATTTTCAAACGATTCCGTTTGCAATGCGGCCAGGTATTTTAAAGCCTGCATGCGTACGTTCGGCGAAGGATCCTCATGATACATTTGCAGCAGTTTTTGTTCGGATTGCCGGCCGTTTTTATTAAAAAATCTGTTTATCGCCAGCACGCGCAGGGGCACGGCTTCATGTTTTAGCCAATACTGCGACAGATCGTTGTCCGTTTCTACTACGCGAAGCACCTTGTTCAGATCTTGCTGACAGGTATTGCGGAAGCAAAACGTGGGGTCGCCAAAAAGATGCAGTTCAAGCTTGTTCTGCAGCAACAGCCAGTTGCCGAGACGCAGACCGAAATTCAGCAATCCCAGATATTCATCGGCCCAGATGTCCTGTTTTACATTAACCGAGTTTGCAATGGCCGCCTGAACCCGCCCTTCATTAAACAAATATTCACCGGCAATATAATGGGTGCGGATAAAAGCGCCGTTAAAACATTCATCAAAATAGATAAGCTTTGCCTGCGTTTCAATGCTGCGAATATCTTCGGGATGTATATCCTGACTGGCATATAGCAGCGAATCGAGATAGATCAGCGAATCATCAAATGCCCCTTCGAACCAGTCCAACGGAACGCCATATCTTTCCATATAGCCTACCTTGGCCTCAGCCAGCGATCTGTTTCTGCGCTTGGCCTGGCGCATTTTACTTCTCAGGAATAACTTAATCGACTCCACATTCTGACTAATACTGCTTGCAGCCTCAAAGCCCAGCAAATATTGCCTGTCCGTCGCCCCGTGGGCATGAAAAATGGCCATATCAAGATCCGGATTCTGCAGCTCACCAAGCACAAGCGTTTTTAAACCCGGATCCATTTCATGGTAATAGGTTTTTAAACGACCCGCGCCGGTGAACATCAACGGAAACTCTTCCCGGTAGCGGATCATGGCCGATTGCCAGGCATCCAGTGATTCGGAATGATAGCCATGCCCGGTAAAGACAAAGGCCTGATCGAGTGTTTGTGTTTTGGACTTATCTTCGGCAATGCGCAGGAGATAAGCATTGATCAAATCATATTTTGAATCGTCGTTCACCGGAGCCTTGATGCGCGCGCTGTAGATATCCGATTCAATTTTTTGCGGAGATTCGGGACTGAGGGCATAGTAGTGCAGTAGTTGATCGGTGGTATCCGCTCCCAGATCAGTGAAAATCAAATCAAAGTCGTCGTAGTAACGATCGGAGGGCACGGATGTTTTTGGCAGTGAAAAGCGTTCCTGAACGATTTTGAATGCAGAGGTTAAATGCTGTGCGTCACGGATCATTGCCACCGGAATATCGCCGATCAGCGCCAGGCCTTCTAAGTTATCCTCCTGCTGATAAATTTCCTTAATTTTCTTTTTTAAATCTGCCGGCGATGCCCAGCGGTCAACAAGCAGATGCGTCGATAAGCCTTGTTTTTCCGTAGCATTACGATAGGCTGAAACCGCTTCGGATGTATGATCAAAAGTCACATCATCCACTATAATTAAAAAAGATGCCGGATGTGTGCCTGTTGACCGAATAAATTGTGCTTCTGCCGTGAGACTACTTATGTATATTAAATGAATAACTAAAATGAAAAAAAATCTTGAAATCACCAACTACGCCTCCGTGTTACGCTAAACATTAAACCTCATCCTGCTTCCCACAAAAATAGTTCAAAGATTGATTGATACTATCGCGGGTCCTTTAAAAACCGCTAAATAAATTCGTTGCTTTGCCCGGATATGGTTATTGAAAATTAATTTTATAAAAATGGCGTTGTCCGTAAGACAACGCCATTTAATTAACAAAAATACCACCGTTGAAAAAGGATTATTTCACCAGAAGCATTTTCTTCACCTGTTTAAAATCACCGGCGGTGATCTGATAAAAATAAACGCCGCTGGCAAATTGAGTAGCGTCAAATGTGACGGCACCTTTACCGGCATTCATCTTCTGATTGATCAGTGTAGCCACTTTCTGACCGGCAACGTTATAAACGGAAAGATTCACTTTACCGGCTTTTTTGATGGCAAATTCGATTGTGGTCGTCGGGTTGAAAGGATTGGGATAGTTCTGGGACAAATCGTAATCATAAACGATCTGATTTTCATCGAATTCTATGGCGACCGGCGTTCCGTTGGCATTGGTCTCACCCGGTGAAGCCGGACTGAAGTAGGTCCAGTCCATACCGCCGTCGCTGCTGCGGCCGTAAGAAGTATCAACCATCTGTTCACCAAAGGTCAGCGAATCGATGAAGTGAACCTGTTCGCCTATCATTTGTACAAGACCGAGCTGTTCGCCGCCGGCACTGAGTTTAATATCACAGTGTAATACACCATCTTCTGTATCTTTATCAGCCCAAAGCATTAAAAAGCCGCCTGCCGGTATCGTTGTTGAATCCGGTTTTCCGGCAGGAATCTGCCAGGCCGCCGGATCGCTTAAATCGTCAGTAATATAAAGTCCGCCAATATCCACGTCAAAATCATTTGAATTGAAAATTTCAAACCAATCATCATAATCCCCCTGATCGTCGGCTAACACATTGTCGTTATCCGCCATAAACTCGTTGATTAATAATCCGCTAACCGGCGTCTCAGGCGTCATATCCAGTTTCAGAATGGTTCCGTCCTGACCGACGGCCCAGATTCTGTAATTGCGATAACGCACTTTTTGTAATGTAGATTCGGTTAACTGGGTTTCCTGCATCCAGGTTATGCCGGCATCTTCGGACTTATAGATTTTGCCATTCTCACCAACAACGTAAACCAGAGAATCGGTGATAAATTCTACATCATAAAAATCATCACCATCCGGTTCGGTGAATACTTCCACCAGCGTATCCCAATCGGCAACGGTTGTCCTGAACAAGGCACCGCTGGACGCGGCAACCAGTCCGACATCGCCGCGAAATTCTACGGCGCGCATGCTGTTGCTGCCGTAGTCCTTGGCCAGATAAAATGAATCAACGGCCGCGGTGGAAAGATAAATCTGACCGCTGCTGGCGCTGGCGATTACCTGCGTATCTGAAATCGGGAAAATGTCATAAACCGTTTTTGATTCGTCGTTGGGCAGTATTTCCCAGGTCTCGCCGCCGTCCAATGATTTCATAATGCTGCCTTTGGAGCCGCCGCCAAGTACGAAGTCTTCGTTAACATAGCGCAGAGCGTTAATATGCAGATTGGTTCCCTGGTACATGGGATTATCAACGATCGTCCAGATTTGGCCGCCGTCGGTCGTCTTTTTAAGGGTACCATAGCTGCCGGCAATCAAACCGTTGCTGGCATCGCCGAATTCGCATTCATACAGATTATCGGGCGTCCCCGTCGCCAGATTTGTAGGATATATCCAGGTCATGCCGCCGTCCATGCTCATGCTCATCTCGCCGCCGCCCCAGGCAGTCAGCACAATTTTATCGTCTTCAGGCAAGGCCAGGCCCCAGAAGCTGATACCGGGCCAGTCGCGCAGCGGCATCCAGGTTACGCCGCCGTCGCTGGTTTTCATCCATTGTCCGGCGTTCAGTATAACATAGCCGTTATCAGCATCGATAAAATCCACAAATTCAACAGTCTGTCCGGTCCCAACCTTAAGCGTATCCCAGGTTGCGCCGCCGTCGGTGGTTTTTCGCACATGACCGGCGCTGCCGCCGCTGACGATGATATTTTCATCCACCACATCTACCGATGTGAATCTGTCAAATCCATAGGTGTAGTCTCCGGACAGAGCGTAGGTTTTACCGCCGTCCGTTGAAACAAAGTTGCAATAGTGATAACCGGATACGACAACTGTGGAATCACCGGCCCCGGAAACGGCATATAAACGTTTGCTTATCGTTCCGGGAGGGAAGGTGAGCTGTACATATTCCCAGGTATCGCCGCCGTCATGAGTATACCAGGTGCTGCCCGAATTACCATCAGAGATTACAACGCCAACATTGGCGTCAACAAAAGCGACGCCGCCATCAAGGTCTTCACCCTGAAAATCATAAGTAATTTTCGTAAAATTCGAACCGCCGTTGGTGGTTTTTAACAGCAGCGAATCATCACCGCAAACATAAACCGTATTCTCATCAACAACGGAAACACCTTCAAAATCGCCGGTGTAATTTCCGCTCTCAACCGCGGTCCAGACAAACCCGCCGTCGATGGTTTTGTAGATGAAACCGTCATCGGTGCAGGCGTAACCGACATCAGCGTTGGCAAATTCAATGTCATTCCAGTCAACGCCACTACCATCGGTATCTTTGGCAACAGTCCATATCGTGCCGCCGTCGGTTGTTTTCAGGATTACGTCGTCATTTAGAATAATCCAGCCCTTATTGGAATCCAGGAAAAAGCCGTTAATCACGGACTTGGTAAGATCACCTTGTTTAACAATCTCCCAGTCCTGTGCTAACAGCATTCCCGTCAGACAGGATAGGATGATTAAGGTGAGCAGTAAAAAACGTTTCATAAAACCTCCTTGAGTTAAAATGATTAAAACGATTAAATATTATACGAATTTTTGAATATAAATGAAACTTTTTTTAAAAAATGAATAATTTTACCCATAGTGACCCCAACCAGTTATTTTTTTGCGTTGATGTTGCTTTTTGATTAAGATACCGACCGGTCAATTCGATATCCATCACAGGCATATAATGATAGATCAGTTTCAAGCCTGCTAAGGATTTGTTCTGTCCGGAAATATAAAAATCCAGCGGTGCTTCGTATAAAACCCTGTAGTAACCGGAGTATGGATTATCAGACCTGCGCACATCGTCGATCTTCAATTCGCTGTAACCCAGCCAGCCCATAATTTCCCAGCGTGCACTAAACCAGTAATTCAGGCCTAAAATCAACCCCAGCGATTGCCGCCTGTATTGCCAGAAATTTTCGGTTACCAGATCCTGTCTGGACTCCCAGTAATAATCGTAGATAATATCACTGAAAATATTCAGTCGATTAAGAAAGGACAGCTTTCCACCAAACGCCAGCCGATGTTGCAGTGCCGGCAATTTTAAAATAGTTAAATCAAAGGTCGGATGATTGGCGCGCAGATCATAATCATCAAATGCATAATTCACGTAAGTGGTAATTTTTTTGTACTGATATTGCAGCAGCATGCGGGCAAACCATTGATCGGAAATCAAACTACCCTGTTCATCTTTGCGGCTGCCGCCGTCGATAACTTTTCCCCGATTTGCACGGTAACCGGCATGGGTTAAAATTGCCCGGTTATACCATTGATATGAAAACTGCACACCGGCTTGATGGCCCTGCAAATCGATCTGCCTTTCCTCGGAAGTTTTACCGCGCAAAATCACCGGTAAATCACTGTAACGAAATTTATAAAGCAGCGGCGTTAAATCCTGATCGAGATTGTATTTTCTGATATCGACTTTTTCCTGTTCGTCAATGTAAAGGTAGTTCAGACCAAGTTTTAACTTTTCCAGATTATACTGCAGGCCGACATTAAGATAGATATCGCGATGTTTATTCAGCGGTTTTGGAAACACCTCTTTTAATCTCTGATCGACATTATACCCGAAACTGATCCCGCCGTAAAAATCAGGATTGAACCGATGGGCCCATTCGGCGCCCCAGTACAGCCCGTTTAAGGTAAAATCACCTTTACTGCTGTCGGCCAGCATAAACGGCATTTTTTCGATATCCCGGCTTTGATGCGCCCACATTACTTTTCCATCCTTGCGGCGACGGTAGGCAAAATATCCTTTGAACAAATCGTTTTCTGAAAGCGGGTAGATGGTTCGGCCAAAATAGTGCTGATCATTTAGCAGTTCGGGACCGAAGGGATGGTGATACTTCCCTTCCGAATAAGAAGTGTTGTTGCCTACCCAAAGTGATTTTGAACTTTCGTCGGCATACAATCCGGCAGGATTTTCCGCAAAATCATAAAAGTTAAGCTGATTATTGAGCGAATCCATCAGCGCCGGCTGGTCGGCGCTCAGGCGTCCCGGACCGGTTACCTGCGCCGGGGAAGCTGATACCAGGATTAATATCAAAACCAAAAATTGCATCAAATGCCGCTGTATTTTCATTTTTTGTGTCAACATTTTATCTATTCTATCAATCCCGGCGTTGCTTTATCCAGCACTTTAAAATCAATACTGCTGTTATTATTATCCATCAGAATAATCTGATCATCTATGTTTTTGAAAATTTTTCTGGCTACCGATTTGCCTTTATAGGCCGGTATGCCCCCGGTAATGCCTGCGTCGATATTATCATGCAGGCGTTTATACTGATATTCGGATTTGTTTTCGCGGTATTCCACACCATCGATTACCCGTTCAATCGGTACCAGAATATGATTAAAGGTATCATAGGTCCAGTTGCTGTCCGATTCTTCAAGTTTAAAAAGGACAACCGCATCATTGAATACGGAATACAGAAAATCGTGTCCGTATTTATGATGAATCTGAACCATGTTTTTTACGCCTTCGATATCCACATCGGTGGAAAGATGATTGTAATATTCAAAATCAGCAAAACTGAGATCGATACTGTTCACATTAATCTGGGTATGATCGATGGCATCCTGGGCAATAATAAATATCTCACCGGGCGGCAGGGGATAATCCCGGCCGCCGCCCGGAAATTTGTAGAGATGAATGCAGTGCAGGTAGTCAGGATCTTCATCACGGTAACCGTAATCCACATCACCGACGGCATAATTATCCATATATACCGTATCTTCGGAATTGTTATAAATTTCAGTAAACTGATCGTGAAAGTAATAGGGCGGATTTGGCGGCGCACCGTTATAATAAATTTCACTGATCAGCACATTGGAGCGGAATACGGGACGCAGCAGCACGGCAATGGAATCGCCTTCGCGGCTCAGTTGACGGGCGGCAACACTGCCCACAAGATTGATATCCTGGCGCACCGGTAAATACAGGCTTACGGTATCGGCCGGATAGGCCTTAATGACGCTGCAGTTATAAATATCGGGCACGAGATTATTGAATTCGGCATATCCGGAATCATTGGTATATGCTTCGTAGCTGAGGTCATAACTTACGGCACTCAGTTCCACTTTTGCGCCTTCCACCAGTACCGTATCACAGATTGTTCTGGTTACAAAGGACGTATCCGTTACATATACCCGGCCGCTGAACTGGACGCCGTTGGTTCCGGTGGTTGATTTTCTGCATTGCAGCATCAATGCCAGAGCACTAATTAAAATTATTATTAAAATTTGACGCATTGAATATCTCTTTGCCTTAAAATCTTTTTATATAATCAATAAAATCATCCACCACTGTGCTGAATTCAATACCGTAAAAAATCTCCGGATTACGGCGCACATAGGAAAGTGATCCTGCCGGCACCCGTTCCCGCCGGTAGAGGGGACGATAATTGAATAAATTATTAACAAAAAACGAAACTTCGGAACCCTTCCACAATTCCTTGCTGACGCGCAGGATGATCAGCCACAGATTGGGCCTGCTCTCAGTAATGAACTGGTAGTCTGCGTAAGCGCGGCGGATATTTTTGTATCTGGGGTCGGCGCGTTCCGCTTCGCTGAAATAATGTCGTTGGCCTTCTTTGGAAATGTATCCTACCGCAAGCGAATCGCCCAGGCCGGTGTATCTATCCTTCTCAAAGGCAACCTGTTGAACATTTAGAGTAAACCATAAACGCAACGGTTTAATCAGCGTATCGAAACGATAGTGAATCACCAGCTCCTCTGATTTACGGCTGGTGGGATTCCAGAAGGGGATGATTTCGTCATCGAATCCGCTGACCTTTACCCGGCTGCCGTATTGAAAATGATTGTTCTGCCACCAGCTGTCAGAAAAATGATAGGCGGCATCGATGCGCAGTTTGGTGTTCAGCGATTCGATCCGTTTTGTGTTGACAACGAGCTCAATACCTCTGGATTCCGATTCCACGGAATTAATTGCCTGATTATAATGCAGCAGAATCGTATCGCGCACGCCCGAAGGCGTGGGATCGGGCCAGTTTGGCCGATTGTATTTATACAGCGAAACCGGATAATAACCGCCCAGTTCAAAACCATTGCGCGTGCGCTCGTAGAATCCTGTCAGAGAAAGTCCGACCATACCTATTCTGCGGTCAATGCTGGCTTCGTACTTATCCCTGGTGAATCCCTTCAGCTTTGTATTGTTGCGTTCGAACACATGGGTATTGATGACTGCCGTACTCTGATAGATATCGGTAGTGTCGATGTACGACGAATCAACAACATCAAAATAGACCGGATTGGGATAGATCATGCTCAGCGGCGGGGATTTGACCGTGCGTCCGTAACCCATGCGAAGCTGCGTATTTTTACCAAGATAATAGACAAAATTAATACGGGGATTAAAAAAGTTGCCGTGATCGGACTGAATAAAACCGGAGAAGTCATTTGTGTTCAAACCCCTGAAGCCCAGCATATCATAACGCAACCCCAACTGCAGGGAGTAATCACGGAAGAGATGGCCGGTAATTTCATCTTCGGCATAGAAGGCCAGTTGAGTGAGTCCGGGAATGTCATCATAGGGACGGGGACGGTCGCCTTCATTGGCGCTGCTGCGCGGGGGATAGCGCGGATCAAATTCCCGTCCCGGTCCGTTGTTAAACTCGTAACGTCCCGTTACGCCGATCTGCCATTTATGCACCATGCCGTAAAGCAGATGCTTATTGTTATAACTCATCTGACCGAAAATATTCCAGGCCCGGCCCTTTACGTATAGCTTCGAAATATAATCAACGACCAGATAACCCTCATCGACGCCATCTTCCATCCTTGTGCCGATAAACGACAGATCACGACTGACCAGCCGTTTGATATACGAATTTTCACGATTCAGATTCACGGAGAACAGTGCCGAAAATTCTTCATCTTCCGACCAGTCATACGCCAGTTTTCCCGAATAGCGTCCTTCGAAACTGCGGTTGTAGCGTTCCGTTAATGTAATATCCCCCTCGCGCAGGTCCTGCTCATCCATGGTCTGGGTGTAGGCAAAGCGGTTGCTCCACATCAACTTCCGGTCGGCGAAATATGAGAACAGATTCAGCTGACCACTTATGCGGCTGTAGGAATCGCCTTCCACGCGGATATTACGCAGACTGCGGGCGTAATTCAGATTAAAATTGAGGTCTTGATTTTCCCACTGATAACCGCCGCCCAGATTCATTTCCTGATTGTTGGGATTGTATTTATACTTGGCGCGGTAAGGGGTGTAGCCGCTTTTTGTATTTACGATGATCGCTCCGCTGGTCAGGTCGCCGTATTTTGCCGAAGGAATGCCTCGGATCACATCCACATCCTGAATATTATCCGCCGGAATGCGGCGCAAATCGATGCCGGCATTGGTCGTCACCCGGTAAGCGCCGCCCAGATTCAAATCCGTATCCAACTGCATATTGGCATTATTCGAAAGGGGCACACCGTCCATTAAAACCTGCGTGCCCAGCGATGCATTTCGGTCTGCATCGTCAGTTGTGCTGGTTTGACGCAGAGTCACCTGTTTGACATCCCCGAGACCGGGATTAGTAAATTTTTGTCCCGGGATCAGTTCCAGCACATCCCCCAGACTGGAGGCCTGGATGTGTTCGATTTCACCTGAAGAAATGCGGGTTGTAGTTGCTGTTTCTTCGGGCAGTAATTCCTTTTCCGCGGTTACCTCGATGCCGCCGATATAAAAACGTTCGCCTTCCTGTTCTGATTTTTGCAGATAAACCTGATCATACCAGGTTTGGTTTTTTCCCACGAAAACATTCAGCAGCACCGTTTTTCCATAGCCCGGCGC
This sequence comes from uncultured Calditrichaceae bacterium, assembly GCA_964467525.1. Classification (GTDB taxonomy): domain Bacteria; phylum Calditrichota; class Calditrichia; order Calditrichales; family Calditrichaceae; genus CAYXRA01. The sequence continues at coordinate 29,551 of CAYXRA010000014.1, forward strand.
CATAAAACTTATTGTGTACGTACCGGCAGGAACATCTTTGAAAAAGAAATCACCCTTCTTGTCAGTGCGTGTTGTCCGTTCCAGTTCGGTCAGTGTAACCAGAACATCCTCAAGGCCGCGCTCCGTATCTACAGATTTAACCTTGCCGGCCACATGCCCGGTATTCTGAGCCTGTAACACCGAAAGCGACAGAAATAGTATAAGCGATAAGACGGAAATGCGTTTTTTAATCATTAAATCAAACGTCTTTTTTTCAAGTTTAAATCGATCCCGCTTTTTGTCTTCTTTTTCAGACCGGTCTCACTCGGGCAGAAACAAAAGCGTCATGTCCTCATCCGATTACTTTATCCGGAACAGGGTTCATTAAAAATAATTTTTTAGCTGAATCATAAAAAAGAGACTTTGCCGCCAGGCATCCCCGTTCACCAGGGAAGACATCTGCCCGTAACGGCCATAGAGATCCAGTTCTATTTTTTTAAAATAGTATCCCGCGCCAAAAGTAACGCCAGAGCCTTCATTATCGCCGAAATAATTCCAGACTTTCTGCTCGTCGTACCTTTTGTAAATATATCCGGCGCGCAGGCTGAACCGATTGCTTATGCGGTATTCGCCACCGGCGTGCATTTCGAAATTACGGATATAGCCTTTCCGTTTCAGATGCGCGAGGTAATCGGCCTCGTACGGATTGCTGAGATCGTAGTGCAGTTCCAGCGCCGTTTCCAGCGGGGCAATCTGGAAACGGTGCGAAAAACCAAGCGCGGCCTGATGGTTGCGGTAGTAAGCCTGATTAAAAAGCAATCCGGCAATGGGCTCCTTGGCCCAGTCTTCAAGATAGTTGAACTGATAGTCCAGTGCAATGGTGGTTTGTTTACGCAATCCCCGGTGATAGCGCAAAGCAGCGCGGCCGAAATAACCTTCACCCTGATAATAGCCGTCATAAAGACGCCGGGTTGGTGAATCATATATTTCATGCCAGCGATACTGATATCCGCCCAGAATAACCGTTTCCCAGGTTCTGCTCTGATAGCTGAACTGACCGCTGAAATCATAACCTTCATAATCGGCATGCCGTTCATTGTTACCTGTTTTCTGGCGAAATTCAAATTCTCCGCGGTAACGGTAGGTAATCGGTTCCGAACCATCGGGCTGCTTCACCAGTTTTGTAATATCCTGAATATATGATGGCCGGAAGGACATTCCCAGTGTTAAGCGGTCGTTGAGGCGGTAGGCCATATCCAGGCTACCCTCGATTTGACGGTTAATTATTTCCGGACGCGTAAAGGTGTTTTTTAATCCGCGATTGATATTGTAATAGAAAGATGCGCCCCAATAAAACCGTGAACTCAACTGATGATTGAAAATGACCAGCGCCTGCGGCCCAAGGTAACTGAGGTCGCCGCTGTTGGAATCGGCTAAAACAAAGGGATCGGGTGCATAGGGTGTTTTTTCGATGGTTTGATCCACGCCAAACCGATAATCCCAGTTGTAGCGGATTTCACCATAGAATACCTGGCTGTCCGTGATGTGCTTCTGCCCTGAGAATGAGAAAAAATTGTTCCGCGTTTTTTCAGCATCCCATTTGCGCTTGAGCTGTCCCCAGTCGTTTAAACTGTTCGCCGAATAGCGCATCCAGTTTAGTGAGTCATTTATCTTGAGCCAGGCCGAATTACCGGCCCATTGGTATAAATTCACCTGATTGTCGATATCAGGAATGGCGATTTTCATTTCGCCCATGGCTCTCAGCCGTTTATCAGTGGCTGAAAGACTACCGGCAAAAAGAAAAAGAATAACTGATAAAAAGATTGTTCTTTTTGTGACTTTCATTCGTGTTGATATCCTGGCGTTGGTGTTTCAAGAATTACAAAATCTATGGTACTGTTATCCGTATCTTCCCCGGCGACACGGCGTTCCACAGACTGACCGCTGTATTTGGTCATGCCGATGCCGGCAAATCCGGCGTCGAGCCGGGTTGTCAATTCTTTGGTGCTTTCGGAATTTGAACTGTACTCAACGGCATCAATCACCGTTTCTATCGGGATATGCACATATTGATATCTGCCGGATTCACTGGTTTCACCATAGTACCAGTCGCTGCCGTCGGCGAGAACAACCGCATTGTGCGCTAAATTGATCATAAAATCAACGGTGTGTTCCGGCAAAATATTCGTCACGTTGGGCGGCGGGCTGTCGATATCTCCGCCATAAGGATCAAAGAATTCCCAGTCGGCGTCGCTTAAATCAACCGCGGTTTTGATGTATTGTGAATGGTCATAGGCATCCTGGGCAATAACGGCAAATTCACCGGGATACAGCGGATATTCGCGACCCGTTTTAGGTTCGCCGGGAAACTGGAACACATAGATAACCTGCACAAAATCGTTGGTTTCCATTGTCGGGTGTTGTTTTTGCAGCGCCCGGCAGACGATCAATCCGTCAAGATACACGATATGATCGGAAGTATTGTACAACTCCACAAACTGATCGTAAAAATAAAAGGCTTTATTCACCGGACCGCAGTAGTAAATTTCATTGATTACAATACTGGCCGGGATCGCAGAAAGCGCAGCATATACGGTATCCGGTTTTTGTGTTGATTCAAAAATTTCTGCGATTTTGGTACCGCGGGCGCGAATCGTGTCTTCGATAATGATCTCTTTTTCGACAATCATATTATATTTCGATGCCGCCAGCCCCTCGAAAGCGACTTGTCCGTTTTGATCGGTATAGCCGACATACTGTTTGGCCTTACCCTGCGTTTCATAGTAACTCTGTGAGAATAAGGTCACTTTCGCCCCGTCAAGCGGCCGGTATCCCAATACGGCATTAAAAGGAACAATGCCGGTGGTATCGGTACAGGAAACCACCAGGTTATACTGCAACTCCCCGTCCCGCGCCGTGGGCATCTCTTTAGTACAGGCAAAAAAGATACACAAACAGCATAGACCAATAATTATCCGGTACATTTATACTCCTCCCTCAAAAAAGGTCGTCCAGCTTGCTGCTGAAGGCCACGCCCCAGTAAATTTCCGGATTCCTTGAGCGGTAATAGCCCTGCCTGTTTTTATAATAAGCGCGATCATTCAGAACATTTTCGACAAAGAGTGAAATTTCCGCGCCTTTAAACAACGACTTACTGGCGACTATACTGAACAACCATTTATCATTGGGTTTACTGCGGTCGACCTGCAGGTCGAAGGGATCGAAACTACGGTCCAGCCCCATTAATGTCGATGTTTCCTGATCAATGTCGATGTTATCCCCTTCATAATAATAGCCTTCGGCATGGATTGTGGGATTGTCTCTGGCCAGATCACGGTCATAGAGCACCTGCTGCGCCCTGAATGTAAACCAGATGCCCAGCGGTTCTGCGATATAATCGATGTGATAATTGACCACCATCTTCTGGCGCCAGCGTCCGTAAGGTTTATAATAGGGAACAACCTGCATATCTTCCGGCACAACCCACCCCGAGGCAAGGGTATCGCCGGCGGTCAGCCTGCGTGTGCTGCTGTAAGCGCGATAATTTTTACTGTTGTAATTTTTGAAATTATAAGCGGCATTAATCCGGAAACGCATATTCAGCGGCTTAATTCTGTGTGACCTGATACTAAATTCGAATCCGTAGCCATCCGACATTCCCAGATTAAAATACTGCTGATAGGCGCTGGCCGTGGTTATGGTCTCATCAATCTGTTTTGATGTGGTATTGGGCCAGTTTTCCCAGTAGTAGCGGTAGTATGTGATCGGCAGACCGACATTGCGATGGGTGTTTTCGTCTTTCTGATAATAGCCGGTTAAGCTGAATCCGAAGTCGCCGATTTCCTGATCAACCGCGGCTTCCATTTTCGTGCTTTGGTAGCCGTCGAGATCCAGCGAGGTACGGTCATAAACATAGGTTGAAACAAGTGTAATATTAGTATCCCTTACACTGCCGGCAGTATCCGGGACCTGTCTCGTTGTATAATCAAACACGTCGAGATAATAATCTTCGGGATAGATGGCGGAGATGGGCGGTGTTTTTGATGATTTGCTGTAGGTCAGCCTCAATTGGGTTTTATCTGTCAGTTTGAGTTTCAGTCCGACTCTGGGATTAAAGAAAGAACCCTGTTTCGCATCAAAAACATCTTCGCCTTCAAACAACTTGCCTAAACTGAATCCACGCGGATTGTAGCTGTCGATACGAAAACCGAGATCAAGCGTATAGGGGAAAACGAATGTTCCGGTTAAACGGTCTTCGGCAAAAAAGGCCAACTGAAAAATACCGGGCGTATCATTAAACGAACGGGGACGGGCCTTGGCATTACCGCCCGGCGGACGAAGGATATCCCAGCTTTTCCCCGGTCCGGTGTTATCATCCACCTGGAACTCGGCGCCGACTAAAAGCCGGTTGAGTATTTCACCGGTAAAAAAGTTTTGTGTCCACTTCAGTTTGGAACCGTAAGTCCACTCGTCGCCGCGGGTGCGTACTTCAGAAAAATAGGACGGCTCGCTTCGGATGCCTTCGATGGTTCCCGGCGTTACGCGGTCGGTCACAACACTCAGGTCCATGGATTCCAGGCGGCGTCTCCAACTGTTTCGTTTTTTATAATCGATAAAATTACGCCAGTAAAGCTGCAAAACTTTATTCCATTCATATTCAAAATTATGCGAATAAGTAATGTGGTGGTCACGGTTATATGCTTTGACACCGTAAGGATCACTGTCGTCATTATCCTCTTCTATTTTTCTGGTGTAGCGCAAGCTTTGCCGAAGTTTCAATGCATCGGCCATGAAATGATTTTTAGTTGACAGATTACCTGCAATACGGTGGTATTCATCCCCGGTGATCCTAATATCACGCTCGCTGTAGCCGTAGTTAAAATTATATACAAGATTTGTGTTCAACAGGTCGAATCCGCCCATTAAATTGGCTTCGCGCGTATCAGGATTGGATTTGAGTTTCAGTCGGGTGGGTACATTTTCCGTTCTTGTCTTCACTTTAATAATACCCTGGGTGTGATCGCCGTACTCCACGGAAGAAGCGCCGGCCATTACCTCCACCTTTTCGATGTTTTCTGCGACCACTTCGCGCAGATCGTATTGTTCATTGTTTGTTTTTTGGACATTGGTCCCATAACCGACGCCGACGCCGGTTTGCAGATCGGCATTGTTGGACAGTGGCACATCATCGACGATGATCTTGGTACCGAATGAAGCGGCCCGGTCACCCCCTTCATTGAAATCCCTGATGGCAATTTTCTGCGGACGGGCCAGTCCCAGACTCTGGGTTACCTCGTTGCCGGGTACCATGCTTAACACATCGGCCAGACTGTTGGCCTGCATGTGTTCGATTTCACCGCTGGAAATCCGGTGCACGGTCTCCGGCTCCTCGGATAGCAATTCACGGTCCGCCGTGACACGGATGCCGCCGATTTCAAGAAACAGAAATTCATTTTCATTTCCGGGGTACATATCCACGTTAACGGTTGTTCTCTTACCGTTGATAACTTCAACATCCGGCACTACCAATGAGTAGTAACTCTTTTTGATGAAGATCAGGTAGTACTTACCCGGCTTGATATTCGTCAGCGCATATTGCCCGGTGTCATCTGTTTTTGTCGACCAGTTGCTGTGCTCAATTTTTACAATCACTTCATCTAAATTCACTTTACTCTCAGCGTCACTGACCGTACCGGTAATCACACCGTTCTGAGCCAACAGATTTGCGACAAAAAGGAAGATACAAAAGGATAGAGATAGAAGTTTTTTGCTCATAATCCGCTTTTCAATTTTAAAATCCGTTTGCGTTAATAAGTGGTAATATATAATAAAAAATGTATTTAATTGCAATGGAAAAAAATTAAAAGAAATATTTTTTAAAAGAAATTTGTTAAAAGACGGTTTATTTCAATTCTATAAGCCTGGCATAGGGTTCATCCATACCTTCGGTGCAGTTGCCGCACATGGGAATCGCTTTGCGATTCTTCATCACCTGTCGCCGGAAGGCGCTGTAATTGCCGTTTTTCCAGGTCTCCGTAAAAGAAACGTCTTCCTTAAAAATATCTGCCATAGCATATTCGGCATCCTTATCGAAGCAACAGGGACTGATGGAGCCGTCCCAGTTTACGGTTGAGTTCATCCACAGGCGTTTGCACCAGTTGGGGATTTGCCCCTTCATTTTAAATGCGCCGCCGTCGTATTCATAGCGGGACATTTCCGTATTTTCCGGCAGATAGGTTTCGGCCTGTTCACTGGAGTAAACCTGGACCGTTTTAAAGGCGATGCGGTTCACTTTGTGCTTTTTAGCCACTTCAATGATGGCATCGATTTCTTCCTGATTGTGTTTGAATACCAGAAACTGCAATTCGATTAACGGCCGCCTGCTGTTCAGTTTTTCTTTAGCCCGCGAAAGCCGCCCCAGTGTTTCGATCACCAGATTAAAATTTCCGCCCACGCGGTATTTTTCGTAGGTTTCCTGATTGGTACCGTCCATCGAAAAAATAATCTGGTCCAGCCCCGAAGCGACCACTTTTTCGGCCATCTCATCGCTGCGGATAAAGTGGCCGTTGGTTGAAGTCTGGGTCATGACGCCCTTTTTATTGGCGTAATCAACAAAATCAAGAAATGATTTGTTGATAAAAGGTTCACCCTGATTCCAGAACTGCACCTGATAAATGTGTGCGCCGACTTCATCCATCAATGATTTGAAATCCTCAAATTTCAACTGACCCCTGGGGCGGGCCATGTCGCCGTTACCGGAGGGACACATGGGACACTTCAGGTTGCAGATGTTGGTCGGCTCGACCATCAGTATCGGCGGATAGCCCCAGACAATCTGTTTTTTTAAGGCCCTGGACAGCATCATCGAAGTGACGATTTTAAAATAATTAAAAACGCGGCGCGGCGTGTAATTCACCTTAAAAATCAGCATCGATTTGAGTGCGGACCGGAAAGGCACAACAGAAAGGGTCAATTTATCTAAAAAACGGCGCATATTATTCAATCCTCATCTTTGCGGAAAAAACATGACCGAGTCCTGTCAGGAACAGATTTCAGTTTCGGAACTTTCAGACAAATTTAAACTAATCTTCGAGATCAATAATTTCGGATGATTTTTTTCTGCCGTTGATCCGCTGCCTACCCTGATTGTAAATATTTTTGGTAAACGATCTGATGGCCGGTCCGGCATCGGAAAGATCTTTTCGTTTTTTCAAAATGAAAACCACGCCGATCATAGCCGGGATAATGGCATTGATGAAGAATATCAGCAGGGAAACGCCCACCGCGGTATAAGCCGGAATACCGTATTTGGCAAAGAAAAACACGGCCAGATTTTCACGAACGCCCAGCCCGGAAACCGTTATGGGCAGCAGTCCCGCCCCCCAGATAAAAATCACCGAAAGCAGGGTATCCAAAAAGGCAATGGACTGCACATCATTCAACAGCAAATAATACTGCATGATCAGCGCTGCAAAAATAATTACCGTAAAAAGCAGCGTACCCGGCAGTACCCGTTTGTAATTGATATCCTTTTCCTGAAAACGTTTCATGAAAGACAGGCGGAAAAAGAGCGGCAAAAACAAATAGGCTATCACTGAAATGATCGCCAGACTCCACAGCGGAATCCGGTACTCATGAAAAACAAAGGGCAGGGCGATGAGTACGGAAAACAATTTGATGTAAGTCTGAAAAAATTTCTCGATTCCGAAGGCCACCACCTTGCCCCTTTTTTGTCCGGGCAGTAAAAATATTTTGGTGATCTCGGCATGACCGCCGGGCAGCATCAGCCGGAAGGCAAATCCGGCAAAAAATGACGGCAGCAGGTCCCGCGCCTCATACTGCGTCGAGTGCTGTTCAATCAGATATTTCCAGCGATAAAACTGCACGGCCAGATTAACAAAAGCAATCGACAAAAGCAGAGCCAGAACGTCGAAATCGAAGGACAGCAACATGCGCACCATTTCCCGGCGGTCGACCCGCCAGAGAATCCAGCCCAGTAAAACCAGGCCGATCATATATTTCAAAACGAAGGATAATCGTTGTTTAATTATATCTTTCATAGATGCGGAATATAGTTAATTCAGATTACTTTTTCCATTGATAAATTTGCAGGACCCCGAGCAGACTGAAAAATATAATATAGATGGGATAAATAAGCTGCATCAGCGGCAGCCATGGAATCAATTTTGTTTTTTCGAATTTACAGGCGGCAAATGTGAGGGTAAAAAATTCCGCCGCAAATTTGAAAATCATAATTTTGATCCACAGGGGAAACAGGCTGAAATCGAGCAAAGGCAGAAACAGGAAAACCATATAAGCTGCGAACAAGGCAAGGGAAATCAGCACCGAGGGCAGACTCTTTTTCAGGGTTTTGCTGTTTTTGCGGATTTGCTGGTGAAAAATTTCCTTCGCAGTTGCCGGCGGGTATGTTTCCACAAAGGTAGCCGGATGGGCGCAGTAATCAATTTTCCCTAACTTCGCTTTGCGGAAACGTTCGGTGAGATGCACATCATCACCGCTCTTGAATTGTTTAAGCGCCGCATATCCGCCTACGGCCCGGTAGGCCTCTTTTCTGTAAGCCAGATTACGGCCTACGCTGGTATGGGGAAAACCGAGCTTGGCGGGCGCAGCGCCGACAATGGCCGAAAACAGGTTATCGAAGGCCAGTATTCTACTAAAAAAACTTTTGCCGGTTACCAGCGGGGAATGACCGATCACCATGGCGGTATTGTCATCAAAATAGGCGCTCATCACCTTTAGCCAGTCCGGCGGCGGCGCGCAATCGGCGTCCGTGGTGAAAATCAGATCGTGGCGCGCGCTGTCAATGCCCCGCTTCAGGGCCGCTTTTTTGCCGGGCAGGATGCGCTCACTTTCCTTCAGCCGGATCAGCCGCCAGTTGTCATGTATTCCAACATAGCTACTGATCAAAGCCGCGGTATTGTCTACCGATGCATCATCGACGAAAATAATCTCATATTTTTCAGGAGGATAGTTCAGTTTTTCCAGCGCTGCCAGATTTTTCTGAATGCGATTTTCCTCATTGCGGGCGGATATCACCACGGATATCGCCGGCCGTTTCGTACCGGTTTTACGCCGCAGACGCAGCAGACCGCTTACGACCAGTATGATCAGCAGCAGGTAGAGCAGGGCAAACCCGTAAAACAGGCTGAGGATGATTGCGTTCAATTAATATTTGTCCTTTCCCAGGCCGCACGCATCCCAGGCACAGAAGGATGGTGCGGGACGATATTTTTTATTTAAATCCAATCCCCATCCCCTCCCCCGATTCCTCGGGGGAGGGGCGAAGGGGTGAAGGTTCTATTCAATCATGCTTTTGTGTGTTTTTTAAATCATGGATGATTCATTTATTTAAATTCAGAAAGACTAAATTTAGAGCAATTCACAATTCTTTTCAAACAAAGCAGGCTAAAAACAGAGATTCTTTCATCGGTTCCCGCGTTACACTTCGGGACCTGACTCAGAATGACGGCCCTGTTTAAAATTCAAGGCAACTTATGTAAAATAAGTAATGCCGTATTTTGCAAATTTTCAGGAAATCATTTATCTTGTGCGGGCGTTGTAATAAATTTGAACGGAAACAAAGAATCGAAGACGAAATCAAATAATGTTTACAATAAATGAAATCAAACTTGGGAATCTGCTGCGTTCGCTGACCCTGCGCCGCACGACAAATTTACTTAAAACCGTTAGTTCATTTTCCCTTTCCGCGCTGCTGCGAAAAAATATTCTGTGGGGCAATCCGGCCATTCTGACCATTGAGCCGACCAATGTCTGCAACCTGCGCTGCCCGCTTTGCACAACCGGTTCCGGGGATATGAAACGTCCCGGCGGCCGTATGTCCCTGGAAACATTCTCTAACATTATCGATAAGATGGGCGACGATATTTTTTTCCTGCTGCTCTATCATCAGGGCGAACCGTATCTCAACAAACATTTTCTTGATTTCGTGCGCCGGGCCAAAGAAAAAAATATTTACTGCACCACCAGCACCAACGCCCATTATTTTGACAGCGCATCGGTTAACGCCACCATCGATTCCGGGCTGGACAGCATGATTATTTCCCTGGACGGCGTGACGCAGGAGAGTTATGAACGTTACCGCGTTAAAGGCAAACTGGATAAAGTTCTGGACGGCTTGCGCCTGTTTGTCGAAACCAAAAAAGCGCGAAAAAGCAAAACGCCGCTTTTAGCGCTGCAATTCCTGGTTATGAAGCATAACGAGCAGGAAATTGCGGAAGTCAGAAAACTGTCCAAACAGATTGGCGTCGACCGTTTGCTGATCAAAAACATCGAAGTGCACAATCGCCAGGAAGCAGAGACCTGGCTGCCGGACAATCCGAAATACCGCCGTTATAATTTCAGCGAAGAAACCTTTGAGGTTAAAAATAGCGCCAAGCAGTCCTGTCCGCGGCCGTGGCTGTCCACATTGATTAACTGGGATGGTTCGGTGGTTCCCTGTTGTTTTGATAAGAACGGCGAATACAGGATGGGTAATATTAATGACAGCGCATCATTCGCAGAAATCTGGAAAAACGGCGATTTCAAAGCCTTCCGCAGGCAGCTTTCCGCCGACCGCAAAAGCATCGATATGTGCCGCAACTGTAACATGGGCTTCGGCAGTTTTATCCCTGATTTTTCTTTGAAAAAAAAGAAGTGAGGGGTAAATAAACTTGACTGTTTTAATCTGAATTTTCAGATTTTCTAATAATCCATTACACTTTTCAATTTTTATTGACCGGAAAATCTCTAATAATTAGATTGTTTGAAATCAAACCAATAATAAAAAACGATTCGGATATCATAAATAATTTGCTAATCCATATTTTCTTGATTTTCAACCAAACTTTTTATAATTTTCAATTCGCGAATCGCGAATTGAAAATCGAGGTTGAAGGTGAAAAAACACCGCGGCATGCGCCCGCATGACATTGTAATTCTACTTAAAATAGCCACATTATCCGGCAAATCCTGGCTTGCAAAAGATATCGCTCAATCCTTAGGAATCAGTGCCAGCGAGGTAAGCGAGTCGCTCAACCGATCCCGGATTGCATTACTTATCTCCGAAGATAAAAAACATTTAATGAAAAATAACCTGATTGATTTTCTGGAACATGGTTTGTCTTATGTTTATCCTGCGGAGATCGGCGCTATTCAGCGGGGTATACCCACCGCGCACAGTGCATCGCCTTTAAACAAGTTGATTTCAGCTTCCGAGTCTTTCGTCTGGCCCTTGTCTGCGGGAACTTCGCGTGGACAAAGCATCGAACCATTACACCCTGCTGTCCCAAAAGCTTGTAATAATGATCCATTATTGTATGAATTATTGACACTGACCGACGCTTTGCGTCTTGGTCGGACCCGGGAAAAACAATTAGCAATAAAAGAACTGCGCCGACGAATTATTTAGCATGATACATTTTTATAATATAGAAACAAGAACATTAAAATCATGTTACAAAACAGATCGCAAACAGTCATCGCTATAAAGACACTGGTTAAGGCGCTGGGCAGCTTAAATGATAAAGCTGTTTTCGTAGGTGGTTCGGTTTGCGCATTGTATGTCGATGATCCGGGTGCTCCCGAGCCAAGGCCTACAAAAGACATAGACATCGTATTTGAAATTACATCATCAATAAAAGCTGAGGAGATTAGACAGGCTTTAGCACTTCGCCAAATTTACTTCGCAAAAGATGAAAATGTAATATGTCGTTTTCGTTATGAAAATATAATAATTGATATCTTATCCACGCATCAGGTAAGCTGGGCACCGTCCAATCCCTGGTTTAAATCCGGTGTAAAAAAAGCTGAAGTACATCATCTTGATGAAATTAAAATCAGAATTTTGCCTCTGGCCTATTACTTAGCCTCAAAATTCACAGCTTTTTATGACAGAGGAAAAGATCCCAGAACAAGTCCCGACTTTGAAGATATCGTTTATGTTATTGATAACCGTACAAAACTTGTCCGGGATATAAAGCATTCGGATTCGAAAGTTAAAAATTACCTGCTTAAACACTTTAAACGATTAAGAGAAGCCCCCAATTTGCAGGAAGCAATCCTGGCTCACCTGGAGCCAGGATTACAAAAGCAACGATACGACCTGCTTATGAAAAAAATCGAGTCATTAATCTGACCGTAGTCCGTCCGAAATTAATTTAAAATAAATCTCCACGGATGAATGAACTCTACTCCCCTGCTTCCCCCACATTCTGATAATCCGCGGGAACCGTAAACTTTTCTCCGTCCACATTGCCCGTACTCAGTTTGACCAGTTCCGTGTAATAGGTGAAGGCTGCTTTATTGCTTTTACTTTTGCTGCTTTCGGAATCCGATTTTTTACCCATTGCCTTACCGAACAGTCCGCCCAGCATCTTATTGGCCTGTTCCAGACCGGCATTGGGACTGCTTTCCGACGATGCCTCTTCCGATCCAGGACGAATCATGTAGTAACCGCCATCGATCACCACGGGATAGCCTTCAATTTTCTTAAGCTCGGCCAGCGCTTTTTCATCCTTTACATCCATTTCGCCGGTTTTATTCTGGTTCATCGCCTTGAACATGGACAGCCAGCTCATGCCCAGCATATCCTGGTACACAGCATCCATATCAAGTCCGATCTTTTCCATATAGGCTTTTTGAAATTCCATTTCTTCTTCCTGAGCAGCCTTCATGTCGGCGGTAGGCTTCGTCGTCCATACTACGGTAAACAGACTGTCGGTGCCGCGCTCACCGCTATCGGTATTTTCCCATTCCGTAAGCCATAAAATGGTGTATTTCTGCGCCGGAAAATCATTGATGTTCTTGCGTTCGCCGGTATCGCTAACCTTAAACTCGGAGCGGATGATGCGAACGGACCGCTCTTCCTCTTCTGAAGGCTGTTCATCCCTGCCGGCATCGGTTTCACCGCCTCCCGTGTAATCGCCGGACGAAAGTTTTTTGATCGGCATAACACGGTATTCTTTTTTCTCGTGATTCATGGAAACCATCTGCATGGCATCCAGCCGCGTAATCTCACCCGAATGCTTACCGGCGCTCATTAAAATTTTGGCCGTGATCCCGCCTAAGAAACCTTCGCCTTTAAAATCCTTTTCGGTATCTTCGCGTTTCTGATCCCCGGAAATCCGCACGGTGCTGTGGGTGCTGAACTCCCCGAATCCCCTGAAAGCTACAGTCGTTTTGCTTTCCTTTATCACCCCGGCCATGGTGAAGGAGGCAATCAGAAAACAAAAAATAATTAAAGCAGAAACAAATCTATACATAATAATTCCTTTCTTAAAAAGTTAGGTCGTTAATTTTAAAAACGTCCTTAAAAATTGAATTATTTCATAATAATGTAAAACTTCAGAACCACGCCGAATAGGTAGCTCAACCGGATATACACCAATTCTGAATCCATTTTCTTCTTAATTCTGGTTTCAGTTCTGTCCAAATTATAAGTCATAACATCAGCATTGTTTTTTAATAAATTATTAATATCTATTGCCAATTGTAAGCCCCAACCCTGCACCCTTCCCCACGCGTGGGGAAGGGATGGGGATGGGGTGTACGGTGATTTTTCAGCTAACTCATTCGTCCTATTTTATTATTTTCAACAAGTTTATTCTGGCTACAAAATAACCACAAAAGCCCTCAATTTTCTTGCCTGAGAAATTTTAAAATTTTATATTTAGCTTTGCTGTAAATTAGAAATGATATTGTGAAAATATTATTTTAGTAATAAATGTAATTAAATATCGGAGCTGTTATGAGTCTGTTTGATAAACTTGTTGTAATGGGACTGCCGCTGGTGCCAAAACCGATTGTCGGATATTTTTCAAAGAATTATATCGCCGGATCAAAATTAGACGCCGCCGTTCGTGTTGCCAAAGATCTTAATGCGAAAGGCATGATGACAACGATGGATTTGCTGGGCGAAGAATGTAAGGATAAAAATCACGCCCGCGAAGCCGTCGATGAATATATAAAAATACTGGCCGTGATAGATGCCGAAAAACTGGATTCCAATATTTCGCTGAAGCCGACCCACATGGGTTTGCTTGTGGACAAGGATTTCTGTTTTGAGAATATCCGCGAAATTGTTATCGAGGCAAAGAAATTTAACAATTTTGTGCGCATCGATATGGAAGACCACACCACCACCAGCTACACCATCGAGATGTATCTGCGGCTGAAGGAAGAATTTCCCGGTCATGTGGGGACGGTCATCCAAACCTATCTGCGCCGCACCTCAGATGACATCAATCATTTAATCGAACATAAGGCCAATCTGCGGCTGTGCAAGGGCATCTACGTGGAACCGCGGGAGATTGCCTACAAGCAAATGCCCATCATCAACGATAATTTTGTTTTCAATCTTGAAAAACTGCTTAAAAACGGCTGTTATGTGGGCATCGCCACGCACGATGAAAAATTAGTCTGGCATGCCCTGCGCATCATCGAAGAGCTGAATCTTAAAAAAGATCAGTACGAATTTCAGATGCTGCTGGGCGTGGATCCGCAACTGCGCGACATCATCGTAAAGGCCGGGCACCGGCTGCGCGTTTACATACCCTACGGCGAAGAATGGTACGCCTATTCAACGCGGCGGCTCAAGGAAAATCCCAAAATGGCCGGTTACGTGCTTAAACAGATTTTCGGGCTCAGCCAGGCATCCGGACGGGGATAAGCAATTTCCTTAACTGCAATTAAAAATTACTGTGCAGTTCGCCTTTTCGCAATCATCAATCTGTGTTTATCCGTTTCTTTTTGATTAAAGCTTTTAAATCAATTTGTTTACGCTTAATTCATGATTATTTTAAGGCGTTGCCGGCGGGCGGAATAATCCGGGTCTAATTTGATTATATAAAGCTGAATCGAATGCAACAGGATTTAAATATACATGAAGTATTTAATTATCAGCAGTAGTTTGAATAAGGACAGCAAGAGTCATGCAATGGCAGAGTTTGCCAAGGCTGAATTTTCCAGGCGAAATTATGAAGCTGAATTAATCGATTTGCCGGATTACCCCCTGCCCTTCTGTGACGGCGGTGACACCCGGCATGATAAGAACGCCGTATTGCTGGCCGAAAAAATCCGCAATGCCGGAGCAATTATCATCGCCGCGCCAGTTTATAATTACGATGTCAATGCCGCTCTGAAAAACCTGTTGGAACTAACCGGCGACGCCTGGCAGGATAAGCTGGTCGCCTTTATGTGCGCCGCCGGCAGCCGGGCCAGTTACATGTCCGTTATGCCTTTCGCCAACAGCCTGATGCTCGATTTCAAATGTGTGATTATCCCGCGCTTTGTTTTTGCCACGGGTACGGATTTTGAGGCCAGGACAATCCTGAAAAATGATATTCAGGTGCGCATTGTCCAGATGGTAAAAAGAGTGGTTGATTTCTGTTCGTGATGATTTATCCGGATATATTTAAAGAACCATTTGATCTGTCTTCAACCATCATCCGTGCCCATAATTGTCCAAAATAGATTCTTACTTGC
>CAYXRA010000015.1:0-44507 GCA_964467525.1 uncultured Calditrichaceae bacterium
ACAGGCACCCCTTTGGGGCCTTTGGGGCCTGCCCCTTTGGGGCAACCCCTCCCCACGCATGGGGGGACGCAGGGGTGAGGTTTCTCCTGCATTTATTTTTGCACAATGAACTTAATTTACTGCTTTAATTTTATTTTTACGTGTTTGCCAGATCATGGATTTTTCATTTCACGATTTTTCCACTAAAATCCGCAGGGATTTTTTGAGCAGTTCCGTTTCGGCCTCGCTTTCGATTCTGTGTTTGCCTATTTTTTCCAGCAGTATCAGCCTGATCCTGTCATTCTGCACTTTTTTATCCAAAGTCATCCGTTCCAGCAGCCGCTGTTCGTTAAACATTGCTTTATCTAAGGCCACCGGTACGCGCCGGAGCAGATTAACGCCGCGCTGATAATCATCTTGCGAAATATAGTTTTTGTTTACCGCATAGAATAAAGCACATTTCATACCCAGTATCACTGCCTCGCCGTGTTTGAGCGAAGCAAACTGGTATTCCGCTTCCAGGGCGTGCCCGAAAGTATGACCGAAATTCAGGATCATGCGCAGATTCTGTTCTTTTTCGTCCTTTTCCACGACGGCGGCTTTTTCCGCCGCGGAAACCTTCACCAGATGATACAGGGTATCCTCATCCTTTTCCAGCGCCTTTTCCAGATGCTGCTCCAGGTATTCGAATAAGCGGGGATTCAGAATGAAGGCGTATTTGATCACTTCACCCAAACCGCAGCGAATTTCCGCCCCGGCAAGGGTTTTAAGGGTCGCGACATCGGCAAAAACAAAAAGCGGCTGTTTAAAGGCGCCGATCAGATTTTTGCCCATGGGATGATTAATGCCAACTTTTCCGCCGATACTGCTATCGACCTGGGACAGCAAAGTGGTTGGGGCCTGAACGAAGCGAACACCGCGCAGGTATGTCGCGGCCACAAATCCGGCCAGATCACCGACCACCCCGCCGCCGAATCCTACGATCAGAGCGCTGCGTTCAATACGGTTTTCCAAAAGTTGTGTGTACAGATACTGCACCTGTTCATGGGATTTGGCCTTTTCACCTTCCGGGACAATCAGCGTAAGCACCTTCTGATTCTTATCGAATCCGCTTTTAAGCTGTTTGCCGTAGAGACCGTTAATACGCTTCGAGGTGATCAGCGCAATTTGCCTGGCCGGATAATGCAGTTTTAAAATATCGGCGAACTGGCTTAATACATCCCTGTCCACATAAATTGGATAAGGGTCATTCTTTATTTTAACGTCTACTGTTTCCATGTTTCCTTTTCCGGTAATTTTGCACTTCCGCCATAATCACTGCCGGCAGCGCTTCCAGATTGATGGGGTCGCGATCGATGATAATGTGGGCCTGCGTATAGACCGGCTCCCTTTTTTCAAGTAGAACGCGCATCTTATCCAGAATCGCTTCCGGAGAATTGTCGCTCTGGCTAAGCAAGGGACGCTCGCCAGGATGCTTAATGCGTTCATAAATATGATCCGGACTGCTTTTCAGATAAACCAGCACCCCACTTTTTTTAACCAGTCTCAGGCTATCGTGATGCATCAGGGCTCCGCCCCCGAGGGCGATGACCGCAGGCTCGGTTTTTTGAGCAAGATTACGGATAACCTGAGACTCCAATCGGCGAAAATATGCTTCACCGTCTTCTTTGAATATCAGCCGGACTGATTTACCACATTCCGCTTCGATCAAATAATCGCTGTCATAAAAGGGCAGTTGAAACTTTTCAGCCATCATCCGCCCGATTCTACTTTTGCCCGCGCCCATAAATCCGGTCAGATAAATATGTCTACTCACAATAACCGCTCGCTCGTGATTTTTCTGATAAATGATTTCCGGTGAATCGGACAGGGTCCGTGACTGGCCAGGCATTCCCGGTGGGCCCTGGTACCGTACCCCTTATGTTTTTCAAATCCGTATTGCGGATATTTTTCGGCAAACGTTTCCATCAGCCGGTCCCGGTACACTTTTGCCAGTATCGATGCACCAGCGACGGAACCGGATAATCCGTCGCCACCAATGAGGGCACGTCCCAACAGCGGCCGGGTGTCATCACGGAAAAAAAAGCGCGGAAAGTCGCGTCCGTCAATCAGTAAATACTCGGGACAAATGTTCAGACCATCGACGGCGCGTTTCATGGCCAGAAAAGTAGCCTGCACAATGTTCAGACGATCGATTTCCTGCACATCGGCCAGCCCGATACCGTAGGCGACTGCATTTTCTGTAATCAGGTTGTACAGAATCTGACGCGCTTCCCGATGCAGTTTTTTTGAATCATTAATCGATTCGATCTGCGTGTTAACCGGCAAAATCAGGGCTGCCGCAACCACCGGCCCGGCCAGCGGTCCCCGTCCCGCTTCATCGATACCGCAGAGTAACCGAACACCGCTTTGCCATATTTCCGAATCATATAATAAAATAACGCACTCCCCGGGGTGAATCGACTGCCGAAATTAAATTAACAAAAAATATAAATTTAAATGCGAGCGGATTGATATTCAAATTTAGTTAGCGGCGCCAGTTTACCAGTTTTATTTCCCTGCCGTCACTCTCGAAAATCAGAGCGCCGAAATGATCGGTGCGCAGGGGATGAACACGGTTCATTTTCAGCCGTTGCAGGGTTTTTGAGCTGGGATGTTTGAAGCGATTACGCGCACCGACCGAAACCACGGCGTAAGTTGGCCGGATTAAATTCAAAAATTCCTGAGATGTGGAAGTTTTGCTACCGTGATGACCTACTTTGAGAACAGTCGCCTTAAGAAATTCACCATAATTGTACAGCGATCTTTCAGCCGATTTTTCCAGATCACCGGTTAAGATAAATGAAGTATTGCCGTAACAGACTTTGCCCACAATGGAACTGTTATTGACCTCCGCACCGGAAAACCGGTCGCCCCGGTAATGTTCCGAATCGGGATGCAACAAATAAAAACGACAGTTATCGCCAACATGCAATTGTCCGCCGCGGTTGCGCCGGACTACGGGGATGTTTCGTTTTTGTGCTTCAGCGATAATGCGATGATACAGTTTTGTTTTGCCGGAATAGTCTGAGAATATCACGGTGTCAACCTTTATTTGCTGCAGAATCGATAAAAATCCACCGATGTGATCGCTATGCCAGTGCGTGCCTACCAGATACTTGATATGCTTAATTCCATAGTATTCCAGCAACGGAATCATATAACGCTCACCGGCATCGAAGGTAAACTTTCTGTCTCCGGCATCAATCACCGCAACATCGTTGTTGGGAAACTCAATCACTACGCCGTCCCCTTGTCCGACACCGGCAAAGGTAACGCGCAGTTTTTTTTCCGGCGTCCCAAGCCATTGATTGCTGAAACTGATGATCAGCAGCAGAACGACGGCGAAATAAATCAGCCTGATCCGTTTATTCAAGTTAAACAATAAAAAGACAGCGACAATGGTCAGTAGCAGTACCGGTACAGAAGGATGCTGTAATTTTATCTGCACAAACGGCAGCTCAGCGAAAAGCGAAATAATTTTCAGGATGAACTGTAAATACAAATGCAGCAGATGCGCCAGTCCGTCGGCGGCAAAAAAACCAATTGATCCGATGGTGATTAACAGGAAGCTGAGCATAACAAATCCGCCGATCAGAGGAATGATTAAAATATTGATCAGAAGGGCGCCGATTTGCAGACTGCCGTAATAAACCCAGGTTAGCGGCAGCGTGCCGATGACGGCGGCAGCGGAAACTAAAAAGGGCTGACGCAGGTAACTGTTCATGATGCTTTTAATTTTATTGGTTTGCTTAAATCCCGGCAATAACTGATCTAATTTGGGATAGCCGTACAAAATAGCGCCAACGGCACAAAAAGAAAACTGAAATCCGGGCATTAAAAGCTGCTGGGGTTCAAACGCCAGAATGACAATACCCGCCCCGGCGATCACATTCAGGGCATTGACCCGGCGTTCCATCATCTTTGAACTAAAATAGAATGCGGCCATCAGGGAAGCGCGCACCACCGGCGCTTTAAAATTCACCAGTGCAACAAACAGAAATAAAAGCAGCAATGATAAAATGATTTTCGGCTTGTAAGATAAACGCAGAAACGAAAAAAATAACAGGAAGATCATCAGGATAAAACCCACGTGTAAACCTGAGATGGCAAGCACATGCACCACGCCGGATCTTTGAAAATCCTTGATAATTTCACGGTCAATATCCTGACGTTCACCGAGAATCAGCGCTTTGACAATATGGCGTGTGGGCATCTGTAAATGACGGCCGAGCAGGTCCAGCAGGTGCGTGCGCAGGGGCTGAATGATTTTTCGCTGCCACAGGCTGCCCGCTTTTCCGTCAAGTCTGATGCAATCTGCTTTATCGTCAATATATTTCGTAAAGTATATTTTATTGTGTTGTAAATAACGCCGGTAATTAAATCCGCCGGGGTTGGCCGGGAGGGGCGGGCGTTCGGGCGGGCCATATATGCGCAGCCGGTCGCCATACTGCAAACGACCGTTTAATTTCCCCTGATAGAGTAATATTTTTCCCTGAGCGGCACGCCAGACGGAATCGATTTCGATCCGGGAAGATTCCAGCACATATTTGTGTTTGCCGTCTTCCTTATAATGCGCTTCGCTGATCCAGCCCTCGCATGCACTAACACTATTATAGTCTGCATTAATTAAATGTTTGGAGGGAAAGGCAGCCAGACTCAAATAAATACTGCACATGCCAAGCAAAAAAATAAATGGAAATATACCCGTTAAAAAATAACGGGACCGTGCAAAGTGCAATACCAGGCTGCTCACTGCAAAAAATATTACAACCGCAACCAGCCAGTCGAGGCGGAGGCTTTCGAGAAACAGATAACCGGCAACGATACCGGCGGAAAAAAAAGCGAAAAACCACAGCGCCGGGAGCTTGTGATAATAGTTTTCCAGTTTTTCGACAGCATGTTGCGGCTCTTCATTAACCTGATTTTTCATCGTCACAATGAACTATTTTGTTTTACCTGTAACGAATAAGCATTGCTATAAATAAATTTCATCCAATACTGAACCGGTAAAAATCTTCGGCCATGATAATTTTACCTTTGAAATAGCAGGCGACTTCTTCTATTAATTCCGGTCTGTCATTTTCGGGATAGAGATGGGTCAGAAGCAAATGTTTAACCTTTGCTTCACTGGCAAAGCGGCCGACCGCGGATGGTGTCATATGGCCGCTGCGCTTCAGATGTTCGGGCAGAGCGCATTCCATGATCGCCCAGTCACTGCCGCGGGCGAACCCGATCAGAGATTCCTGGTACTCCATATCACTGCTGTAAAACAATTTCGCCTTTCCGGTAATTAAATAGGATATACTGTTTGATGTGTGATCATTGGGACGGCAGCTAACTGTAATACCATGCCAGTCAAGGGCCGAATCATCGAGCTCTGTAATATTTGGCCGGGCCTTTTTCAGCCAGCTGCCCTGGGTGGCGGCGATCTGATTATACCAGGCTTTCAAGCCCTCCGGTCCGTAGATGGTTAATTGCTCATTTGCCGAGCTGTCAATCAGTGCCCGATTCAACATCATGGGGAAAACATCACTGCAATGATCCAGATGAAAATGGGAAATGAAAATCGTACTGATTGCCAGGGGACTAATTCGCCGGCGTTTTAACTGCCTGAGGATACCCGGACCGCAGTCCATTAACGCCAAATGTCCGGCTACGGACAGCAAATATCCGGAGGGATTTCGCCTGAAATCCGATCTAATAGTTCCAGAGCCCAAAACGGTACAATGCATTTTTTTCTAATTTATTTTTATTTAAACATTTTTTTTGTATTTTGTAACGTTAATCCTTTTAATTTAATAGTTTTCCGTTTAATATTTCAAGGAGCGTATTTTATGAAGTTCAAGATTCTGCTCTTAGCGCTGCTTAGTTATCTTTTTATTTGCTGCAGCGGCAACCCGGAGGCCGAAGGCGACAAACTGTACCGCCAGGGGCAATATAATCAGGCCCTGACCTATTACTTTAAAGCTAAAGAATTGCAGCCTTCAAATCCAGTCATTCAAGAAAAAATTGTGCTCACCTATCTTAACCGGGGCGCCGCACTTTACAGGAAGACGGATAATATCGAAACGTTTATCGGCAATTTCGATAAGGCGCAAAACTTGTTTCCGGACACCACCACAAGCAGTTCATTTGATAAGGCATACAGCGAGCTGCTCTACGAATATGCACTGGCCTTCCACCGATCGGAACCGACCAATGAAATCCAGAAAAGACGCTATTTTAATAACAGCATCGATTACCTTCAGGAAGCAATTGCTTACGATCCGGAGAATCAGGCCGCCGATTCATTATTAAGCGCAATAAAAAAGGCTAATTTTCAGCGCATGTTCGACAAAGGGATGGCCTATTATGATCAAGCCAGAAAGGACCGCCATAACCGGCTCTATCTGGACGCAGAATATTATCTTTCAAGGGCCGTTTCATTCGATCCCGCCAGTGACGAAGCGCGCAAATCTCTCAAACGCGTACGTGAAAAAACACTGTCGATAGCCGATCTGACGCGTTCGGTTGCCATAGCGGTTACAGGAAAAAAATACAGCGGGAACCATTTCCTGATCGAATTTGCCTTAATCAATAACATGCACGATCCGATTGATTTTAATCCTGAAAATGTTATCCTCGTCGATATTGAAGAAAATACTTACCAGTATGATCCGGAAAAAACGAGTCAGTTCAAGGATGGCCTGAGTGAAAGCAGCTCTCTTAAATACCAGGAAAAGATTCAGGGTGCAATGGCCTTTGAAATATCGCGGGCAAAATT
Source organism: uncultured Calditrichaceae bacterium (assembly GCA_964467525.1). Taxonomy (GTDB): domain Bacteria; phylum Calditrichota; class Calditrichia; order Calditrichales; family Calditrichaceae; genus CAYXRA01. The sequence continues at coordinate 6,785 of CAYXRA010000015.1, forward strand.
ACTGAAACTTATCCGTTATCAGAGGGAAGACGGAACGACGGCCGAAAAATATTTTCCGTAAATACGTTGTATCAGAATATAGGAGGCGTGCAAAATGTACGCCTCTTGTATTTTTTGATGGAAGCCGGCCGTTAAACAGGCTTTTCTCATTAAATAAAACTCTGCTGAATAATTTCTGCCATTTTTAGCTTGTTTCTGATTCCTGATTTTGTATTTTATAGCGGTTGCCGTCCAGTAAGCCTAAATCAGGAGTTCCAAATGCATGCCTTAACTCGTCAATTTAAAAAACTGCTGCCTGTTTTTATCATTTTTTTAATCGTCTGTACGATAATCAGTTGTAACTTTCAGCCGGGGGTTATCAATCAAAACAGATCGCTGATTTCCCTGGCTGGTGGTTTAACCTACGGCGGTATTAACGATAACCAGGATTATGACGCCGCCAGCGGAGCCACCCAGGTCGATGGCATCAGTGGCGCGACAAAAATCGGCTATAGCGGCGGTTTGCATACGGCAGTGAATCTGAACGGACACATTATTGAAACCGGACTGGATTATACGACTTTCAGGCAAACTATTTCCTACAAGGCCGTCGACGCTGCCTACTCCGGTGATCGGGATATCGAGTACGCACAGTTACGCCTGCCGTTAACTTATAATTTGCAATTTTTCAAAAACCGCTTCAGCTATTCTCAACTGGCGGTAAAGCTGGGATTTTCAGCCGGCTATACGGTTTCAAAATCCGTGACATCCGGTCAGTACCTGCCGGACCATACCTTTGATAATTTTGAGGCGGGGCCTTTGCTGGGTCTTATTTACTACCCTTATATGTCCAGGGGCCGGATGCGTTTGGGCATTTATATGGATTTGTATCGCGGCACCAAATTTTTTGAAGATGCTTATCACACTTCCGGAGAAGTTGGCGGACAGAGCTTTATTAAAGTAGGTTTGCTTTTACAGCCGCTCAAATTCAGCTATTGATCATGGACAAAAAAAAATTACGCTGATCCGCTCCAAATTTGCGTATGATCAATTGCGACGGCACCGTTGTTATAATCCAGCTCCCGTTCAAAGTGCAGCAGCGGCTGACTCTTGACTGCATCGGACTGCATCACCTGTAAAAATACTTTAACCAGATCGGGATCAAACTGGGTGCCCGAATTTTCCAGAATTTCCTTCAGGGCTTCCGCACTGGATTTCTTTGCTTTATAAACCCGTTCCGAGACAATGGACTCGTAGGTATCGACAATGGCCAGCACCCTGGCTAAAAACGGGATCACTTTGCCGCGCAGACCGTCGGGATAACCGGCGCCGTCGTAGCGCTCGTGATGGTGACGGATAATGGCCGATACTTCCTTGAGCTCATCGATCATGCCGACGATTTTGCTGCCGATCACCGTATGTTCCTTGGCGGTTTTGTATTCGATATCAATGAGCGAGGCCGATTTTTTCAGAATCCGGTCGGGCATGCCGATTTTTCCAATGTCATGCAGGATAGCGGCCAGTTCCAGGGTAAATAACTGATTTTCCTTTAGTTTGAGAGCATCGCCCATCAGGCGGGCATAGCGGGCAACGTTCAGTGAATGCCCGGAGGTGTATTTATCTTTTGCCTCCAGCGCGGTGATCAGGGCCTGGATAGCTTTAAGCAGAACCGAGGCTTTTTTCGGACTGTTCTTCAGATCCTCGATCTTTTTTCTTTCCAAATTGCGTTCGATCACCGTTGGCAGATTATTCAGATTAAACGGCTTGGAAAGGAAATCGTTGGCCCCTTTTTCGAGGGCTTCCTTAATCAGACTCCTCCGATCGGAAGCTGTGATAACGACAAAAGGTACTGAAAACAAAAAATTGCGTACCGTTTCAAGCAGTTGCAGACCGGTGCCGTCGGGCAGCATGATATCACAGATAATAAAATTAAAAACTTCTTTTTTGACAATCTGGTGGGCCTCTTTAAGCGTGGTCACGCCTTTGCAAAGGTAACCGCTATTTTCCAAAGCCTTTGTAATTGCCTGGTGGGAAACTTTCTCATCTTCCACTAACAATACTTGTATCTTTTCCTTCATCAAATTTTACCTGAATGCGTTAATGTTCGTAATATGTTCGCCAACAATGAGCGTGTGAATATCGTGTGTCCCTTCGTAGGTATATACGGATTCCAGATTCAGCATATGCCGGATCACCTGGTACTCATCTGTAATACCACCCGCCGCAAGAATCGTTCGTGCCGATCTGGCGATATTCAGGGCGCTTTCCACATTATTGCGTTTTGCCAGGGAAATATGATAATATTTGGCCTTTCCCTGATCTTTTAACTGACCTAAGCGGTAATTTAACAATTGTGACTTGGTAATTTCTGTGATCATTTCAACTAATTTATGCTGAATTAACTGAAAAGAAGCAATCGGTTTGTCAAACTGGACACGCGTACCGGCAAAACCTAAAGCTTCATCGTAGCAGGCCATTGCCGCACCGGTGGCGCCCCAGGCGATGCCGTAGCGGGCTTCATTAAGACAGGAAAGCGGCGCCCGCAAGCCTTTGGCTTCTCGCAGGATATTATCCGCGGGAATAAGGCAATCCTCAAAATGCAGTTCGCCGGTATCGGAGGCGCGCAGAGAATATTTTCCCTCGATGGCATGACTTGTAAATCCTTTTGTGCCTTTTTCGACCAGAAAACCGCGCACGCCTTCTTCGGTTTTAGCCCAAACCACTGCCAGATCTGCAATCGATCCGTTGGTGATCCACATTTTACTGCCGTTTAAAATCCAGCCATCCTTAGTGCGCCGTGCTTTGGTCTCCATGGCGCCCGGATCGGAACCGTGATCGGGTTCGGTTAAACCGTAACAGCCAATCACTTCGCCGGCGGCCAGCTTCGGCAGCCATTGTTTCTTTTGGACTTCGGAACCATATCTGTAAATGGGATACATAACCAGACTTCCCTGTACTGAGCAGAAAGAACGCAGACCGCTGTCTCCCCTTTCCAGCTCCTGCATGGCGATACCATATATGGTGTCGGTTAACCCGGGGCCTCCGTATTCCTCGGGGATGGTAACACCGAGCAGGTTAAGCTCCGCCAATTTAGATATGATCTCCCGGGGAAATTTTCCCTTCCGGTGATAGTCAGTGACAATGGGCAGATACGACTTATCGACAAAGTTCCTGACCATGTCCCTAATCATCCGCTCTTCTTCGGAAAACAACTCTGCTGCGTTATAGTAATCAACATCCCTAAACATTGTATTATTCCTGTTTTTTTGTACAAATATTTAAGTTAAACAAATTAAATATAGTTAAGCAAATATCTTTATATCCCTTTTTGAAATGCACAGCGGCCCGCTGATTTTATTTAAAGATGAAACCGATTCAGAAACAGATTCGTTTTAACCGCTTTAAATTCTACGCAACAATCTTACGTGTATTAAAAAATCCAGTTGACTTCCATCCCGTACTTCAGGCCGTCGTAGGACTCATTCCAGTTAAAAAAGGTTGGACCGCCATCGGGATCGGCAATAACCTGCAGGGCTTTCTGCCTGCTGTAACGCATTTGTCTGATATCCGTGCCGCCAATGACTTTCAGGGAAAAATTTGATGTGAAAAAATATTCCAGCGATAAATTCGCGCCAATTTGGCTGTAATCACTGAGTAAATCTTCAAAGCCGCCGTTCGAGGCGTCGTTGTATGTATAACTGATGGTGGTTTCCAGTTTAACCGTCCGCGGGATGATGTCCCAGCGGCTGGATTCGTAGACATAAATATTTTTATTTTCCCGGGCGTCGCTCATCAACAGCCTGCTGTAAATCGATCCACCGGAAATATAAAAATAATTGGAAGGTCGGGCATAAAAGTTAAAACTGCCGATGAACTGCTCGGTGCCCAGCGGCAGGGCGCCCCTCAGCTTGCTGTTATCTTCCAGATCGATATAAATGGCCGAGAGCGATAAACGGTTGGCGTTAAAATTATGACTGATGCGGCCCTCGTAGGTTCGTGAAATCTTGTCCGTTCTTTTCACTGTGCCGTCGTCAAAATTTACCGTATTGCTGTTGTCATCCCGGAGGCGCCATTTCAGCGTCAGTTCGGGCATTTTTTTAAAATGGGTGGTCAGGGAAACTTCGGCGAAACGTGTTGTTGTGGTGGGCAGGCTGCTCAAATCATCGAGATTATCATCATATTTTTCACCTGCCAGGTTGAAGGTGAAAAAATCGGGCAGATAATATGCCGTCGTCACATTGAATCCCTGGCGGTCATTTTCCAGGTAGGGGTATCCGGCAGTATAATAATCATATCCCAGCCGGTAGTAATAAGCCATTAACTTAAAGCGGTTGTAGCGAAAATCCACGCCGCCCTTGTAGGCATGGTCGTTAATACCGGAAGCGGTAACGGTGTCCTTGCGGCTGAAGTAACCTTCGCCGAACAAGTGTATATTTTTTTTCCACAGGTATAACGATGCCGTAGCCCCGTAATTCTGATTGGACAGCGGTTCGTTAAAGGAATCGTCTATGGAATTCTCATCGTCTGTTGCGTAGAGGTACTTTAAACCGATATTGAATAAATTACGGTTACCAGCCCGCAGCATACCGTTGACAAAATAACGACGGAACTGTCCGGCGGTTTCGTATTGATGATAGAGATCGGGCAGGCGGCTGCCGACGGCATATTCCCGTTGAACCTGGCCGCCGGCGACTTCACTCTCGATAAAGGCATTGCTGTTGCCCAGATTTTCAAAGTTTACATGGGCTTTGGCGCCGCGAATTTCCCGGCTCAACATATAGAGTTCCGAACCGGATTCAAAAAAGTCACCGACAATAAATTCATGGCTGCCGATTCGGGCATTGAGGGTAAGCCGATTGATATTATCCAGATTTTCCAGTTTATTCCAGGTATCGTTCCGGATATCGCCCAACAGTGTAATGTCCATATTTTGTGTGCGGGCAAACAGGGCCAGATTCAGTTTTTGCTGCAAACCCGGAACTAATGTCGTTTTAGCGTAGGCATCAGCCGGTATAGAATCTGGTTTGATCGCCGAAGACGTATCATAATCGACATTGACCACCTGCAGAGAGGCACGTCCGGTTATATCCACTCCCCGCTGGGCAAAGAGTAAAAAGGGAATGATCATTATTATTACAAGGCGTAAACTTCTCATTTTGCCCCCAACAATTAGCGAATTATGATTTTACGGGTGTTGTCCCTGGTTATATTTCCGGCCAGGTCTTCCACCACAATGGAAAGACGGTTTTCTACAACCCGGGAGACGGCCAGACTGCGTTTGACAATAACTTCCGCTTCAAAACTGCCGTCGGAGTTCGGTTGAATATCTTTACCGTTTATAGCGATGCGCTTGATACCGGAAGAGGGTTCAGGATCGATAATCAGTCCGCGGATGGTTTGTCTGAATTTTTCATCGGCAAAGTTACGATTTGGGTTGTCACCGGGCGGAGGCGGCGGTTCAAAACGAACAAAAACCTGCTGGGCCGGTTCGGTAATGGTAATAACCGGTTTTACCGTATCCAGAAAAATGCGTTCGGTTATTTCCCGGCTATTCTGTGAACGGTCGACGGCAACCACCCGGATATCATTCTTGCCTTCATTCAGGATAATCGTACGATTAAAACTGCCGCTGCCCTGTACCTCGGCAACTTCCTCGTCATTAATCATCACTTTAACCTGATCGCCCGGTGTGCCGTCAAATACGGCGCCGCTCAGACTGTAATCCCGTCGATTAACATATCCGGACACAAGCGGTTTGGAAAGGCGAATCTGCGGCTTTTTAGTATTAACGTACATGCGGATGGTGCCTGATTTTTCCAGATCGTCTTTTGTTGCTATGATCCGGATGGTATTGAGTCCTTCCTGCACGCGAACCCGGCCGTCAAAATTGCCGTTGGGACTTACATTAAGCGGAACGTCATTGGCCGTAACCTGCGCGCCTTGGGATGTGCGTCCGAAAATGCGTACGCCGCCGGTCAGCACGGCAGGATCGGTATACTGGAACTTTGAAGTCTTAATATCCAGAATGAGCGCGCCGGCCGGGGCGTCTTCTTCCTCATCCTCCGTGTCATCATCTGCCGTGAATCCACTGGGCGGCGTAGGTGGTTTACCCTGCTCAACCGTCGATTCCTGATTGGAAGTCAGGGTAACTTCACCGGCAACATCTTTAGCCTTCACATTGACTCGTCCCTCAAACACACGCACCCTGGTGGCGCGGTTTTGATCGACATTTATTTCCAAAGTTGTGCCGCGGACGGCGACAACGGCGCTTGGACTTTCTATTTCCCGGGTCTGCCTGTCGGACACCACTTTTTTGAATTGTGCCCAGAGGTCACCGGCCCATAGCGTAAAAGACATTTTATCTTCATTATGACGTTCGGGGGTTTTAATCTCTTTAACATCAAAAATGGTATTTTCCCTGATGCGGATAACCGAGCCGTCCGGCATTTGTAATTCTGCCCGGGCATTTAGCGCCGTCCGGATTCGGTCTCCGGAAGCCACGGCCATGTTATATTTCGCTTTTTCCCAGTCGGTTTTGCGGGAAGGCAGGATATCCACTTTTCCAATTAAAAATTTGATCCGGGCATTATGATCTTTGGGCTGAAAAAATGATAATAATAAAAATCCCAGAAGGGCGATAAGGATGAACTGATTTTTTCGGGTTAAAAACATTATGTAATCCTTTCATAAATTTTGAGAAAGGCTGGTATATTTTGTCTTTGATTAATATAAGAACAATTTTGCCTCTTGGATAGTCATTATCCGGCTGCCACTCATTTAATTAAAATTAAATTTCATTACCATTGCCTGAATTAACAATGCGCCGGTTGTTTAATTTCTGACAAATACCGTGATTTATAGCCTTTGTCTGCTGAGATTGCCCGAACAAAGGGATGGGTTGGTATCCGCTTTATCATCCGAACTTTAAACCAGCCACGGGCAAAATTTGTATTTTAATCATTGAAATTTCATTTTAAACTCAGACCCTGATTGTCGGTCAAAAACGGGAATAACTTTAAGTGAATTACCAATGGCAATTGATGATTGGTAAAAGGCTAAATTACAGTCGCAGGAATGAATATTTTGCCGGGTCACATTATTTTACAATACATCTCATAAAGGGCGTAGATATTATCAACATAATTAATGGTTTCATTATAGCCGTAGAAATAGCCGAAGCGGGGTTTCCCGTCAGGCCATACCTGAAGATGCAACTGCCAGTCCGATTTTTTAAGCATGGACAGGTAGGGTTTCACATGATCCCACTGATTAGCGGGACGTTTATAGTAACGGGCGATATCCTGGGCGTCAAATACACGGCCAACCCCGCAGTTATAACTGGCCAGGGCCAGTTTGGTGCGGTCTTCCTCACTGGCATCGGGAAAGTAGCGAAACTGTTTTTTTAGATGATATATCCCGGCGGTAATGTTTTCCCTGGGACTTTTCAGAATATATTCTTTATCAATTTCACGGCTGAGCTCACTGGCCGTGTAGGGCATAATCTGCATCAGACCCACAGCGCCTACACGGCTGCGTGCCGTTGTCCTGAATCCGGATTCCTGAACAATCTGGGCGGTAATCAGACGCCAGTCGAAGCCGTAGCGCTTGGAATACTTTTTAATCACCGGCTTGTACTTGGATATCGCCTTACCAAGTCTGCCGCGGATAAGCTCCGTCCGCAGCCGGTCCAGCTCGCGCTTTTCGGCCAGCTTCCGCTCGATTTTTATCTTTAAGCTGTCCGGATCATTATCCGCCCGGGCCACAGGAGGCGAAGTCTGACAGGAGAACAACACCGGTAGCATCAGGAGCAGGATTAGCCGACCTGCCTGTAAAAAACTTCTCAACATTTTAGTTCAGGCTCATACCTATAATTAAACCCACTATCAAACCAATCATTATAAAAATACCCCCTACGACAATACCGACCGCCAGGTTCCCTTTTTCCAGTTCATTCGGGATGTCAAAACGGGTTGTTTTATTTACCAGTTTATAGGTCCCGATAGATGCAACCATCCCCACCAGTACACCGAGAATAGCGTAAACAAAATTTCTGATCATGATAAAATCAAACCAATCAAATTCCATTTTTTATTCCTCGCCTGTTAAATGAGTAACGTCATTTTCCGATTTTTCTTTAATCTGATTTATTAAATAAAAACTGATTACACTTATCAATATGGATGGAAAATAAAAACCGTTGCCGATAGCCATTCCGGTTGCTCCGGCGATCCAGACTGCAACAGCCGCTTTAAGGCCAAAGGATGATCCGCGGTGACGCAGCAGCATTGCCGCGGCAAAAACCGTTGTCATCGCCATAACCGTAATATTCAGCGCATCGTGCAGTAACATGAAACGCTGAACGGCAAGAATCGTAAACAATACCGCTCCCATGGCGATGAGAATCAGAATATTGATCATGGTATGGCGACGCTTCGATGAAAAAGCCAGGCCAATAATATTGGCGCATAACGCGGCAATAATCAGCCTGATTATCGATTGCAGCATACCGGACCAGTTCAGATCAAACAAAGCTTCCTCCCCAATATGACATTAATCCGACCGGCCATTCGCCTGATTCGGATTTTACGCATTTTTTACATTCTTATCGTGCAGATCGGCCGGTTTATTAATATTATGGATTTACGCTATTTATGAAATACTTATTTTTATTGCCTGTCTGTTTTTATCGGATAATATAAACTTAATTTTAAAATTTAAATTAATCAAATCCTTTTTTCCGTTCTGAAAAATGCCGAATGGATTTTTAGTTAATCCGGTTTTAATCAGAATGTAACGATTATTGGCTGATTTGAATTCCATTTTTAGATCCCTGCCCGCTTTAAATTATGGTGTATAATTCGGTCCGAATGAAACATTAATTTCCGGATCAATCTGCACAATTATCCCGAACAGAAACAGGCTCATGCGTTATTGGGAATTTATGCGGCCTGCCGGACAATGCCGGCAGCCGTTAGCCAGACAATAATTTTGATTGAGTGATAAGACAGCCAGATTAAAAGCATGCCTGTTGTATCTCTTTTGCCAGGGCACCGCCCAGGGCATATTTTTTAAAACGGACTGATAGCCCCCCGCCGCAGGCAGATAAAGAAAGAACTGCTGCAGATACTCGTAAAAACCGTCACTTTCATCGCGCAGTGCGCGCGCCGCAAAAAGTGGCACAATAATATTGCTTATAAATTCGTTTATGCGTCCTTTACCGAAAAAATGCCGCTGCCAGTCCCCTTTGATGCGGCACCCGATGGCATAATGCGTTTTCCAGTAATTATCGGTCGGCTGGCGCAGACAATCGGTCAGGGCGCGGTACAATTGCCCGTGCGGCGCCCGCTGCATAACCAGCCTTTCAATAATCCCGAACAAATCGCCATGCCGGGCATACAGCAAATTCACCCACCCTGCCAGACGAAAATGGGGATGATTGCAGGGACGGGTTGCCGAAAATTGCCAGATTTCGGCCGGTAAAGACGCCTGTTTAAGCAGAGCGCGGTTGGCGCCGTAAAGGTGTGCAAGCTGCTTGCCGAATGCATCGGCAGGCTGGTAGGGGATAAAGGCGGCCTGACCGGCATAAAGGGCGTAAAGGTGCGCCGGTGTGCCCCAGATTTTCAGAAACCAGTTTTTTATCCATTGCCAGTCCAGCCGTTCGGCCAGCATCTGGAAGGCAGCGCTGTTATGCGGATAACCCAGCGCCCTTAAAAAACAGCGGTAAAAAACCTGACCGGCATGACTCTGATCAAGGGCGGTGGACATCTGCCGGACTTTGAGCTGAAAATAGCCGGTTGCCAGTTTTTCAAAATTTTTGATAAAATTTTTTTCGAAGCCGGATTTGGCCCGGCAGGAATTTGCCGGATGGCGGCGAATGTCGCATGTTTCCGGGATTGGCAAGCGGATTGTCGGAATTTCTTCAGCGCGGTGCGCATGGCGAACACTATCATTCCCGCACTTACCGGGAACCGCTACAACATGTAATATGACGCCGCTGTAAATACGATCCAGGTGGTGCTGGTGCCGGTACCAGTCTTCGGCGCGGACATGTAATTCCACATCGCCCTGGTAAAGACAACCATCGAGCTCGAAACGGCTGGCCGTAAAATCGGGCCCGCGGGCCATATTAAGGCGGCCGGCACTGATGATGCGCAGGCGACGCCCCGAAAAGTTTACTGTCCGTCCGCTGCGGGCATAATTGATCCAGCACTGGTAAAGGACGGACTCTTGTATTTCCGAAGAAAACATACTATATTCCATCGGTAATATTTATTGCAAATGCAATATAACAATAATAATATAAAATTACAATAGTTATGATCGATCAGCAAAACGTATCACGGCGCATCGAAATGATCCGCCGCGACAAGCAGTTAACCCAGGACCAACTGGCCGCGGCGCTTAAACTGAGTCAGGCGGCGGTGAGTAAATATCTGAATCAGCGCATCCCGTCCGCCGAAGCTTTATTAAAATTAGCCCGGCTTGGCAATACCAGCATCGAATGGATTTTGACAGGCGCAGAATACCGTCCCGCTTCCGGACAACAGGCACAAACCGTACGGGAGCCGCAGGCCGCCTACGGCAGCGACACCGATCTGTCCGAAAAAGCGGCCCAGCTCCCGCCGAAAGCGCGGGCCATTGTCGGGGAGCTGATTGATTTGTTGCTGGATCAGGGTAAATAACGGCGCATCAACGCCAGCCTGTTGCGGAAGTACGATTCATTGATATCAGAAATGATTACCCCCTGCTCGCCGGAAGCGTGCAGGAATTTATCCTGCCCCAGGTAAATACCGACATGATCGATATTTCCGGAACGCGTAGTCCTGAAGAAAATCAGATCGCCGGGCTCCAGCCAGGGCGGCCTGACGAAGCGTCCCTCTCTCGCAAGTTCCGCGACAGTACGCGGCAAACGCATGTTAAACAGTTCTCTGTAAATTTGCTGTACCAGCCCCGAACAATCCACCCCGCGTTTTGATTGTCCGCCATAACGGTAGGGCGTACCCAGCCACGCCCGGGCCGCCTGCCAAAGTCTCTGTTCTGCGGGTGCATTCCCGCGGCCCTGATCCCGCGGACTGCTGCTGAAACGGCTGGCGCAGCAGAAAAAGACAAAAAGTATAAAAAGTAATGAAAAAAATTTTACCATGAACGATTCTGAATATATTCGGCAAGTTGCTTTAAAAGATCGCGGTTTTTATTCGCCGGCAGCGCATCCAGCGCTTTGTAAGCCGTATCGAAATATGCCGTATACAATGCGACCACTTCTTCTTCCACGGCGCTGTCTTTGAGCAGCTTTTTGAATGCCCGTAAATCCAACTGATACAAATCCCCGATACCGGTTTTTTCCTTCAGCAAAATGGTTAAAATGGTTTGTTTATGGCGGGCAAGATCGCTGCCGATTTTTTTTCCCAGAGCCTTTTCCTCGGCAATTATGTCTAAATAATCATCCTGTACCTGAAATCCCATACCCAGAGCAAGGCCGAATTGTTTCAAATGATCGATCTGTACCATGCCGGCTTCCACCGCCATACCGCCCAGCTCGCAGGACAGTTCGATCAGGACGGCTGTCTTTCGGGCAATCATATCGAGATAGCTGTTTCGGTCCACATCCTTAGCACTTTCGAACATTTTATCCAAACCCTGTCCTTCGCAGATGACGCGCATGGTATTTGAAAAGCGGCCCGCCATGGTCACCACATCTCCGCGCGGGGTTTGCAGTAATTTCTCGAAAGCCAGTCCCATCAAACCATCGCCGGCCAGTATGGCCGTGCCCAAATCCCATTTGACATGCACGGTGGGCTGTCCGCGCCGTGTCTCATCATTATCCATGATGTCATCGTGCACGAGGGTAAAACTGTGCAGCAGTTCAACGGCCGCCGCCGGATAGCGGGCGCTCTGATAATCATTATCCAGGATGGCCGCGCACAATAAGGTTAATAAAGGGCGTATGCGTTTACCCTTCAGCGTTAACACGTACTGAATCGGATCGTAGAATAAAGGTACATTTTTAGTGACCGGCAGGCGCATAATTTCTTCATCGGCCATGGCCAGCCATGATTTTATTTCAGTATTAAAATTCATTACCTCAGGCAGTAAATTTGGTTTTGATTATTTCCGCAATTTCCGAAGCATCATTTGCTTTGAGCAATGCTTCGCGCAGTTCACGATTTTTTAAATTGCGCGATATGGCGGCCAGTGACTGAATATGCGGTCCCGATACGTCGCGCGGCGATAAAACCAAAAATATCAGACGGGCCGGTTTACCATCGAGCGATTCAAAATCCACTCCGTCTATTTTCCGGCCGAAGGCTATCAATAATTTATCGACGCCGTCGGTTTTGGCATGAGGTATGGCCAATCCATTTTCCAGTCCTGTGCTCAGATACCCTTCCCTGGCCAGAACGTCCTGCGAGGCGAGGTCCCGGTCAACGAGCTGCTTGTTTTCATTCAATAAGTCCAGTAATTCTTCAATAACCTGAAATTTGCTGTCATTTTCCAAATCCGCTGAAATACGTTCAACCGGTAAATATTCAGAAAGATTCATTATACCTCCATATTTTTCAAAATAAAATTTAGTTAATTGTAAAATTTATGTCAATCAAAATAAAGTGTTGGCATCGATTTAAGAATTGGCTAAATTTAGCGAAATGATTTAAGGAGGAAAAATGCGTCTAACTGATATTTTATTAAAAGAACATGTCTTACTTCCGGTGAAGTCCGGTACGAGAGACGATTGCATTGATGAATTAATCGAAGTACTGGACAAGAACGATCGGATCGCCGACAAGAAGGCGGCCTACGAAGCCGTCCTGGAACGGGAGAAAATTATTACCACCGGCGTCGGAAACGGCATCGCCATTCCGCACTGCAAAGATAAGTCCTGCCCCAACTTTGCCGTTGCCCTGGGTGTTCATAACAAAGGGCTGGATTTCGAATCCATTGATAAAAAGAAAGTCAAAATTGTTTTTCTGCTGGTCGGCCCTGAAAACAATCCCGGCCTGCACATCAAGCTGCTCAGCCGTATATCACGACTGATGAGCAACGAAGAATTGCGCAATATGATTTTAAAATGCAAAAAACCCGAAGAGGTCATCGACTTAATTAACGAAGAAGAAAATTACTACTTTGACTTAGAATAACGCCTATGAAACTCGTCATTTTCTTTTTGAACAAAGAAGAACACCTGGTCGAAGTGATGGAAGCCTTCGTGGAACTGGGTGTAAACGGGGCGACCATCCTGGACAGCATGGGCATGGGGCGGGTTTTGGCGCATGACATTCCGATCTTTGCCGGATTCAAAAACTTACTAAAGGAAAGTCGGCCGGGAAATAAAACCATTGTTGCCGCCGTTTCCGATGAGAAGGTGCAACCCATGCTCAAAGCCATCGAGCAGGTTGTGGGCAGCCTCGAGGATATCGGCAACGGCGTTTTTCTGAGTTTGAACATCGACTTTGCCCACGGGATAACGACACATTAAATAGATGCCATTGTTTAATGGTGTCTCAATAAATAACCCGGATTATGAATAGAGGCAGACAGAAAAGTTTTGAATTAAAAGATTGATTTAATCTTTAACCGAACGACGCGCATAAACACCCAAACATTATTCCGAAAAGTATGAAAACGTAAAGCAGTGCGAGGGATGATATATACCATACCTTAAATTAAATATTCTGATAATCCTTTTCACATTTTAAAGAATTATTAAAAGACTATATTATGCCCGTATTAAAGGAAAACGACTATGTAGGCAGCTACAAAATTCTCGCTAAAATCGGCGAAGGCGGGATGGCCGCTGTTTACAAAGCCCTGCAGCCTTCACTGAAACGTACTGTTGTAATTAAGAACCTTAAAGATCCCAATCGCGAAATCATCACCCGTTTTAAAAATGAAGCCTATCTCAGCGCCTCTTTTCATCAGGAAAACCTGGCCGCCATATACGATTTTATCTATTCCGGAAGGGCCTATTTTCTGGTCATGGAATACGTGGATGGCGAGGACCTGCGCACCATCATCGATTATATGGCGCCGCTGCCCCCTGCGCTGGCCGCATTGATTACCCTGGATATCGCCCGCGGACTGGAATATATCCACACCCGCAACATCATTCACCGCGATATCAAGCCGGGCAACATTCTGCTTTCCTACGGGGGCGATGTAAAACTAATCGACTTCGGCATTGCCCGAGATGAGATTTCGACACGGCTTACTCTGACCGGCATGATCGTGGGCACACCGGCCTACATGGCCCCGGAGCAGGCCAATGACGGGACGCTTAATGCCCGGAGCGATCTGTTTTCGCTGGGCATCCTGCTTTATGAGATGCTCACCGGACTTAAACCTTTCCGCGGCGAAAATAATACGGAAATCCTGTCCCGAATTACCCGCGGAAAATATACCGCGCCCCATCTGATCAATCCGGAAATCCCCCGCGCCCTCAGACGCATCCTGAAAAAAACACTGCGTAAAAATCCCAAACGGCGCTACCGCAACGCCACGGAGCTGATCAATGACCTGGAAAAATTTATTCCCTGGCAACTGCGCAGCAGGAAAAAAGAATTAATCAGCCGCCATATCGGCCAATTGGATAAAAACGAATCATCCATTACCTCAAGCAATCTGAAGCTGGCGCAGCATTCCGGCAGGCGGATTGGCGGATTCAGAGTGATTAAATATGCCCTGGCCGCTGCAATCATCTATCTTGGCGTGGTTCTGTTCCTGCAATTTAAGCAAAACCGGATCGGCCATATCCGCATCGAGCTGCCCAACCGGTATTTTACACTGCAGGTAGACGGCAGGGCCTTAACCGTTGGAGACGGCAAAACGGTTGTTTCCGCAGTGCAGAAGGGTCGGCATGATATTACTGCCGGATCGCAAAAGTCCAATTATGTTTATCTTTCCACGCTAAATGTTGATGCCTCGGATACGGCCGTAGTTACGATCCCGGAATTTAATAAAGAAAAGCCGGCCGCAATTGCCATTACAAGCGAACCGGCCCAGGCGGAAGTATATCTGAATGACATTTCCCTTGGCGTTACCCCTCTAAGCAACCTGCACCTGCGGGGTGAAACTTTACGGCTCAAAATTATAAAAGCGGGATTTAAACCATTGATCAGACGCCTTGACCTGGCCGCCGGGAAACGCTACCTGCTGCATTATGATTTACGTGAATAGTCCCCGGGATGCGCTCCGCGAATCCCGGGCTTTGTTGTGAAACTTCGGCTTAATCGAACACGACCATTCTTAATTTGGAAATCGTATTTCAGGTTCACCCACCGAAAACGAAACAGAACCTAAATATTTTACAAACTCAAAAATATTTCCTCTTCGCTTTCAGTTATAAATATTAAAACCGAGTACAGGTGATTTATGTTAATTTATAGATTTTATAACCAAATCCCGGCCGGTGTGGTTCGGGCAACCGCCGGACAGGTACTCCTGATCAGTGTAATGGAAATCTATTTTTCATCAATATGGCTTTCACTGATTCTTGTTTTTGATTTTGCCGTTCGGGTATTCAATCGCAGCCGGTTCAGTCTTTTAGCATTAAATGCAAAAAAGTGGATCGCACCGCTTCTCGGACTTAACAATCATCCGACCGCCTTAAAACCCAAACGCTTCGCCGCGGCGATCGGACTCAGCCTGGCAGGTTTGGCCCTGCTATGTCTGATTTTGGATTATGATATTTATTTTTATGTTATTTTAGGCACGCTGGCATTTTTCTCGTTCCTGGAGAGTTTCTTCGGTTTTTGCGCCGGATGTAAAATTTACGGATTGCTTATAAAGTATAAGATTATTAAGGATAATGATTGTCTTGATTGTGAGATATGATGCCAGGCAATGCAACGTAACCGACCTGCAACTCTAAAACACCGATAACAGAAAATCTTATTCTCTTTGATTAGAGCCCGGCACAAACTGCGATTCTGTACGTTATCCTGTTCAATAATTCAAAATGCCAATTATCTGCCCATTGTCCTTGCGCTTTCGTTCGAATCAATATTTTCGTAAATTCAGTATTTTCTAAAATCAAAGCAGGATTGAGAAAGGAACAGCATTTTGAAAGCACTGAAACGCATCAAGGGGACACAGGACATACTACCCGAAGAAAGCATGGAATGGGTGGCGCTGGAAGCGCATGTGCGCGAAGTTATGCGCTTTTATAATTTTCAGGAACTGCGCACGCCGGTTTTCGAGCAAACCGATCTGTTTGCCCGCGGCATCGGCCAGCTTACCGATATCGTTTCCAAGGAAATGTACACCTTTCAGGATCGCGGCAAAAAATATCTGACCCTCAAACCTGAAATGACCGCACCGATTGTACGCGCCTACCTGGAAAATAAAATGTATGCCCAGAGTCCTCTGGATAAAATATATTATATCGCGCCGTTGTTCCGGCAGGAAAATCCCCAGGCCGGACGCCTGCGCCAGTTTCACCAGTTCGGCGCGGAGACGCTGGGCAGCGCCCATGCCGACTCCGACGCCGAGATGATCGATCTGGCCCTGGCCATTTATGGAAAAATGGGACTCAGCGATCTGAAACTACTCATCAACTCCGTGGGCGATCCGGTCTGCCGGGCATCATACAAAAAAACTTTGCAGGATTATATACGGCCGCGTCTCGATGATTACTGCAGCGATTGCCAGCGCCGCTTCGATGAAAACCCGATGCGTATCCTGGATTGCAAAAATCCGGCCTGCACGGAGCTCAATCAGGATGCGCCGAAAATCGCCGAACAGCTTTGCGATGCGTGTCAGGCCCATTACGATCGTCTGAAAGATCAACTGCATCATTTAAATATCCGCTATAGCGAAAATCCCTACCTGGTGCGCGGACTCGATTATTACACGCGTACCGTATTCGAAATTACCAGCGACGCCCTTGGCGCCCAGAACGCCATTTGCGGCGGCGGCCGCTACGATCTGTTAGCTGAAGAGCTGGGCGGTCAGCCAACGCCGGCAGTGGGCTTCGCCTCCGGTATCGAACGGCTGTTGATGGTTTTGGATAAACAGGGTATAAAACTTGCCGAAAAGGACCGGCTCGATGTATTTCTGGTCGGTTTGGGTGAGGCAGCCGGACAGGCTTTGCTTTACTGGTCAAAACAATTACGCATGAGCGGTCTGCGCGTTGAACAGGATTTTCTAAGACGCAGCGTTAAAGCACAAATGCGCGAGGCCAACCGTCAGAAGGCCCGTTTCGTCTTGCTGCTGGGCGATGATGAACTGAAAAGCAACAGTTTTACGGTCAAATTGATGGATGCGGGCGAACAGATTAACGTCCCTTTTGTCAACATCATTACCTATCTGCGTGATAATATAAACAAGTAACCGGTATGAACATCAAAGGTTGCGTCTGATGTACAGAAACCTGATCAGTAAATTACGTATTTTACACATCGGGATACTGCGCGCCCTGTATAAATTCGATACGCCCAGTGAATTTTATCTCCTGTTTCTGGCCAGTGTGGTTGGCGCATTTACCGGCATCGGCGCCTACCTGCTCAATCTGATTGTTGAATTCGTGCGCGAAATTTTATTCGATCAGGCCGGTCAGCAATTTTTCAGTGCGGAAATCAATAACTACCTGCGCATTCTGTTTCCGGCCGTGGGCGGACTGGCAGTCGGTCTGCTGGCCTGCTATCTCTCGCCGGAGGTGAAGGGGCACGGCATTCCGGGCGTTATGGACAGTGTGGCCAATCGCGGCGGACTGATACGCAAGCGGATTGCTTTTTATACTGCGATTAATTCAGGAACGACCATCGGGTCGGGCGGTTCGGCAGGAAAAGAAGGACCCATCGTGCAAATCGGTGCGGCAATCGGTTCGGGTGTCGGACAAATTTTTCACGTATCTCAGCAAAGATTAAAAATACTGGTGGGCTGCGGCGCCGCGGCCGGTTTAGCGGCAGTATTCAATGCGCCGATCGCCGGCGTGGTGTTCGCAATCGAAGTGATTCTGGCCGATTTCAGTCTTATGGCTTTTACTCCCATCGTGATCTCTTCTGTGATTGCTACAGCCATCTCACGCAGCCTGATCGGTTCTACACCGTTTTTCGAAATACCGGCCTATGCCCTGCATAGTCCGCTGGAGCTGCCGCTCTATCTGGTTATGGGTTTAATCGGCGGACTCTTGTCCGTGGCATTTATTATTACCCTGTACAAAATAGAGGATATTTTTGAGGAAGGCATCCGGATTCCAGTATACCTCAAGCCGGCCCTCGGCGGTCTTTTCACCGGCACGCTGGCCTTCTGGTTTCCCGAATTATACGGATTCGATGATTCGGCCACACACACGGCGCTGGTCGGTCATCCTGAAATCTATCTGCTGGCTATTTTAGTCGTTGCCAAAATCCTGGCCACGTCATTCACACTCGGGTCGGGAGCTACAGGCGGACTGTTTACGCCGTCGCTCTTTATCGGGGCCATGTTCGGCGCGCTGTTCGGAAACATCGTTGGCGATCTGTTCCCGCAAGTTGCCGCCCCGCCCGGGGCTTATGCACTGGTTGGCATGGGCGTCGTTGTCGCCGGAACAATTCATGCACCGCTGTCGGCCCTGCTTATCATTTTCGAAGTGACCGCGGATTACAAGATTATTCTGCCACTGATGCTGGGCACGGTCGCCTCAACACTGGTGGCGCGCTGGCTGAAAAAAGATTCCATTTACACGATGAAGATTTCGCTGATTTCGCACCGTGTTTCCGGGGGACGCAATCTTGATCTGCTGCAGACGCGACGTATCCGCAGCCTGGTCAGACAAGATGCCCCTGTAATCCGCGATACCACCGGCTTCAGTGAAATACTTAATCTGCTTATGCAGTCAAATTATACGTCATTTCCGGTGACCGGTAAAGATAATCGTGTGATTGGCATAATCACCATGCGCGACCTGCGGCCGGTGCTGTTCGACCGCGAACTGGCGCCCCTGCTGTTGGCCACCGACGTGATGAGCGAAAATATTTTTGTTCTCAAAGCGGACGACACCCTGGGCAATGCGCTCAATAAGCTGGAAATCGGCGACTATGAATTATTGCCGGTAGTTGACGACCTGAATAATATGCGATACCAGGGCGTGGTCACCAAAGACGATATCATCAGGAAATACACCAAGGAAAGTCTGTTGCTTACCGGGCAGAATGAATAACGATGAAACCAATCAGTAAAAATCAACTGCAGCGGTTTAAAAAATTAAACATGAAAAAATACCGCGATCAGTTCGGCCAATATTATGTCAGCGGCCTGAATGCCGCCTGCGGATCGCTGACAGTCATAAATTCCAGAGTAGAGTATATTTTGGTCCAGGATAATCGTACGGCGCTGATTACGGAACTGGAATTACCGGTGACACGAAAGTATCAGCCGCCCATTCTGCTGTTAACGGAGCGGCAGTTCAGACAATTTTCCGATGAAGTCCGGCCGCAGGGCATAGCGCTGGTTTTGCAAAAGCCGCGCCATGATATCAAAAAATTTAAACCGGCCGGGGATAGCGTCCTTTTTCTGGAAAGGATTAACGATCCGGGCAATCTGGGCACGATAATCCGGACGGCGCTGTTCTTCGGCACGCGGGATATTTTACTGAGTCCCGGATCCGCCGATCCATATCAGCCAAAAGCAGCGCGCGCCGCCGTTGGCGCCCTGGCCCATGTCGATGTTTACGAAGATATAACAGCCGTCGATCTGCGTGATTTGAGAGACCGTTTTAATTGCCGAATAACAGCGGCAGTGGTCAATGGAGGAAAGCCGCTTGAGTCAATTGAATCCGTCGGAATTCGTAGACGGATTATTTTGTTAGGCTCGGAAGCACACGGTTTATCAGATGAATTTATACAAATCTGTGACGAAAAAATTTTCATCAGTCGAACCGGACCGGCGGAATCTTTAAATCTGGCCGTCGCCGCGGGATTGTTTTTGTATCACTTACAAAGTTTCCGCGGCAGCCGGAAAAATGAAAATGAGCTTAAATAGCGGTACTGGATTGCGCGGCGGAGCCGAAGAAGAGATTAATTGATTACGGGGATTTTATGGACGAAAAGAAAAAAGACTATCCCGAACCGGTTGAAGCTTTGATGCTGGTGCTTGGTATTTATGCGGGATTATTTCTGATCAGTATATTTTTCAGTGATTTTTCCGGAAGCGCTTTTACTCCGGACGACATTAATAAATCAGCACGTTATTTTTTTATTTTCGGCGGCATCCTGTTTCTGATCGTACCGCTTGCTTATGCCTATGCAAAAAAATATCAAATTCAAAATCTGTTCCGCTTCAAAGCCGTGCCCATGCATGTTATTTTTCTCAGTATCCTCATTGGCCTGTCGGTTACCGTGCTTGGCGATGAGCTGGACCGTCTGGTGAATCTGATATTTCCCATCCCGGAATGGCTTTCGGATTTGATGAAGCCAATGCAGGCCGAGAATCCGACGGACTTGTTTCTGGTTATCAGCGGGGCCGTTGTGATCGCCGCCGTGGCCGAGGAGGCATTGTTCCGGGGATTTATTCAGGTTACGCTGGAACGCAAGGGTGATATCACCCGCGCCGTTTTGCTGGCCGCAGTGGCCTGGTGCCTCATTCACGGCATTCCCTACTGGTTTCTGCAGATTTTTATTACAGGGGTGATTCTGGGTTTTCTGGCCTGGCGCAGCGACTCGATTATTCCCGGCGTGATTGTGCATGCCGTTAATAATTTTATAGCCGTCCTGGTCATCAATATCGATTTCGGATCGACCTTTGACTGGTACGAATGGCGCGGCCATGTTTCGCCCTTTGTACTGGTTATTGCCGGAGGTCTGCTGTTTTGGTCGGTTAAACAGGTAACGGTGTTTTACAAAAAAGGGTGATTTACCAGAAAATTTTTGTTATGATCACAAAAAGGAGACAGCAGGCGTACTGCACATAATGGTTGCCCGGGTCAGTTCGTACCCGGGAATGACATTTTTGACCCCGTTTTGTCGTGTACCAAGGCGTGTAATTCAGCATTCTCCTGATTAATGTTAGGCATCGCGGGAACGACTGCCCATGGATTACTTTGCTAAATTGCCTCCTGCTCTTCGGGAAAGTATTTTTTTAGATGCTCCTGATGCAGCAAATTGATCAGGGCCTCCTCGGCATTGATCACTTCGATGGCGCTGGCGTTATTTAAGGAATCCCATACCGCCTGTGTGGAAACGCCCACTTCCTGAGCAACCCGCTCGTATGTCCCCATTGACTTATATTTCCAGTATCGGGTAAAGTTTGTCCGGCTCCACTTACCTTTAATGACATAAATCAACTGGTACAGCGTGTTCACCATCAAATCGAATTCCGGATTGCCGGTATCGAGGTAAACGCCGTATTTTTTCCGTTTGGCGTAATCCAGGCCGGCGCTGGCGCGGTGAAATGCGCGTCCGTCCATTTCAATGGGAATTTTACTGCCCATTTTCTGGATGGGACCATATCCCACACCGTAACGCATAATCAGGGGAAAAACCAGCCGCTCAAATTTCATTATGATATGCGGAATATCGGACAGGTTTTTAAGGACGCCCTGAAATTCATCGCCTTTGGTTATCATGAAAGGCGCCTCGATGAGGTCAGCATCATCTTCATTCACCTGGACGATGGCGGATTTAAGAAATAGCTGCCACTCATAGCGCTCGTTGGCATGCATCTTCCGGGAATCCTTAATATCGGCATTGATTACCGCATACTGATCCATGCTTATTTCCAGCTCATTTGATATTCAACTGAAATCTCATCCGATTCAACGGTTTCGGATTTGAAATTCTTTGCGCCGCACATCCGGCAGCCTTCTTCCAGAAATCCGAGTTCACTGAGATGTACCGATTCAAGATAAGGCTGACCATAGTTAATGCGTACCAGATACATCTTCCTGCTTAACTCGGCGACACCCATCTCGCCAAGTCCGATCAGGATGGGACGCATGCGGCCCATCTGTTCCAGGAATCCCAAGATGTTCTGATCTTCCAGATAAATCTGAAAATAGCGGGGCATCAAAACCCGGGCATTCCAGTGACCAAGCTCTCTGAATTGCTGCAAATCATTATCGAACAATTCCTTCAGCATCATATCATCGATGGCGGAAAGGTAAATTTCCGGATATTCCTTGGAAATGCCGATGGGTTGCGAAAACGCCCGCTTATCATCCAGCTTGATTTTATCCATTAATTTTTTCAAACCGTCCCGTCCCCGTCTCTCTTCGATAAAATCAAAGCGGGTTAATAAAACAACGCCTTTTATTCCACTCATAGAATTTCCTTAATAATTATTTGGATCAATTTTACAAATATTGCAATCTAAATCCGGTTTTTTAAATTTAACACCTGTAAAAAATCTCAGAAACCGGATTTTTTTAGGTGTTCGATTAAAGCCGTTTCAATTTTTTGAATATCGGGATTATCAATGATCCCCTGGGCCAGGCCCCGCGGACCGCCGCCTTTCAGTTGCAATGCCTCGCGGTTCTCTTTTAAAAAGGCATTGGTATCGAACGGACCCGCGTCGGGAGCACAGAGATAAAAACGGTTCCCGGTCAGCACAAAGGCGATTTGCTCATGGTTTTCAGCCAGTTCTTTTGCAATAGCCAGCGCATCATCCGTTTTGTGCCCCTGATGCCCGAAAACGATTGCCGGCACCGGCGACTTTGATTCATGTTCATCGGCAATTTCCCCGGCCCTGTGCTCAATGTAATATTTATTGTAAAAATCCTTTTCTTCTTTTATACTTTGCAGCGATTCTTTAAGGCTCCCGATGCGTTCAGCGAACTGTTCCGGTTCAACCTGCAAATGCCGGATTAAATCATATTGTACTTTTGCCGTTGTCTGAATGAAGGCATCGGCCTGCCGGCCAAACAGAATTTTCGCACGGGCGTGGCTGCGGATTTTTTCCTGCCCGATAATTTTGGCATAACCGATTTCAGCGGTATTTTTAACGTGGGTACCGCCACAGGCGACGTATTCAATATTATCGATCTCAATGACGCGCAGGCGTTCGCGGTCAACGGGCGGCCGGCGCAGCGGAAATTGTTCGGCATTATCACGGTCTACCCAATGGGCGCGGATCGGTAAAGCACTGCGAATCAACTCGTTGGCGTCATCTTCGACGGCCTGCAACTCATCATCGGTCAGCAGGGGGCCGTCAACCTCGATCAGCGTGTATGACGAACCGAGATGCACGGAATGGGTATTGCGCCCTCTTCTGAAAAAAACGCGCGAAACAAGATGCTGACCGCTGTGCTGCTGCATGTTGTAATAACGCGCAGGCCAGTCGATCTTCATTTCTACCTGTTTACCCTTTGTCAAACCCGCATCACCTTCGATCAGATGATAAATGGCCCCGTTCTCCTGTTTGAGATCGATCACGTCAAAACGATCTATTTTCCCGCGATCCGGAGACTGACCGCCGCCCCCTGGATAGAAGATTGTTTGATCTGTCGCCAGCAGCAATCCTTTTTTAGCTGTTTTGACGTCGATTATCTTTGCCGGCAAAGATTTCCGGTAAGGCTCACTGTAATATAATTTCTCAGTAATCATCGGTTCGACCGATCATTCCGCGCGTCAGTGAAAGGCGCGCTGATTTATAATTTAAAATAATTATCAAAATTCAGTTCGAAATTATCCGGATGGTATTCACCGCTCCATTTATCAAGTGTATAATTTCCCTGATACTGATCGCGGGCTATCCGCGACAACATTTCGATGACGATATCCACTTCTTCCTCGGTATTGTACATGCCAAAACTCATGCGCACCGCACCCGGTATTTCACTGCGATCGTGCTGCAGGATACGGTATTCCAGTTTTTCACTTTCGTCCGTTGTCACACCGAGCAGCGTTTTGATGTAGGGATGGGCGCAGAAACAACCGTTTCGCACGCCGATGCCCCCTTCGTAATTCAATATTGAAGCCACCAGACTATGCGATTTATCTTTTAAATTAAACGGAATAACGCCCAGGCGATTGTGTACCTCATTTTCATCGACGGAACCGTAGATGGTTATACCGGGAATTTTTTTCAGCCGTTCGAGGCTATATGCGGTGAGTCGCGCTTCATGTTCGGCAATCGCGTCCATGCCCACTTCCTGCACCATTTCCAGAGCCTTGGCCAGGGCGATGGCGCCGGCCACATTGGGCGTACCGGCTTCTTCCTTTTCCGGCACGTCGGTCCAGAAAACATGATCGATGGAAACGATGTCCACCGTCCCGCCGCCCACATAATCGGGATTACCCTCTTTAAAGGTTTCCCGGTTGGCCACCAGCACACCCAGTCCGAAGGGCGCGTAAATTTTATGCGCGGAAAAAGCCAGATAATCGATGTGTGCAGGATCATCCTGATCACCCATATCAATTTTTCGATGGGGGGCCAGTTGCGCGGCATCCACCATCAGCTCGGCGCCGTAGCGATGGACCAGCTCCGCAATTTCAGGCAGCGGATTGATATAACCGGTTACATTGGAAGCGCCGGTCAGCGCCAGCAATTTCACCCGGCCGCGATAGGTTTCCAGTTTTTCTTTAAGATCATCCATGTTCAGGCGGCCGCGACCATCCACGCCGATGTGAATAACCGGCGCCCGCATGCGCCAGGGCAGATCGTTGGAATGATGTTCCATTTCCGACGAAAAAATAACGGCATCATCCGGCAGAGGCATACGCCGGGCCAGTTTGTTGATTGCTTCCGTGGCATTTTTCCCGAAAATAATCGTATGGTCGTCATCACGGATGTTGCAGAAAAGACGTACAACCTCGCGGCTTTGCTCATAGAGATGGGTGCTCAGTTGCGATTTAAATCCGGTGCCGCGGTGTATACTTGAATACCAGTTCATAAACTCCGTCAGCTTATCCATCACCGGAACCAGTGTGGGGGTACTGGCCGCATTATCGAGATTGATATAAGTCCGCTGCTCTCCGTTGATTATCGGTACGGTTTTATTGTAGCCGACCACCTGTTCACGAATATTTTCAATATTCAGTTTATTCGCTGTTTTCACCTTCCATGTCTCCTGAAGTTTTATTGTTGAACCGGTTCCGACTGCGCCGTTTTCTTCTGGCTTTGATCAATTTGCTGCAATATTTTATTGGCCAGTCTGAGCGCCTCCAGTCCGTCACGGGCTGAAACTGCAGGCGGCATGTCGTTGCGGATCGATTCAACGAAACTGTTTAGCTCTTCCTTAAGCGGATTGATATTTGCGCGTTCAAGGCGATTATATTTGATCTCCCGCTTATTTTCACCACGTTCTATTTGTCCGAGTGAAAATGCCATCGTCCCGTCATGGTAGGGTTGCTGCCCTTCTTCGGGAATAAAAAATATTTCCGAGAAGCCCTCGGTAAAATCCATTGAGATATATGCGTTTTTTTGAAATATGCGCATTTTACGCATTTTTTTCGCCGAGATGCGGCTGGCAGTGACATTCGCTACACAACCGTTCTCGAACTCAATCCGGGCGTTGGCAATATCGACCGTATTGGATATAACCCCGATACCGCTGGCAGCGATGGTGCGCGGCGGACTCTTTACCATATGCAGAATCAAATCAAGATCATGTATCATCAGATCCAGAATTACCGCAACATCAGTTCCCCTGGGATTAAAGGTAGACAAACGATGGGTTTCGATGAAAAGGGGCTTGAGCTCAACATCTTCCAGAGCCAGCAGCGCCGGATTAAAACGCTCGATATGACCAACCTGCAATTTTAGTTTTTTTTCATCGGCGATACCCATCAAATCTTCAGCTTCATTTTCACGGCTGGTTATCGGTTTTTCAATGAATACATGTTTGTGATTTTCGAAGGCTTTTTTTGCAATGCCATAATGGGTCGTCGTCGGGGTAACGATATTGACGGCCTGAACATTTTCAAGGAGTTGCTCCAGCGACGTAAATGCCTGCACATTGAGTTCGGCTGCCAGTTGATTCGCTTTTTCATGATCTTCATCATAAACACCAACCAGGTCGGCGTCCAGCACCTGCTGATATAGTGAGGCATGTAATTTGCCCAAATGCCCGACGCCGATTACACCGACTCTGGTTTTGTCATTAACCATATTCTATTCCTTTTCTTTTTTCTCCAGTAAATCGAAATCACCATCCTTATCCGGATCTACAAAAATGAATGACATATTCAGGTTATCATAGATCCAAATCAAATGAGGATGATGCAAAGTTGAATAACGGCGGTTTTCAACCCGGGTAGGCTTGCCGTATAAAATGAATATCCTGCCGCGATCGGTTTCCCAGCCTTCCCGATAGCGCGATGAATAGAGACGATTTGCTGCTCCGACGCGCTGAAAAAATTCATTCATTACTTCATTATAAACTGTATTTGGCGTTTGGTCCCGTTGACGCCAGTAATTGTCAAACCAATCATCTAATTTCCGCTGGCCAAGCCCCTTAACCGAATCATAGGTTGTTTCCGATAAAACATAGCGCATCGGACGCAGGGCAAGGTCTTTTTTATACATGTAAGTCGGTTTTTCAAACCAGATAATGCTGAATTCCTTTTCCATATTAACGTGCTCGCTGCTCAAACGCAATCTGTATTTGCCCTCATCGAGTGTATCGGCAGGCAGGTTGAACCAGAGATCACATATACCTGAATCGCAGTCAAATGATAAAAAAGTCTGGTAAAACAGCGAAAAGGCATCATCCGTCTCTTTGTAAATCCGGGCGTTTATATCCAGCGAGTCCTTTGATTCAGTTTTTAAGCGGGCATAGGCCGCGCCCGGCTGGTTCAGGTTAAGCACCGATGCCGAAGGTATCAGGGGCAGATTTTGATCCGGTTTCAGGCTGTCAGCATAATGCGTCAAAAATGTAATCTCCGTATGACTGGCATCTTTTAGATTCAGCGTAACCGTCCGTTTTCTTTTATAGGAACTTTTAGAGACCATATCACGCATTTCCAGGTAAAATTCCAGCTCACCCAAGAGGGTACTATCTCCCGGCTGAATAAAATCATTTAAGTGATAGGTATAATACTGAAATTTGCTGCGGGAATTGGTTTCCTCGAAATTATCAAGATAGACATCGTTGCGCCAGGTTTGTTTATACAGGGCGGTTTCACCTTTGCGAACCACAACAGTGGTTTGATATTGAGCGTGATATTGTTCATCGGTTTTCTCAAACTGCAGAAAATCATTCTGAATGGCCAGAGCAAAATATACTCTCGGATGCCAGTTTTCCTTCGTGTAATTCACAAATACATTAAAATTAACCGGCGGTTTTCTGTAAACTTCAAAACCGTAGCGCACCTTCTGTTCGCGAAAGTCTTTTTGCTCTTCTATCTGGGCGAAAAGTGCAGATGAAAATAATACAAAAATCAGTAATAATCTCATAACTTCTCCATAAATGAATAATTTAAATTTTTGTTGTAATCAAATCAAGTTGATACGGTTGATATTTTTTCATATATAAATTCCGGTTTGATAGACACCCACTTGAATCGACGGATTATTATACACTAATCCACGCATCATGTATATTAGAGCAAACCGTTGCCAGGATTTATCAACAGTTATCATTTGTTTCGATCATTTCTATTTTTTCTTTACACCTATTATAATTAAACTTATTTTGTTATCCGTACATAAGTATACTTTCGGAGTAAACATGTTCGTTCGCATATTATTTCTGTTAACTCTCATTTCCGCCTGTTTGTTCGCTGAAAGTGAAAATCAGGGTGATCGGGGATCGGTTGTGACAAATGCGAAACCGGTTTATCTGACCGGCGTCGTTTACAGGTTTAATCTGCCTGATTCAACGAAATTAGAAACGCCTTTTGAGGTCGGTATCGCAAAGAACGGGCAGCCCTGGCGCAGGCTTCCCTTTGCGGAAATAACCAGAGATGGAAAAATTTTCTTTGTTGAAAATATTAGATTTTCGGAATCGGGTCGATACAAAATATCCGTTTCAGAAAACCTGTCTGAAACAATCCGGGTAATACCGGGGTGGCTGAGTCTGCTGCCTCCACTGGCGGCGATTGTATTGGCGCTGATATTTCGCCAGGTGCTTATCGCCCTGTTTGCCGGTATCTGGCTCGGGGCCATCTTTATTTATGGTTATAATCCATTGATGGGATTTTTAAATACCCTTACAGAATATATCGGTAAAGCGCCTGCCGACAGCGAGCGCATTGCCATTTTAATTTTTAGTCTGACCCTGGGCGGCATGGTGGGCGTAATGTCCAAATCAGGCGGCACCCAGGGCATTGTGCAAAAATTGTCACGCTATGCATCCAATGCCCGGCGCGGTCAGATTGCTACCTGGTTTATGGGCGTGTTAATCTTTTTTGATGATTATGCCAATACGCTCATCGTTGGCAACACGATGCGTCCCTTAACGGATAAGCTGAAAATCAGTCGTGAAAAATTATCCTATCTGGTGGATTCCACCGCGGCGCCCGTTGCCAACATTGCCATTATTTCCACGTGGATCGGTTTCGAAATCAGTCTGATCAGCGATGCCTTCAAAAAACTGGGGCTGGATCAGAATGCCTACATCACTTTTTTCAAAACCATCCCCTATAATTTTTATCCGATATTTTCCCTGATTTTCGGATTTTCGATTGCCTATTTCGGCAGAGATTTTTTCAGCATGCGCAAAGCCGAACAGCGCTGCGCCGATGGCAAAGGGCTCCTGCGCGAAGGCGCCGTACCGATTGCCGATCTCAGCAACGATGAATTATCGACAAAAGAAGGCGTACCGCTGCGCTGGTACAATGCGCTGGTTCCGGTAATAACCGTTATTCTGACCACGCTGGCCGGTTTATGGTTCACCGGACTTGCCGCAGCGGATATTTCCGCATCCGAACAGGCCAATATGGGATTCATTCGCTATGTCAGTCTGGTGATCGGAAATTCCGATTCATTCGCTGTTCTGATGTGGGCCGCTTTTATCGGCAGCTTCGTGGCAATTATAATGGCGCTCTGGCAACGCATCCTCAATTTAAATGAAGCGGTTATGGCCTGGGTCGGCGGTGTGAAAGCCATGGTGATGGCGGCGCTGATACTTACCCTGGCATGGGCCATCGGCAATGTTTGCGGAGACATCCAGACCGCGGAATATGTGATTGCCATTGCCGAGGATTTGCTTTCACCGCATTTCGTACCGGTTCTTTCTTTTCTCATCGCCGGCGTTATCGCTTTTTCCACGGGCACTTCCTGGGGTACGATGGCTATTTTGACGCCGATTGTCATTCCCCTGGCCTATCAACTGCCCCTGGCCGATCCGACCATTGACGCTGGTGTGCAGCAGGGTATTTTTCTCAGTTCGATCGCCTCCATTCTGGCCGGAGCCACTTTCGGCGACCACTGCTCGCCCATTTCCGATACAACGATTATGTCGTCCATGGCTTCCGGCGCCGATCATATCGATCACGTGCGCACACAGCTCCCTTATGCGCTGATGGCCGCCACCATCAGCATTTTTATCGGATATATTCCGATCGGATTCGGATTTAACAATCTGGCTTCGCTGTTAGCCGGCGCTGCAGTGATCATCTTATTGATCAGATTTGCCGGGAAAAAGGCCTGGAGCCGATTTTAGTCCCTGGATAGTCGGACCATTTTTTTTAATCCAATAACTGCCGGGATTACCGCCTTATCCCGGCTCTATTTACATTTGTATATTTTATTGGAAATTATAGATTTTCCTTTGTAAAATTTATTAATAAAAATGTCACGCAGAGCCTGCAAAGATCGTAGAAAGGGATATACTTATTTCTGATTTTATCATTCATTATTCAATTCATTATTTGTTTTTCAACTTAAATAATGAAACAATTTTGCTTTGCTGACTTTTCGCGGTGAATCATTCAAATTAGTGAGGATTCAAGATGAAGTTAAAACTACCCCAGTCCGCACAGAACTGGATTTCACTGGCCGGGGCGGTGATCGCCCTGATCAGTTTTTTCATGATTGTATTTTTATTTGCCGTCACTTCCGTTCTGACCGAACAGGCATCTTACATCGGATTGATCATATACATTCTGCTGCCGGCGGTAATGATCGCCGGCCTCGTGATGATTCCCATCGGTATGTTTAAGGAAATGCGCCGCCAGAAACGCACCCATGAAGCACCGGCAAAGCGCTGGCCGCGCATCGATCTCAATGATATGCGCCACCGTAATGCCTTTATGGTTTTCATTATTGGCACATCAATATTTCTGTTTATCTCGGCCATAGGCAGCTACGAGGCTTTTCATTACACGGAGTCGGTGAGCTTCTGCGGGACCATTTGTCACAAAGTGATGAAACCGGAGTACACGGCTTACCAGAACTCATCACATGCCCGCGTCGCCTGCGTCGATTGCCACGTCGGCAGCGGCGCCGATTGGTATGTACGATCCAAATTATCCGGGCTTTACCAGGTTTATGCCGTGCTGGCCAATGTTTACCCCAAACCAATTCCGACGCCAATAGAGAATTTGCGTCCGGCCCGCGAAACCTGCGAGACGTGTCACTGGCCGCAGAAATTCTACGCTCATAAAGTCAGGATGGAACGCCATTATCTGAATGATGAAGAAAATACACGCTGGGATATTTATTTAAAAATGAAAATCGGCTCCGAACATGCCGCCCACGGACTCAAAGAAGGCATTCACTGGCATATCAATCCCGATGTTCATATTGAATACATCCCTGCGTCCGAAAATATCGAAGAAATTCCATGGGTCAAATACACTAACCGGCGTACGGGCGAAACTACCGTTTATCAGAGCGGCACAGGCGAACTTGACTCCACCCTGATGCGTACCATGGACTGCATGGATTGCCATAACCGGCCCTCACACAGCTATTCGCCCCCGGCTTATTTCGTTAATCAGGCGCTTACGGCAGGCGATATGCCCGCTGAGTTGCCGGAAATTAAAAGTCTTTCCATGGAAATCTGTGCCGAAGAGTTTACTTCAACGGACTCGGCGATGCAGTATATCAGAACGACGATTTACGAATATTATGAATCCAACTATCCTGCACTTGTCGACAGCAACCAGATGCTGGTCGAACAGGCAGTAACCGGGCTGCAGGCTGCCTACGGTAAAAATATTTTTCCGGAAATGCGCGTGCGCTGGAGCGCCTATCCCAATCACATCGGCCACCTGGAATTCAACGGCTGTTTTCGCTGCCACGATAACGAACACGAATCCGCCGACGGTCAGGTTATATCAAAGGATTGCAGTCAGTGTCATGATATTGTCGCTCAGGGCAGGCCCGGACAAATGGAACGTACCACGCTGGCCGAGGCGCTGCCATTTCAGCACCCGGTGGATATTTACGGGGCCTGGGAGGAGAGCCTTTGCACCGATTGCCATACGGGTTTAAATCCCTGAGTCAGACTAAGTAAAAAGGCGCATTGCAAAAACAATATAAAATCTTTAGGGGATCTACAGGATTAACAGGACTCACAGATTCTTTTGATCGTATTGGCAATAATCAACCGCCGGACACTGGCCGCACAGCGGTTTTCTCGCCTTACAGATTTTGCGGCCGTGCCAGATCAGCCAGTGGTGGGCATCGGACCACTTTTCCCGCGGGATATTATCCATTAACTGATTTTCCGTTTCCAGAACGTTATTTGCCTTCGCCAGCCCCATGCGATTACTTACCCGGAAAACATGGGTATCCACGGCAATCGCCGGTACTTTCCCGGCAATGCTGAGAACGACATTGGCGGTTTTACGGCCCACACCCGGCAATTGCTGTAAAGCACTGCGGTCGGCGGGCACCTTGCCGTCAAATTCCCCGATCAGCATGCGGCTGGCGGCGATTATATTTTTAGCTTTGGTTTTATAAAGACCGACGGTCCTGATACGATCTTCAAGTTCCTTAGTTGATAAACGGGCAAAATTCTCGGGATTAGGGTACAGGCGGAAAAGTTCCTTCGTTACGATATTTACCCTTACATCAGTACTCTGCGCGGCAAGCATCGTCGATATCAACAACTGGAATGGCGTCTTATAGGTCAGTGCCGTGCTGGTACCGCCATAGCGCTTTTCAAGAATTTCCAAAATCCTGGCTACATAATTTTTCATGCTGAACGCTACCTGAGTCTGCTGAGAATTTCTTTATAAAGTTCATCCGTTGTACGGGAATTGATTTTTATGAAATTAACATCCGTACGGTGGGCCAGTTCCTTGATTTTTTCATAACGGATATCGGAAGTCGTGGCAATCACCGGAATTCTGGATGAAAAAATCGTGATGATTTGCTGATAGAGCCGGTCCGAATTGCACTCAAAGCGGTTGAGTTCATCGAGTAAAAACAAATCGGGTGTGGGATACAATCTGATTTCGGGCAGGACGATATCACTGAAATTTTTAAGTTGCTGTTCAACATTAGTGGAATTATTCGAATCAAAACTGAAGATATGCTCATTCAGAAAAAAAGAGTGATATTTTACAGTTACAGGAATTTCATCCTTGTATTCACGGAAGGTATAATATCCGCGGATGCGCAGCAAGCTGCTGAGATCGGCATATAATTCCCTGAGCAGCGCCGTCTTCCCGCTAAACATAGTCCCGTAAACCAAAACGTTGTTATTCATATCTTTCCAGGTATAATTTTATTCGCCGGACGACGATTCTTTTGGTTTCTCACCCATCCAGGAAAAATATATTTGATGATTGCCCCGTTCAATTTTATTTTCCTGAATCGATTTAATTATTAAAGACTAAGTTTATGAATTCATTTTCAAAATCACAACAAAATTGTAATCATTTTTTTGCCAACATAAATTTGCAGAGAGGAGCTAATGGAGCGGGAATTTGAATCACTGGAAAGAATACAGGTCGATGCCCTGAATAAAATTCTGGGCAAACCCATTAAAGTACTGGACGATGGCTTCGTCCGGGTAATCGATTACATGGGTACGGACGAGTCGATCGTCCAGGCCGCCCGGGTCAGTTATGGCCGCGGCACCAAAAAACGTCACCAGGACCGGGGATTGATTCGTTACTTAATTCGTCATCAGCATACCACGCCCTTCGAAATGTGCGAAATTAAACTGCATGTGCGTGTGCCGATGGATGCCTGGCGGCAGTGGATCCGTCACCGCACTGCCAATGTCAATGAATATTCCACCCGCTATTCCATTGCCATCGACGCCGCCCAGACAACGGATCCAGATCAGTGGCGGCGCCAGGCCAGCAGCAATCGCCAGGGCAGCGAGGGTATGTTCGAAGGCGAACAGGGCCGCAGGCTCACGGATGAAGAAAATGATTTGCAAAACAGAGCGCGGCAGGTTTACAAAAACCGGATCGAAATGGGGGTGGCCCGCGAACAGGCACGCAAGGATTTACCCCTCTGCACCTACACCGAAGCCTATTGGAAAATAGATTTACACAATCTTCTGCACTTTCTGGAACTGCGCATGGATGAACATGCCCAGCATGAAATCCGGCAGTATGCCCGGATCATTGGGGAAGAGATTGTCGCACTTTGGTGTCCGCTGGCCTGGGAAGCTTTTGTCGATTACCGCCTGAAAGGTGAATCGCTCTCCAACGCCGAGCTGCTGCTGCTTAAAGCCATTTACAGGGGCGATCAGAAAGAAGTGCACCGAATCGCCAACAAACTCGGCTGGCTAAATTACAAGGACGGCAAATTAAAGGGTAATCTGGAGCGCAATGAATTTGAGCAAAAATTGCTAAATCTGGGGATAAAAATTCCCTGGGATGTGGTACGGGAAAAATTTTAAAAACAGGGATCGTTATGCATAAGACTTTTTATTTCATGCTTATCAAAACTTGTGTATTATTTTTTATTTTATCCGCCTGCGGTGAAAACAGTAATCGCTACAAAGTGGTGGAAAAATTCGATCCGAACCGGGACGCCGCGGCGGATATTCAGACAGCGGTAAAAATAGCGCAAAAAAACCATAAACGCATTCTGCTGGATGTGGGCGGCGAATGGTGCATCTGGTGCCACCGGCTGGACCGTTTCATTGAAAATAACCGGGAAATCCGGGAATATTTAAAAAAGCATTATATTATGGTTAAAATTAATTACAGCGAAGAAAACAAAAATGAAGCGCTACTTTCCCAATATCCGGAAATACCGGGGTATCCGCACTTTTTCGTTTTGGATAAAAACGGCGCTTTCCTCTATTCGCAGGGCACTGCCGAACTGGAAAAGGAAAAAAGTTACGACGCCGGTAAAATACTTGCCTTCCTGAAAAAATGGAACGGTGAATAAATATCCTGAAATCTCATGCATGGGAATTGGTATACAACATCTAAAAAACGAAACGGAATACAATATGTCACGAAGAGCAAAAATAATTTGTACCATCGGACCGGCCAGTGAATCCGAGGACCGGTTACGTTCATTGATTAAAGCGGGTATGGATATCGCCAGACTGAACTTCTCACACGGAACCCATGCCGAGCATCTGGAAAAGATCAAACGCATTCGTAAGGTTGCCTCGGAGCTCGATAAACCGGTTGCGATTCTGCAGGATTTACAGGGTCCCAAAATCCGTATCGGTAAGTTCGGGAATCCGCCGGTTACGTTAAAGCCGGGAGACCGCTTTACGATTACCACCGATAAAGTCCTGGGTAACGAACAAAGGGTAAGCACCAGTTATAAAAATCTGCCTGCCGATGTAAAGGTTGATGACATTATCCTTGTTAATGATGGTCTGATCAAGCTGAAAGTTGAACAGGTTGATTCGAATAACATTCACTGCCGGATTATCAACGGTGGTAGTTTATATGACCGGCGCGGCATTAATCTGCCGGGCGTCCGGATATCCGAGCCCTCTTTAACAGCTAAAGATAAAGAAGACTTGCAATTCGGACTGGAACACGGTATCGATCTGGCAGCATTATCCTTTGTGCGTGATGCGGAAAGTATTGCGGATTTAAAAAATTTCATTGGCGATAAAAATATCCCGGTGATTGCCAAACTTGAGAAACCGCAGGCGCTGAATAATCTCGATGCCATTGTGCAGGCCGCCGATGGTATTATGGTTGCCCGCGGCGATCTCGGTGTTGAAATCAATGCTGAAAAAGTACCGGTTGTTCAAAAGCAAATTATTGAAAAGTGTCTGCATTATAACAAACCAGTCATCACTGCGACCCAGATGCTCGATTCGATGATGACAAATCCGATCCCCACACGCGCTGAAGTTACGGACGTAGCCAACGCCATTTACGACGGCAGTGATGCGGTGATGCTCTCCGGTGAAACGGCTTTCGGTAAATATCCCGTGAAGACCGTTGAAATGATGCATGCGATTGTGGAGGAGTCTGAGACGCATGAGAAGTACTTCCGTCTGAAGCCGGATGATGCCTACAAGAATAAAGCCATATCTTTCACCCATTCGGTTTGTCATTCGGCATACCATTGTTCTGAAGAAACAAGGGCAAGGTATATTATTGTATTCTCAAAATCCGGCTATACGGCGCGCATCATGTCTGTTTTCCGACCCAGGGCGCCGATCCTGGCTCTTACCGACAATAAAAACACGCTTTTTCAGATGATGCTGAATTGGGGTATAATTCCACTTTTGCTCGATAAAAATATCTGTGTTACAGGCGAACTGTCCGATTTAATTTCTTTTTTAAGGAGTCATAACAAAATAAAGGAAGGCGACCGTTTGGTGATTGTCGCCGGCTCAACGAATGAAAAAGGCGGCACGAATCTGCTGCGTCTGCACAAAGTATAATCGGCCATATATAAAAAAAGGGAACCTGAAACCAGATTCCCTTTTTTTGACGGAAAAATCAAATTATTTCATTAACATCATCCGTTTGGTCTTGGCAAAATTGCCATAGCGCAGCTCGTAAATGTACATACCTGAAGCCACTTTTACGCCGGCCTCATTGGTCGCATCCCACTGTGCGGCATGATTACCCTTTGTCATCACCTCATTGTCGATCAGTGTTTTCACTTTTTGTCCGAGCGCATCGTAAATCGTCAGACTGATTTTCTTCTGGATCGGTAAATAAAATTTGATGTTGGTCGTCGGGTTGAAAGGGTTGGGATAATTCTGTTCCAGAATATACTGATCGGGTGTGATCAGGGTAATATCCTTACGTTCAAAACCCGTAGCCGTGGCTTCGATCATACGTATAGACCTTCTGCCGGGATTAACCTCGGAATATTCATCGGTCACCAGATATTTACCCGAGTCAGCATTCCAGGTGTTATATGTATAACCGATGCTGTCGCCAAACGCCTGAAAACCGACGATCATATCTTCGTTGCCGTCTTTATCCATATCGGCGTTACCTGAGGCAAATTTCGAAACAAAATAAGCTACGCTGGCGTCGCGGTAACTAACCACGGTATCGACAATCCCTGCGGAGTCATAATAGGCAACAGAGGCATAGCGGTCGATATCGTCGGTTTCCGAATAAATTACTTCCGTAGTCCAGTTAGCCATGTCGGTTTTATCACCGCCCTGAAATTCAGCCGTGGCGATTAAACGGTTTGCGCCGCCGGAGAAATAGAGATTGGGATTGCCGTCTTTGTCATAGTCTCCATATCCTGCTCCAAAAATAGCGCCGCTGATAATCGAAGAAAAATCAAGTAATACGGTATTGCTTGTATCAATGGTAGCCGTGCTCTGTCCGTCTTCGTAATGAATCATGCCCACGACACCGGGAGTGGGACGGTCGCTGTAGAAAAATGGCAAATATACCTCATCACGACCATCTTTATCAACATCCGTGGCAAAGGCGCCCATGTAGGCGACATTATCATGGGGTTTCTCTGTCACGTATACATAGCTGGTATCTTCAGTCAGTTCATAGGTATCGGCGCCTGTCACGCGCACGGTGGTAACATGTCCGTAATTCCAGTTATGGAATACGAATTCTTTATTGCCTTCGCCATCGAGATTGGCAGGTACGGCTGCCCAGGGCGTACCGCCACCCCAGTAAGCGAAGGGCACTTCGCCTTTTGAAAAGCGCGCTTCGCGAATAGCAGTTGAGAAACCGGGATTGCCGCTTTGATATTGACCCAGTATGCTGAAAACGTAGTAGCAATCATCCACATTTGTTGTATTCCCGGAGTTGATTGAGAATACAATTTCATTACTGCCGTCATTATCAAAATCTTCCACAGGGCCAAGGTATTCGGTATAGGCGTTGAAATCCGTTGGCAGTTCGGGCGGTCCGATTTTTTTGGCCGGAGCATCACCGAAATTCCAACTGCCCGGCACACCGTCCCATTCGAAAATTACCAAACCGTTACGGTTATTCTGAAAGATGATCTCGATTATACCGTCATTATCCAGATCGCCCCAGCGTATATAACGCGGTGTTGAATAATAGCCAAGGCTGTCAGGCGGAGGGGTGGTATATACCAGTTCGAATGCATCATCTCCGACCATTTTAAAAACACTTACAGTGCCGCCTTCAAAATAATTCGTAGCGGCAAATCCGGCAACACCTTCGCCAAGGGGATCGGGGTGAGCCTGAACATTACGGACACTCTTGAGTCCGTTCAACAAAGAATCTTCTGCCAATACCGGAAACTGATATCCGGCCTTAACCGTTAATTGCTGCGCATTGAGCGCTAAAACTGGTAAAAGCAGCAGCAGCGTAAAAAACAAGGTAAATGAACGCTTCATAAGCAAACCTCCTTAAAGTTACATTATTGTGATGTAATGTGCTAAACTAAACATATATAACAATTAAAATCAAGCAAATTTTATTGTTTCTTGAATTGAATTACGAATTTGTTTTTTTAAGCGGTAATGAAACATCATGTTTTAGCAAACACACAAAGGCATGATTAAACAGACCCCCCCACCCCTTCGCCCCTCCCCCGA